>JAJFLO010000364.1 GCA_021772675.1 Verrucomicrobiota bacterium | reverse complement strand
ACCACAGCCTCAGGCCAGATATTGAGACGCACCGGCAATAAAACTGCCGTCATTTGCTTTCCTCAACTAAGAAATAATCCAAACTCTCTCACGATAAGGCACCTGTCGGACTTCAGCATATCCCTTTCATTACAAAAAGGCGTTGGCTACTTTCCGACATCATTCCCCGATAGTTCCAACAGCGTGCCTTACGGTTTGCCTGCTCCTTTCATGGAGCGGTTCTATCGGCTTTCCACGTTCCGTCATATTCCTTTTACAGATGACTTAGGTTCAACCTCTACACCGATGGGTATTTGGTCTGCGTACGGTCAAGTTAGACCCCCGTATCCTCACCCATGTCCCTTTTTGGGGCAAGCCTATCAGTCTGTTTGGCTTTCTTCTATTCACGATGCTTTCAGTTGTTCACATATGTTAACCATATCATCCAATCCTAGCCCTCACCCGGTTTCAGACTACCAGGAGGGTCTCAACCTCACGGTTTCCTCCCCGGTCAAATCGACCTTTGGTACATGTTCGAAGGGCGTCAGGCCATCTACAACAGCGCGTAGATTCGCCTGCCTCTCAGGATACCGGTGGCGAAACACCGGGTTCAGTCACATATTGTGCTGAACAAAAATATGACGACCTCGTGTCGCCAGTAACTATTAGGTATTTTACAAATTTGCAATAGGTCGCCACTTTGTGGAGGCTTTCTTTGAACGCATTTACTTCGTTAGTAAGCAGTTGCAGTAGTCACTACAGCTAAATACTTACTGCCTCGCAACTACATTCAAAGAAAACCTTCACGGATTCAGGAAAACCTAAAAAAGAACGCTCATAATTTCACCATGAAAGTTGGAATTATAAATAATGGATTTTGCGCTGATGTGATTATTAAAATGTACCTAATTTATTATCAATTCTAATAAGCAATTTTCATATATTGTTTTCAGATCAATTTCACTTTTATGCTTAATATCTTAAGAATTGTTCCGCCATCAACGTCAATTTTAAAGATGGGGTTTAGTCTTTGGTCGAAGTCTTCAAGATAAGGGAAATAATGTTCTTTACGAGTGATATACATCATATAGACGCTGCTTGAATGATGTTGAATCGCATCGATTAGCTTTGGACTGATTTCATGAGTCTTAGGGTGAAGAGCAATACGTACATTGATGATATCATCACGCAACCAAATCTTCTCGGTAATATGAACAATATGTCCACCAACGCCGACTAAAAGCATTGAATCCTTTTCGGCATTTTTATTTAGCCAGTCGATACCTTTACGGTAACTAGAGCCCCAATAATCCGTTGCTTGAGGAAGATTGCGCTCCTGTGCACCTTTTAATCCACCAATGAATTTATTGAAAAACGCTAACTGATATGGATGATTTTTAATATTCCAATGAATTACCGGGAGAAAGTAAAGGACTATTGTACCAATTTTGGTAAGTTGCCTGAAATTGGATGACTTGGATTTTTTACTATTATATGCCACCAATGATGATAATTGTTCAAGCAAAAAAGACCCGCCAATACCCGCAATAATGACCGTAGGAGGGAGAAATTCTAACCAGTGGCGAATGCCATCAAAATCAATTGCCTTTGGAATCGATACTCGAAGTATAGGAATTGTGATCCATAAAAACAGCAGCATATAAAGAGGTGTCAATCTTTTTCTTTTAACAGTTTCACGCAAGATAATAATAACACCAACTGTAAATAGAAAAAGAATCGATATCGGCATTGTCGTTACAGCATGAATAATAGGCATCTCATTCCATGATGGACTGCCTTGACCACCTCGGCTTATAAGGTATTGGCAATGGGCAATTAAGTTTTCTGGAAATTCGATGAGTAAGTAGGGCCAGCAGATTAACATTAAAAATAGACCGATAATTGGGAAAAAAGACAGGGAAATTAATTCGGATCGACTTGCTAATGATTCCGTTTCTTTATACCGATGATGTATAACTGAAATTAGGCAAGGAAGCAGAATTATAGGTATAAAAACTGCATTTGCCTTAGTCGCTAATCCTATACCCCAAAATACTGATGAAAGTAGTATTAGTTTATGTTTTCGTTCAGTTATCCCATAATAAAACAAGATAATGACAATGGCAAACATCAACGTAATCGGAACATCTTTGGTGTTATGATGAAGATGAGACCAGAATCTGGGATGAATGATTAAACACAGGATACTGATACATGCCGGCCAAAATCCAAATTGGTGTAGGGTAAAATAATATAAAATAATAAGCAGAACTGCAACCGCTACCGGCACAATTAAATGATGGGCATCAATTGGATCCAGTAATCCGAGTTTTGTGAAGAAGATGTATTTTGTGAAGCTTGAAGCCGTCACGCCTACCGGCCACACGTGATGTGGATTCTGTTTTATGAACGAAGAAAAGAAGTAAAAATCAGGATGATCATCTCGGTGATACAGGTCAATATTATCTTTTTCAAATAGCAGATAATCCGGATTTCGTTCCTTCAGAAAATAAAAATATTTATCACCAAAGTAGAACTCTGCTTCATCATAGGTTAACCCATAATCCGATAAGGTTGAGATGGCAATGGCCAGGAAGGATAGGATGAATACAATTATAAATATCGTCTCTTTCTTCTTAATGAATTGATGTAATCGATAGTTGTTCATAAAGAGTTTTGACGACTTGGGTTACTCAATGTGCCAGTGATAACTTACTGCCTGTAGGTAGTTAACTACCTACTTCCCTTTGAATGATGGAGGTTATATCTGAATGAAACTCCAAAATTGCCGGACGATCATGCTTGTAGTTAAGCGAGCCTGTCTCGTCGTAGCCATTTGGGCGAAGGCGGATCATCGCTGTTCTTTTGCACTGCTCAGAAAACGCCAATTACTTGGCTCACTACAAACGACCTGTGCTTGAGGCTAAAGGTAAATAATAAATCATAAAAATCCGAGCTGTTCCTTAGGAATATTAGGAACTCCCCTACTATGCCGTTTAGATGTTGAAAATTCTATAAACGGAGATCACACATTTAACATGTCTAATTGTTCAGTAAAACCGTCCCATTTGCTATAAGCAGAATTTATTTGGTTATCTAATTCCTGCAACTGTTGATTGATAGCGCCATAATCAGTTCCTGATTCATTGTTTTCGATTTGACCTAAAAGATCTGACTTTTCCTTTTCCCAGTTTGCAATTTTTTCTTCGATTGTGGTTATCTGTCTTTTTAGTTCCCGCTCTCTTTTATTCAACTTATTTTGTGAATTGGATTTTTGACTTTTATTCTTTGTCTTTGACTTATTTTTATTTTCTGGATTAGGTTTTACGGTAGATTCTGTGTTAGCATTAACGCCATCGGCTGCTGTCTTTTCCAGGTAATAGTCGTAATCCCCATAGTATTTTTTTATACCCATCTGACCATTCATTGCAATGATTGTGCTGGCCGAATTTCTAATGAATTCAATGTCATGACTGACCAGACAAACAGTGCCATTGTAGTTTTTTACGGCTTCCTGTAATCCCTCGCGTGCTGCAATGTCTAAATGGGTCGTAGGTTCGTCTAAAATGAGTAAATTTGGTGGCTTAATAAAAATCCTGGCGAATGCAAGCCGTATTTTTTCGCCACCGCTTAATACCTCACACATCTTTTGGATTGCATCACCCTGAAACCCAAAGGTTGCCAGGACATTTCGTACATCTTTGTCTGTTGCCGATTCAGGAGCTGCATTTTTAACAATTGTCCAGATCGATTGATTGGGAATCAGAGTTTCGGTGGACTCCTGAGCTTGATAACCTATTATCACTTTGTGCCCGATCACCCGCTTGCCCTCACGATAGTCAAGCTGGCCTGCAATGATGCGGAGCAGGGTGGTTTTTCCCATACCATTATAACCAATGAAACCGATTTTATCCCCACGTTCGATTTGCAAGTCGACTTTCTTAAGTATCCAGGTATTTTTATCATAGGAATGTCCCATCTCTTCAAGTCGCAACATTTCTGCACCACTTGCTGGCGCATCAGGTATATTGATTTTTCCTGAATATCTCAGATTATCTGGAACGTCGATTTGGTTCATTTTTTCAATTGTCCTAATCCAACTCTGCACTTGAGATGCCTTGGTACTTTTGGCCCGGAATCGGTTAATTGACTTTTCCAACTGATTGCGTAATTTATCCTGGTTCTCTTTCGCTGCATGCAGTGACTGAAATCGTATCTCTCGTTGTTTTACGTAGTAATCATAGTCACCAGGATAACGATTGACTAAACCAGCATTAATTTCTAACGTTACGTTGGTTAATGTGTTCAGCAGGTAGCGGTCATGAGATATTAGTAATAACGTTCCCTTAAAATTCCTTAAATATCGCTGCATCCATTCAATAGCGGGTACATCAAGATAATTTGATGGTTCGTCAAGTAAAAGAATGTCTGGATCAAGGATCAAAGTTTGCGCCAAACCAGCTCGCATTTGCCAGCCGCCACTAAACGAGTTCATCGGCTTGTTGAACTGCTCAACTCGAAATCCCAATCCACATAAGGCTGCCTCTGCTTTTGCGGTAATTTCATAACCACCAAGGCTTTCAAACTTAGTCTGCAACTCGCCCAATTTGTATAAAAGAGAATCATCTGATTGGTGGGTAAGTTTCGATTCTATTTCATCGATTTCATTGTGTAATTTGCGAAATTCAGGAATCGTATTAGCCGTAAAGTTGATTAGGGTTTCATTGAGAATCTCCGCTTGGATTTGCTGTTTTAAGTATCCCATTCGCATATTTTTCGGAATGATAATTTCCCCTTTATCAGGTTCAGTTTCACCAATGATCATATTGAACAATGTACTTTTACCAGCACCATTTGGCCCGACCAGACCCACTCGTTCGAATTTGTTGACTCTAATTGTTGCGTCTTTCAGAATATCTTTGTCAGTAAAACCTTTTTTTACGTTGATAAAATCGATCATTTTTAATCGTGTAATGTATTCGTGTTTTTTTTTAGTGAGCTGTTTCGAGAATTTGTACTCTTAATAACTCGTTTAGATGAAGCAAAATATGGCATTGATAAAGAAAGTGTGGCGTCCGGCAAATAACTTAATTGCCTTGGTATGCTAAACCATTGAAATTATGTGCCTTATATAAAATTAAAGGATATCTTGAATAAGGAACGTGTCTCGTTTGTAGTTCCGTCTTTAGGCGGAAGTCTCAGATGAGCTTTAGCGAGTGAATAACAGCATGTACTCGCTGAAGCGTCCTTAAAGGCGGGACTACAAACTTAACCCAGTCCGTGGTTTTGTGTTAACCTGTTTCTTGAAATTGCTCCAGTTAAGTTCAATTTGCCGAGATGTATTTTGGTGCTTCGATTTATTTACGGGACGCCACACTAAATATCGGACGCCAGACGCTGAATGATAATAGAGAAACCAAAATCCAGTATCTGAAAAAATTAGCCTGATTAATTCATGCGATTCGTCGCGAGAGCACTTAACTCGCTCATAATAAATTCATTAGAGAAAATTTCACAGTGAAAGTGAATTTTCATTCACTGAGATGTAAAATTGAGTTAATTGGCTTATTTGAGCAGAGATTAGGGCTCGCAGCAGAATACTGATGAATTATTCAGGCTAGTTTCTTTTTCCTGCTTTAATAATTAGATTGTCGTCTTCTACATTAATTCCCAGAATATATTTCATTGCATTATTTGCTTTGGGATTCTTGCTGATTTCATTAGCAAAATTTACTTGAGATAGATTTGCCATAAATTGGGCAGGTATATCTTGATCCTTTATTTTTAATGATTCCAGATGAATATTTAGTTTATCATTTTCGTGGGCTAGCTTAAATTCTGCCATCCCGTTTATGTAACGATCGTTAAGAATTCCTGTTTTCAGCTTTTTCAGAGGTAAACTCACTTCACCTTTGAGTTTTTGATCCTGTAGGGTAATCCGAACCATATCTTTGAGTATTGATAGGCTTCCATGTGTTCGGATTAGTGTATTTATTTCATCTTCGTTCAATGAAATTTCTATTTCATCGACTCCATTTTTGACCGCATCACTAAATAATTTTACTTTCAATTTAACGGCTTCTATATAATCAGGATCAATAGGTTGATCAATGAATTCAATCGGTTTTGTATCTGTAAACTTATCGACCGATTTTTTCATCATCAATCCAATTGAAACCATGAATAGAGCACCCAATACAGCCAATAAAAGTGCGGCAATCCCTAAATAGAATAAACATCCTCGTTCATTTTTTTCCTCTGACGCCATCAATTATTCCTATAATAAATAGATTTACATATCGTGCTACTGAAGTGGTGACGTCGTGAAATAAGATCGTTCGTTCATAAATATACCGACTGCCATCAGGTTTTCGACAGGTTTCTGTAAAACGGTTGCCTGGAATGACAAACGAATATCGAAAAACCTACTGCTTGCAGTATATATATCGATATTCTTTATTCATTTTAATTATTAAGCTAAACTTTGATCACATTTATTGAAATTGCGACTGAAAATATTATATTAAAAGCAAAAATCGTTTCACTAACATTTAGCCTGATTAATTTATGCGATTCGTCGCGAGAGCAGCTAACTCGCTCATAATAAATTGATTAGAGAATTTAACAATGAAAGTGAATTTTCATTCACTGAGATGTAAAATTGAATTAATCGGCTTATTTGAGCAGAGATTAGGGCTCGCAGCAGTATAACTAATGAATTATTCAGGTTAGGAGCATATAATTATGGCACGCTTATTGTTGGTTATCTTAAATTGTCTGATTGCGTCATTGTTCATTCCGATTTGTTTTGTACATTCGCAGGACCTACGCGGTAAAATAACCAGCCATTCAGGGAAACGTAAGCTTATTTATAATAAGCCAATTAGTGATGAATCCGAGTCAATCAGACATGACGGAATAACTCGTGGAAAAACAAGCGGCAAAACATTGGACCTTTATGCATTGGCTCCTGATCATATTGGATCAACGACTTACGAAAATCCAACCTTATATTGGTACCAATCTGCAACAACTGACGCAAAAATTGAAATTGGGATTAATCGTGATGATGAGGTAGAGCCCATACTTCAAGCACAATTCAATAAGCAAAATGGACCTGGAATCCATAAAATTGAATTGGCGAAATTCGACGTGAAAATTGAAAAAGATATCGAATATGAATGGTTTGTTACCATTGTGGAAGACAATGAAGACCATTCAAAAGATATTGTCGCAAGTGGCGCACTAAAGCGCGTTGACCCTCCCCAAGCTGTATCAACAAATCTTCTTACTAATAATCTGGAAAATTTAATTTTCGTCTTGGCTGAGGAAGGTATTTGGTATGACGCACTTGAATTTGCGAGTCAATTAGTAGAGCAGAACCCTAACAATACGGCTTATAGAGAACTTAGAGCAGAATTACTTGATCAGGGAGATTTGACTGAAGTCGCTGATTTTGACAGAAAGAAATTAAAGCAAAGAATCAGTTCAGTAAGTAAATAGACCTCGTTTTCCTGATTTCCTGAATTCAGCAAAATCGACCCGGCACGCAAAATTGAATGATGTGCAAAAGATACTTTTGCCGGTGGCTCCACTGACAACTATTCTTCAACCACTGTGATTGCGTTAATGCAAAGATTGATATAGTCATTCGAAATGTTATTGCTTCGTAGAACCTGATTAAAGTTAAAAATCGCCAGTGTATCATTCCTTTTTTTCCAATAGCATCGGGCCAATTGAAGGCCGACATTATCCGCCCCCATTTTTTGTGCTTCATCAAAAAAATCAACTGCCCATTTAGAAAATCCCCGATATGCATACCATTCTCCAACTGAAATTAAGATCTTGCTATTTTTGTGTGCCACATTCAGTTTTGAAAAGTTTTCACGATTCTTATATTGGAAACTCTTATAGTCAAGCGGTGTATCAAAATTCCATAATTTGACAACTTTATCCCGGCCCCCCGTGATAATTTGGTTTCCTACAGCCCCTACATCGATCGACGTAATGCCACGTTCATGTTCAGAGAACTCACTGATTTGTTTGCCTGAATGAGTCTCCCATACACTCAAATTTCCACTCCGGGAGGTTGAATAAATGTAGTGTCCGGAAGGAGAAAATTGGACGTGTGTAACGACTGATGATTGAGCAGGATTAAATCGTACCAGCTCCTTACCGTTATCGCTACCAAAAAGTTTAAGGTGACCTGTCCGAAAACCACAAATGACTAGTTGACCATCCGGGGATAAATTTGCCGAGTGCAAGCCCTCTCTCTTCATTTGCCGCCGGATTTCAAAACCTGGCACGTCCCAAACAACTAGACTGCCATTACTTTTTACCATTATCGCGGTTGAATCGTCGGTAGAAAACGATAAACCCCGTATTGATTTATTGACAGATATCACCTTACGTTTTTCTTGACGTTCTTTGATATCCCATAAAACAACGTTTCCATTTCGATAACCTATCAATAAAAAATTACCGCTATTTGACATCGCCGCACTAATAATGGGGCCGTATTTTCCGTCTATTAGATCTGATTTTCCACTGAATAAATCCCAAAATCTTATTGTCCCGTCTAAACTTGTCGAAATTACGTTTTTATAATTGTTCAGAAAATTTACCATTGTGACGCCGCGTCCATGACCTGCTAATGTTTTTAGCTTTTTTCCTGTTGCTGCGTCCCATAAATTTATTGATTTATCGTTACTTCCCGTTACAATTAATTGATCATTGGGTGAAAACGCCGTTGCAGTGATTGTTCCTCGATGTTCGTAAAATGATTTAATTTCGTTAGCGCCACTTAGTGACAAAATATCCAATGTATTTCCCTGTCCATTCGTGACTGCCAGTTTACCATCGGTTGAAAATGCAAGCTGACTTGATAGTTGATTGGGGCCTTTAATCTGATGTAGAACAGTATCGTTCGCGGTATCCCACAGGGTAAATGTCATATCCTTTTGAGCAATGATAATAACTCCGTCCTTCTGTAGTCGTCTTATCTTCAGGATTGAAGAATTATGTCCTCTGAATTCCTTATGGATTTCTCCGCTTGCTCTGTCAATTAATTTGACTTTGCCAGCCAAATTTCCACATACAATATTTTCCTCCGCGGCATCGAATAATACGACTGAGATAGAATTTAGATTCTTGTCGTATGTCTTTTCTAATTGTCCCCGCACTACGTCCCATAATCGAACTGTATTATCTATCCCTCCAGTTAAAAGCCACTGTCCCGAGTTTGAAAATGCTACTGAGGTAACGGCTCCGTTGTGTTCCTTTAATTCGTGTAATTTTTTTCCTGAATTAAGATCCCAAAGAATGACCACTCCTTCTGCACTTACGGAAGCAGATAGGCGATTGTCAGGGGAAAAAACCAAATTGTTTATCCAACGTGTATGGCCTCCATTCAGCGTTAGGGTAAGTGCATTCTTCTTGATATTCCATAGTTCAATTTTACCATCGTATCTACCGCATAAAATGTCCTGATTATTGGGAGAAATGGCAATTTGAACAATCGGACTTTGGGAATGTGTCCGATTCGATTTTTGTAAAATTTGACCAGTTTTTAGTTCCCAAATAATTAAGGACCCGGTGGCCGCTCCTGAGACACAAAAGGAGTTATCTGGTGATATTGCCAACGACAGAACTGGACTTGTGTGGCCGGTAAGTGAATTCATAGCAGGTGGCGCATGTTTATAGGCATTCCACAATCCTAATTGTGCGCGAAAAATTGATTGATCAATCCGGGTCAGGACATCTACCGCTTCCTGATATTTTTGTTTGGCACCCTGCCAATTGTCTAATGTACCCAACGCATTTCCCTCCGCAATTAAACTATCTGCTAAACGCTGTTTCGCTTTTGTCGACTCCACCTGGGAAATCGCTGCATGTTTCTCCGCCAAATGTTTTTGAGTCAACGCCATACGTTCACTTTTCACCAGTTGAATAACAAATATGAACGTGAGTAACCCAATGATAAAGATACCCGCTGAAAGAACACGATTGCGCTTGAAAAATAGTAACAGCAATTTCATTGCACCTGCATCTTCAGCAGATGTGGCAAAACCCAGTTGATAATTTCTGATGTCATCCTGTAAATCTGTTACTGATTGGTATCGGTCATCGGGATTCATTGAAATTGCTTTCATCGCAACAGCTGATAGCGATGCAGGAATTCGATTTCCCGGACAATGCATTGGGGCAGGTGGTGATACGAAGTTTATATCATTTTTCTTCGGCTTAGCCAGGTCAATCGGGGCAATAACATTGCCCCGACTTATTTTTTGATATATTTCATGTGGCTTTGAACCTGAAAATGGTAGCCGGAGTGCCAGAAGGTAATAAAGTAAAATACCCAGGGAGAAAACATCGCTTCGACAATCTACTTTATCGACTTCGCCTTCAGCTTGTTCGGGAGACATATAGCCCATCGTTCCCATAACCCTGCCGGCGTAAGTATCAAATTCTCCACTGTCGGGGGATGAATTGGTGTCTTCAATGCCAGGCTCTGGATTATCCGCCAGGTCATTAATCATTTCCGGTATATCATCCAGCCCGTAATTCTCGATACCAACTTGTTTCAAAATTGTTTGATAAGAATCTGAAGCCTGTCTTAAGGGAGAAGAATCAAGAATTTTTGCGATTCCCCAATCTAAGACTAAAACTTCCCCATAATCTCCAACCATAATATTTTCAGGTTTTAGATCACGGTGAATAACTCCTTTCGAATGTGCGTAAGCAACTGCATTGCATATATCTTGAAAAATTGTTAGCAAACGGCTAAGTGGATAATCTTTGACATATTTTTCTGTACAATCGGTTAGTTGCAGTAAAATACGTAAAAGGGTAATGCCCTTAATTTGTTTCATTACATAAAACAAGCTGTTATCAGAATCAACACTCAGATCATGCACCGGGACAATATTCGGGTGTTCAAGCTGTGCAGTTAACTGCCCCTCGACAATAAAGCGAAAAATCGCTTCTTTGCATTTGTTTTTACCTTTGATCGCCTTTATCGCGACAAGACGTCGGCAATTATTATCGATCGCAGTATAAAGTTCTCCGTGGCCTCCTGAATCGAATTTTGTAACGATTCGATATCGTTTATCTGATTCATTCATTAAATTCACAGGAGAACTTAATATGGATGTTTTTGGCCTGTTGGGACCCAGTGGTGTCGTCTTTGTCATCTCGTCGTGTTTACTTCGATTTAAATACGTTTCTCATGATAAGTAAATATTCAAAAAATCAAATTTTCAGTAAAGACGTATAAACCCTTTTTGTACGCAAAGACTATACGTGAGGCAAAAGTAACTTATCCACCGCGGCGGATAAGAAAAATCTTTTACCCGGGAAAGAATGCCCGCGCGACTAACGCCTTTACCGAATACTGACAAACAATATAGCACATTATTAAGTGTTACCACCATATTATTATAGAGTTATGTAACTGTCTGATCGATACTTGGAATTAACAATTATACTGCAAGCAGTAGGTTTTTCGACATTCGTTATTCATTTCAGGCAACAATTTTACAGAAACCTGTCGAAAACCTGATGGCTGTCGGTATAAATTCGGTACTTTTAACATGATAATGATCGCGTTTTTAATGGGCTCTAATCCATGTCATTTATAGCCTGAGTAATTCATGCGATTCCTGCTGCGAGAACGTATCTTGTTTCATATAAACGAGTTATAAAAAGAACCCGGAATCTCGTAATAGTTTCCACCCACCACGGCGCGTTATAAACCACGGCGAATTTTCAACACTATTACTTCGCCTTCGAAACCTTCATAACTCGTTTATCTAAAGCAGTCTAAGCACTCTCGCGACAAAATCGCGTGAATTAATCAGGATAGATGTTTGCTACAGAGAATCACCGCAATTAAGAGGCAACTGATGAGCAAAATTTATTTGTGAGCCCTTTATGCAGATAAAATGTTCAGATTTTTTTGATTTTGGAAGCGTATAAGGGCATCTTCAAATAAATATAGAACCTTCTGCCATACCATTATCATTTTTGCTAACGATTGTTTTAACTGTTTTTTCCCATGTCAGCTTATTTTTTTCAAAAAATAGCAATGAGAAATGTTTTTGTTACTCTCATTTTAATATTAGTAAGCGTGGTAATTTTTTCATTTTATTCGGCTGGTAACGAATCGACGCTTCCACCTGTATCCATACCTGACAATCAATTGTCAGGTATGGATACAATCGTGTTAAATCAAATATCTGTCACCGGAAATTCAGCAGTTTCGGATCTAGAAATCAGAGCGGTCGTATCAGATTATGTTAACCGGAAGCTTTCATCACTCGAATTATTTGAACTAAAGAACCAAATTACCCGATTATACACCGATAAGGGATATGTCACTTCGGGAGCTTTACTATTAGACCAAGAAGTGAAAGACGGTGAAATCATCATTACTATTATTGAGGGTGAATTAAGTAAAATTAATATCAAATCTGATGGACGATTACGCGAACGTTATATAAGAAAAAGAATTGAGAACCAGGTGGCTAAACCACTGAACGTTCTCGATATTGAAAAATCATTACGCCGACTACAGTTGGATCCTGGTATCAGAACTATTAATACCGAATTGGCTCCAGGATTAGAACTAGGGGAAAGCGTTCTTAACGTAAATATTAAGGAGACGGATCCCTATTATTTAGATTTCAGCATAAATAACCACCGTTCTCCAAGCATTGGTGGATTAAGAGCCGAATCAACGCTTGCGTTTAGAAACATGGTTGGTTGGGGTGAATTAATTGGAGGTCGATATGGCTTGACCGAAGGTTTGGATGACTACAGTACATTTTTCAGCATCCCAATCACGAATCGTGACACGAGTATTTCATTGAATTATGATGCAAACGATTCAACTGTTATCACAAAAGATTTTGACGAACTGAATCTCGACAGCAAAACAGATGTTTTTGAAATCGCGGTTACTCAGCCATTTATTCGATCACGATCAATAGAACTCGCTGTGAAGCTCTCTCTCCAAACTAAAAAAAGCGAAACATTTATTTTAGGTCAACCATTCTCTTTTTCATCTGGGGTAAATCAAGGAAAAAGTAAAGTAACACTACTAAAAATAGGATTGGATTGGGTGGAACGAAATCAAAAGCGAGTTAATGCCTTCAGGTCTATCGTCAGCCTTGGTGTTGATTGGTTGGATGCGACCACAAACAGCGCAACCCCAGATGGTGAATTTTTCACCTGGCTCACCCAATATCAGGGTATATTTAAACTCCCCTATTTGGGAGGCGATAACGAATTTTTAATTCGAAGTACAATCCGATTATCCAGCGATGACCTGCTGCCGTTGGAAAAATTTGCGATTGGTGGTAATGATACAGTCCGTGGCTATCGGGAAAATGAACTGACCCGAGACAATGGATTTCTATTCAGTTTAGAATATCGTTGGCCAATCGGCTCAGTTAAGCTTCCTCAAATAAGCAAAAATCCAGTAGACGGACAAATTCAATTTGCTCTATTTTCGGATTATGGTTACGGATGGAATGTCGGAGGTGTATCGGTAAACCCCAGAGATATCGCCAGTATTGGGGGCGGATTAAGGTGGCTACCGGGACAAAATTTTTACATAGAATTATATTGGGGACATGCGTTAAGAAATATAACCGGAGATGACGAGCACGACATCCAGGATGATGGCATACATTTTCAGATTGGAGCCAAGGTTTTCTAATATTATGGGTGTGCCTTTCATTTTACACAATATTTTTATGCATATACTGCAAGCAGTAGGTTTTTCGACATTCGTTATTCATTTCAGGCAACAATTTTACAGAAACCTGTCGAAAACCTGATGGCTGTCGGTATATAATCATTTTGAGTTGAGAGATGGCAAAGACGCTTGAATCAAGCGTCTTTGGAGTGCGGTGACCTGGCACCGCTTTCATTTACCACAGAGTGGTAGGAAGGATTACTGCACCACTCGATAAAGACCCACCTCTCATTTGCTCCACAAATTTATAAAGCGCAGCCGGGTCTGCGCACTCCAAAGTGCTTAATGCACTGGACATAACGTAATGTAAAATTTTTAGACTTTTTATTGATTTTTGATTAAATTTCTCATTGTCTGGTTTCTACAACTATAAATAGTTTATTAGCAGTTAATCGTTTACAATCAGAATGTTAACAACAAAAAAGGCAGTTTTCATATGCTGAGTAATCGTGTATTTTTAAAGGCACACCCAATATTATGAATAAATTTAATAAACGACCCCGGAACAAGCCCACCAAGAGTCAATGTAGTGGTTGGAAATTCACTCACCTCCTACTGCAAAACATTAAACCAGATAGAGGAAAACAGCCACATTATCCATCGCTGATAGTTTGCCGAACCGTTCTGATTTTTGTCATCATCGGCGTGTGGAATTTGTCAATCTATGCAGACTCAAGCGTAATATCCAAGGCTGAAACACTTCTTGAGAATGGAATGTTTGCAGAGACTATTAAGTTTGTCAATGCCAATATATTGGCTTCTGAGGATTCGAATTTCTTGTCCAGTTGTCATTTAATAAATGCGACTTCTTACCAACAATTGGGAAAAACCAAAGAACAATTCATATCGTTAAATAGAGCAATTTCATACGCTAAAAGAACCAAAGAAAAAGTTCTGCAAATACAAACCCACATTCGCATTAGTGATTTTTATCTGACTATAGGAAAGCATGAAAAGAGTAAACTCATTGGCACTTCTGCACTTGCGAATGCTAAAGAATCGAATAATTCCTATATTATCTCGCTGGCGCAAAACAACTTGGGAAATATTCTGTTTGTTGAAAATGATTTTAAGGGAGCCTTGATTGCCTACAACCAATGCGTCAATCTTTGCCGAACCGAAAACACGCTTGAATTAGAGCTACAGGCCATACTTAATATCGCTAAGACATCGATGACACTTGTAAATCTGAGCGAGGCAGGCCAGGCTTTAGAAAATGCAGATATCATTGTTCAACGTCTTTCAGATACCTATCAAAAAGCATTTCATCTAGTAAATATTGGTCATCTGGCGCAACGCTTATTTCTGGCATCCGTAAAATCGTCCAGAGAACGATCCATAGCTCTAGACATCGCCCTCAAGTCATATACAAATGCGATGAATATTAGTACTAAGCTGAATAACCATCGCTTATCCTCACTGACAAACGGGCATTTGGGACAATTGTATATGGCAAATCAGCAGATTGAAGATGCCATTAAATTAACTCGAATCGCTATTTTTCAGGCATCTCAATCATCTAACAGGGACATATTATACCGATGGCAATGGCAATTAGGTCAACTGTATAAAACCATTGGCAATAACAACGACGCCATTAAATTTTACGAAAACGCGGTTAAGACATTAAATCCAATTAGAAACACACTATTAGTTGGAGGTAGAAATAACAAAACGGTGTTCGTTGATTCGATAAAGCCTGTCTACTATGAGCTAGCAAGCCTATACTTGACGACAGCAGATCGTTTAATCGAGAAGGAGCAGCAGCATCATCTAAAGTTGGCGCTTGATACACTCGAGTTGTTAAAATCAGCAGAATTGGAAGACTATTTTCAGGATGACTGTGTTGCTGCCGTCCAATCACGACAAAAACGCCTTGATTTAATGACGATCGACGCTGCCGTGCTTTACCCAATTATATTAGAAAACAGACTCGTCATGCTGTTAGTGATAAATAATATCATTACCAAATACATAACTGAAATCGATTCGGAAACTGTAAAAAATGAAGCTAAAAAATTTCGCATGGGGCTTCAAAAACGATCTTCCAGAAAATTTATGTACAGCGCTCAAAAATTATATAAATGGATTATTGGCCCGCTAGAAAATCATCTTAATGAAAATCAGGTTGATACCTTAGTTGTGGTGCCGGATGGAGTTTTACGCTTGATACCATTTGCTGCGTTGCACGATGGCAAAAAATACTTAATTCAAAAGTGGGCTCAGGCAACAACACCCGGTCTGAAGTTAATTGGCCCCAAATCAATAAGTCACGATAACCTACAGGTTTTAGGAGTTGGATTGTCAAAGGGTGTTCAGGGGTATTCAGAATTACCGAATGTTCCTTTGGAACTCCGATCCATAGACACTATTCTCGATGGAGATTTTATGCTCGATGAACAGTATACAAGTAAATCAGTATACGCACGTCTAAAGAGAAATCCGTTTGGAATCGTCCATTTCGCAACTCACGGTGAATTTAACAGTGATCCAAAGAAAAGTTATTTGCTAACGTTCAACGATAAGATTACTATGGATAAACTGGAATCTGTAATTAAAGTGGGCCAATACCGGGATAGTCCAATTGAATTACTTACCTTAAGCGCTTGTAAAACTGCTGTAGGTAACGAGAAATCTGCCCTTGGACTTGCGGGAATTGCTGTGAAATCCGGTGCGAGAAGTGTTTTAGCAACATTATGGTATATCAGTGATGAAGCCACAAAAATGGTGATCAGCGAATTTTATAAATATTTAACGACACATCCCGAATCATCAAAGGCCCATGCACTTCAACACGCTCAAATCGAAATTCTTAATAAACGACGATTCCGGCATCCGGCGTATTGGGCACCATATTTACTCATTGGAAATTGGTTATAAACTTAAAGCAATCACTGTCAGCACTCAAAATTTAAGAACTCTGAATGAATGATGTGATACAAATTAGAGGCAATAAATTGATCGAGAGAAATACGGAGTAGGGGTGAGTTGAAGGTTATTCAATTAATCGCATCCCCCAAAAACTGAATAACTACTTTTATACCGGGAAGGGACTGCAAATATCTCGAACGCGATTAGGTTTTCGATAGGTTTCTCCTGAATCCGTGACGGTAGGTTCAAGACGAAATAACTATTTGGTATTTTACAAACTAGCAATATGTCGCCACTTCGCGGAGGCTTTCTTTAAATGGATTTGCTTCGTTAGTAAGCAGTTGCAGTAGTCATTCTGCTGGACAGCAGAACTAAATACTTACTGCCTCGCAACGACGTTCAAAGAAAACCTTCACGGATTCAGGTTTCTGTAAAGTTCCTGCTTGAAATGAAAAGAAATGTCGAAAAACCTACTGCTACGGTCTCAAATTTAGTATCTCTGAACCGTCCATGGTAAAACCCTTTTTTGTTTTGCCAAATTTAGCGATAACATTGTTGATAAAGGAAGACAAAATATGAAAATAGATTATGCGTTGAATAAATTGATTGTATTATCATTAGTGTTTGCGACCAGATCAATTGGACAAAATATCATTACAGATGGTACAGTTGGTGAGGCACTTACGCTAAATGGCCCAAATTACAGTATTCCCTCTTCATTAGGAACCCAGTCTGGTGGCAACTTATTTCATAGTTTTTCACTCTTTAATATACCGGTAAACCAAACGGCAACTTTTTCAGGGCCGTCAGCTATCCCAAATATAATAAGTCGTGTCACGGGTGGCAGCCCATCAATGATTGACGGGACACTCCGTTCCGAAATCACCAATGCAAATCTATTCCTTCTGAATAAGGCCGGTATTATGTTTGGCGCCGACTCTCAAATTGATGTTGATGGTCAATTTGTTGCTAGCACTGCAGACTACGTTGGGCTGGGGGACACAGATCGTTTCTACTCATTTGAAAATGTAAATGATAGCCTAATTTCTGTGACACCAACGGCATTCGGTTTCTTAAGCAATGATCCGTCGTCATTCACTATTAACGGTGTCACGATTCAAGGTGATGGCAAATTCTCCCTGATAGGAGGTGATATCGATATGGTCGATAGCCAAATTTCAGCACCTGGCGGCAACGTGAATTTAGTCAGTGTTAAATCTCCAGGAATAGTAAATATAGATACCTTAGATAATAATCTTGGAATAACTCTGAGTGATTTTTCAAAACTTGGTGACATTTCTATTGCAGGCGAAGTTTTTACCCTACCACCAAATACAGGTAACACTCCGAACGGTATGAATTCACCTGATGGTGATATGGGGCTCGGAAACGGAGGCATGGGATCAGAAAACAACGGTATGCCAAGAGCTCCTCAGGAAGTAATAGAGAGCTCTCCAGGTATTAATGTAAACGGAGATCCTGCAGGAGATATTTCTATATTTTCCAACAGCCTGAATTTGATGGGACAAATATTGCTCCAAGCAAATGGCAAAACTGGGGGTAATATTTCAATAACATCGGACTCAATCATTATTGATGCGTTGAATTCAGATGCTATTCCAGGAATAACCAGCAATACTCGGTCCAATTCCGAAGCAACTGACATTAGTGGAAAAATCATACTCAACACAAAATTTCTAAAAATTGTGAATGGCACAAATATAAGTGCAATTACCAATGGTTCAGCATCAGGAGGAGATATTATTATCAATAGTAAAAACATAGAAATAAGCACCAGCGCTTCTATTGTTGTCAATACCAGTTCAACCGGGCCAGGGGGCAACATTTTTATAAATTCTCAAGCAATAGCGATCACCGGTGACGATAGCCCATTTACCGGAATCAGCGCTGAGACATTAGGTGCGGTTAATGGTGCAAATGCAGGTAAAGTCGAAGTCGTCGCGGAGCAACTCGACATCAGAAAATCGGGCCGAATCAGTAGTCAAACCCGGGGCAGCGGCAATGGCGGCGATATTAATTTAACAGTAACATCAATCATGTTAGATGGTCAAGATCAGGTGGAAGAGACCGGTATAAGAGCAGGCTCTGAGGAGACTGCTTCAGGAAAAGGCGGAAATATTTCAATCATGACGAAAAATCTTGAAATAAAAAATGGCGGCGAAGTTAGTGCATCTACAGAAGGAGCCGGCGACACCGGTAGAATCTTAATTGAAGCAGAAAATATTCAGATTCAGTCACAAGAGGAAGTCAAGACTGGCATCCTTGCGGAAGTTGAACCCGGTGCTATGGGGACAGGTGATAGCATCACAATAAAAACCGGTACACTCGGAATAAGTGGTAATGGATCGTTTGTCAGTGCCACAACATTTAGCAGCGGTAAAGGAGGGGATATCGATATCACCGCAGAGGATATAATGTTAGATGGAATGAGTAACCTACCGATTTCCAGTGGTATCGTCGCAGAATCGTTGCAAAATAATAATGGTGGAAATGGTGGCGAAATCAGGATTAACACAAATTCATTAAATTTAATGAATGGTGCTCAAGTTATAACTCAATCAAATGGCAGTGGTAATGCAGGTAAAATTGAATTAAATACGACGTCTCTAAATTTAACGAATGCCGCTGCTATTAATTCAAGCAGTCGGATTGTCGGAATTAGCGGCGAAGCCGGATTGATGAATATTAATGCTAAGGATTCAATTCAACTTTCCAATTTTAGTTCAATCACGACGTCATCACAAAATGCCGCAGGCGGTGACATAACGATAAATGCCACCAACTTACTTTACCTTGCAAATAGCAACATTACGACTAGCGCAAATGGAGGTGATGGGAATGGAGGAAATATCAACATAGACCCCATTAATGTTATCCTGAATAATAGTCGTATCGTTGCTGATGCATTTGGAGGAAATGGAGGAAACATCACAATTATTGCCAAAAATTTCATTAAATCAGTTACCAGTATTGTTTCAGCATCTTCAGGTTTGGGAATCGATGGTAATATTGACATCTCATCTCCGGACATTGATGTTTCAGCTGGATTAGTTCCATTAAACTCAAACTTTATAAATGCGGCGGATTGGGTAGCAGAAAGCTGTTCGGCCCGGACGGATGAAGAAACAAGTAGTTTTCTTGTTGTTGGTAAAGAGGGCTCCCCCCCCCGAGTGGGTGATCTCTTAAATTTTCATAAATTAGTTAGTTGGAAAACAGGTGAACTGAACTCCAGTGGATCTTTGGAATCTATTAATTTTGATGAGTACAATCCTAAGGCACCTTGTCTTGATTGTGAATAAGGATAGACCCGGAGCCATCCGGTTTTCGATCTCGCTTTGCGTATACAGGGCGATTTTAAGAAATATAACTGTATATTTTTCAATATGATGCTCGATTGTTAGCATCCCACCCACATTCAGGTAATTGCGGTGGATAAACTTTTGAGTGCTCAGGCCTGACTGAGTCCCGCTCAAACTAAACGGGACCATTGTTGTTTTCAATGACTAATTCTCGGAGCCAATAGGCAATTTGGATTTAGCCTGCAATTAACATTATCGCTATTTGCTGACCAATGAGTGCAAGTTGACGCATCCGTCGCTCCGTGACAATGAAACGCTGTGTGCAGGGTTTCACTGCGCTTTGGTTTACCACGGTGTGGCAGAAGGCAAGACGGTGTACAAGGCAATACAGTAGACATTAACGAAAACACTGCTGCTAACACGCTTTCCAGCACCCCGTGCTATGGCAAAGTGGTGTGCAGCACAACGCACGACAAAGACGCTCAAACAAGAGAGCGTCATAGCCTACTTGAAAGGCGTCATCGTATGGGGATTTATTTACCCTTACGTATTCACTAAACATTTACATTTGATTTTACAGATATCTGCGAAGAACCATTTTTATGAAAAAAAATTATAACCATCTCGATCGAAATTGAAAACATATTAAAAGGAGCTGAACATGTTAGATTTATTCTCACTAAGACCGGAAACACGGTACGGCTGCCCGTCAGCAGACCAAATATTGATTAATCGTTTTTATATTGTTGGATATTCATATTATTTCAGGCAGGCTAAATGGGCATTGGAGATTGTCGACCCGGATAAAAAGGACATGGATGACGTCGACCGGTTAAACAACTTTAGACCCGATTTCCGCGTTCCCTTTCGATTTAGAGCTGATTTGTCAGATTATCGGAACAGTGGGTTTGATCGCGGGCATCTGGTCGCAAGCGCCAACCTTAATGATGAAAATATACAAAATAGTGAAACGTTTTTGCCTTCCAACATGGCTCCCCAGACACCTGAATTTAACCGGCAAAAATGGCGGAAACTTGAAAGTGCAGTTAGAGACCTGGATAATAAAAAAAATACACTGGAAACCTATGTGATAACTGGTCCAATATTTGACTTTCAAACGTCGATTCAGATGATTGGTGAAAATGACAGCCATGGGCGTTGTATTCCTGTACCGAGCCATTTTTATAAATGTGTGCTGGCTGAAGAAAAGAGTGGGAAACTCAAAATGTGGGCATTTGAGATGAAAAACGAAGCGCTTGACGATGATTTGGAAAGTTACAGGGTATCAACCGCGTACATTGAACAACGCTCTGGCATCTTTCAGTGGGATAATCTCACAGGGCCTGAAATTGCAGCAGAGAAAAATAGAATTCGAAAAATGTGGTAATCACATCAAACCTCTTGTATTCACTGAATTGCAGGGCTGCTTAATCCAGATAGGTCACAATCACATGTGCCCTAGGTGTAAGGGAGTTGGAAAAAATAATCAGTCCCACCTTGCATATCATTTTCACACTATCTTCGATCGTTTATCAATCACAAAATTCTCTAAATAGACCCCGTTCGAAAGGTATCACGACCGCGCGCTTGCCTCTTTCGGATAACTTTTTCGTTTTTTCGGCGTTATATTCGATGCTTGAGCATCGGATTCGCGCCGAAAAGACGCAAAATCACCGAAAGAGGCTGGCGTCCATAGGATTGGGGCGGATAAGGGGCATCTTTCGATGATGACCACTAAGTCAAAACCTACGAGGTATTAACGTGAGCGATCACCATCGAAACCTAACCCTCATGCGCTCCCAACGCGGTTCGCGAGACCTTTTCGAACGGGGTCTAAATAGTATCTGTCCAGAAATGGCTTATTTGCTTAGCTTGATAGTATAGGAATTTGTATTCTAAGTTGTTGCAATTTTGTTGGTAATAAATTTCCAAGATATCTTGAATAAGGAGCATGTCCCGTTTGTAGTTCCGTCTTCAGGCGGAAGTTTTAGGAGAGCTTCAGCGATCCTGGGTTGAGATGTCCTCGCTGAAGCGTCGTTAAGACTTCCGCC
>JAJFLO010000363.1 GCA_021772675.1 Verrucomicrobiota bacterium | reverse complement strand
AAAAAAAATAATATCGAATATCGAACAAGGAATGTAGAATCATGAAGTTTTTTCCTTCGTCATTCTACATTCCTTGTTCGATATTCGATATTCAATTTAAATGAAAGGAATATTTTTTAACAAAAGTGTAAACTACTTTTTTGAGCTTAGCGTGAAGCATCCCATAGTTTCCTTTTTATTGATGGTGCATTCATCAATAGCATCCTCCGGGATTGACCAAATGACAGAGACAGGCCAGAATAATAAATTGAGATTCCCACATAATCATTGGTCTGGCTCACGTTCTCCAATGGCTAAATAAAAATTTTTAAATCCAGGTAGAATATAAGTGGCATTCGAACTTCGAGGCCTGGCTTTCAAGTTCGAACGTCACAAATTTATTGGTACCGGAGGTGGGGGTCGAACCCACACTCTCTTGCGAGAACTGGATTTTGAGTCCAGCGCGTCTGCCAATTCCGCCACTCCGGCAACTATTCAAGCTGGAATTATAATATCGCTTTGGAGGTTTGTAAAATGTATTTGGTTCGGTGTTCCCAAATTAAATTAAAATTCCTTTGGCATTTTGGTGATTCAGCAAGGCGTGGTGAAAAAGTTGATATTGACGAGTTGTCCTTTTATCGCAACACATCTTAGCGTTAAAAGAGTAACGTTTGGAACGGGTTGTACTATATTATGTGAATTTAGCTAGTCAAATCAACACCTGCTAGTTTTGCCATGATGAAAAACAGTAAAATTTTGTATTCGAAGTATAGGTTTAAATAAAAAAGAACGCAGCACAAAAACTATTACTGCGTTCTTTACAATTTTTTTTTGATAAAAGATTATGAACCTATCGATTATATCGAGTCATCGCACGGGCGCGGGATGTGGCACGTTTTGCCATCCGACGCTTTATTTCACTCGGCTTTTCGTAGAACCTTCGGTTACGAAGTTCCTTTAAGGTGCCTTCTTTGTCTAATTTCTTTTTTAGGCGGCGAAGTGCACGGTCAACCGGTTCACCTTTTTTGAGTTTTATTTCTGACATAATGAGCGTTAATTCACCCCCCTCAATGCATGCGGGTAGAAAGTTAGTATAATTAAATTCGGATTAAATGACTAAGCAGATTTGGCGACTTGTGGAAATTCTTCATCAATATATTTTTTCAATTTCTTTAATGCCAGGTTTTGAATTTGCCTAACCCTTTCTCGCGTTCTACCTATTTTTTTACTAACTTCTTCTAGAGTTTTGGGTCGGCCGCCATCTAAACCAAATCGTAAAATCAAAATCAATTTTTCTCTTGATTCCAGTTTGTCGATCAATACTTTTAGGCGTTTTAACATTTCAATTCCGCAGAATGTTTCATCAGGTCTGGAAGCGCCGTAATCAGGTATAATATCCTGAAATACACTTTGTTCACCGGTTTGAATTGGATCCTGTAGCGAGAACGTACGCAAATCAGCCAGTCGTAACGCCGCTACGGTTCGTTTACTGAAATCAAGCCGATTTGCAATTTCATTATCAGTAGGTTCTCTGCCAAGTTCTTCGCCCATCTTCATTCTTGCGTGCTTAATTTTATTTATTTTTCCTGCAGATTGAACTGGAATACGAATGGTTCTGCTTTGATTGGATAATGCCCGACGCATGGATTGTTTAATCCACCAAGCTGCATAACTGCTGAATTTTGCTCCCTTTGAAGGATCAAATTTTTCGACTGCTTTCATTAGACCGATATTTCCTTCAGATATTAGGTCAACTAAAGGTAATCCTAATCCTTTGAAATCATGAGCTATTTTTACGACTAATCGGAGATTACTTGAGATTAGTTTACGTCTTGCTTCTGGATTGCCCAGTGCGATTTCGGCTGCCAAATCTACTTCTTCCTGTCTTGTCACAAGGGGAATTTGACCTATTTCTTGCATATAGGCTTTCATTGTGTCTGTTTTTCCAGTCAGCATATAGTAATCTCTCGTTTATTGTGTTGATATTAATTTGTGAACGATATTTATTTAACTCAGATCAATACAAAATTAATTGATTCCTAAGTCTCGATAAAGTTCCAAAATTTCAGGTAAAAACGTTTAATATGAAATGTTTTCTTAACGATTGCAAGACAAAAAATGTAAAAAAATGAAAAAATGGCAAAATAAAATTAGCCGTGAAATAACTTCCATTGCTAATGCAGCAATAAATCATAGTGTCCTATCTATTGAGGAATCAATGTTCCACATACCAGTGCATGGAATTCGACAAAATGTAGAGGGCAATCTTTTGATTGTCTCACCTGATTTGACCAAGGTGGAGCAATTAAAGGACGCCCTAGAATCATTAGATATATTGTTGGGTAAAACGGCGGAATATTTGCTTGTACCTGAAGTGCGGGATATTAAGCATTCGGGATCATCAGAACAAATATCTGCTCGAAGTGGTATATATAATTCAGCTTTAGTGGATCAAGCTACCTTTATTTCATCAATTATGGGGTTACTTGCACCAGCGCCGGATCCAAATGTATTTAAGAACAATAGGTTAGATTTGAGATTGAATGATGATCAATGGCCACCAGAAAAGCTTTCCAGATATTTGGTTTCTCTTAATTATGATAATGAAGCTCAAGTTTATTTGCCAGGGGAATACTCTTGGCGTGGAGGCATTTTTGATCTCTATTCTCCCGCTTATAACAGTCCTGTAAGAGTTGAATACTTTGGAAATGTTATAGAATCTCTAAGAATGTTTGATCCGCAATCTCAGAGGAGTAAGCAAGAAATTGAACAATGTCAAATTTTGCCAGTAGATACCGTTATAACTGGCGAAAACGGGCAGGAAAACTTTTGTTTTTTCGATTATTTCGAAGAGGCGTCGTTAACAATAGTATTTTGTGAAATTGACTTAATTAAACAACATCTTTCACAGTTTGGTCATAATTCTCAGAGGGAACTAATTAATAAGATAATAAACAGCCAATGTAAAAAATTATTTTTAATCGACAATACGGTAGAAACCAGCCCAATCAGTAAAAACATATTTCAATGTGGAGTCAATTCTCTGTCTCACTTATCCGTTGCTAATCAATCTGAAAACCGTGCCTATTTAAATCACCTCCACCATAGCTATCTGGAAACCTACTTTAAGAATTGGATAAGGGATGATTATGAAATTGTAGTTTGTTCTAATGAAGAAGAGATATTTGAATTATGTAACCATTTACTGAGTGAGGAATACCATCTTAAGAAATCCTCCATAACATACTGCAAAGAAAATGCCCTGCCCGTTGGAATGATATTTCATGGTGAGAAAATTGTTGTGCTTTCTGAAGCAGAACTTTTCGGACGCGGAGAAATCAATACACGCAAGGATAAACCGTCTGACTATCAAATTGACTCTATGTTGCATTCTGGATGGGATATAAGTGTTGGAGATCTGGCAGTCCATGCTGTATACGGGATTTGCCGGTTTTTGGGGTTAAAACGAACGGAATTTCAAAACGGATATCGTGAGGTTTTGACTTTAGAATTTGGCGGCGATGTGAAGGTTTATGTGCCATTGGATCAGATATATTTAGTAAGTCGATATATTGGCGCTAATAAAAAGGTTCCCAAATTAAGTAAGGTGGGTGGCGTCTGGTGGAAAAATGCAACATATGGTGCTATTGAGGCGGTTTCTGATCTGGCCGCGGAATTAATCCAGGTACAAGCTGAACGCAAATCGTTAAAAGGCTTCTCGTTTAAACATTGCAGTCCTAAAGAGTTAAAGCCATTTACAGCATTTTTCCCATATTCCGAAACTAAGGATCAGCATTCAACCATAGTTGACGTTACAAACGATATGAATAAAATCACACCCATGGACAGACTCATCTGTGGTGACGTTGGGTTTGGTAAGACTGAGGTGGCAATGCGAGCCGCATATAAAGCAGTTTGCTGTGGAAAGCAGGTTGTCGTCCTTGCGCCGACAACAGTACTGGTCCAGCAGCATTACTTGACCTTTATGAATCGATTTAAACCTTTTCCTGTACTTATAGATGCCATTTCGCGATTTAGGAGCAAGAAAGAGCAACGTAACATTACCACGGCTTTATTTGAGCATAAAATTGATATTATCATTGGTACGCATCGCTTATTACAATCCGATGTAAAATTCGCTGATTTGGGATTAATTGTTATTGACGAAGAACAGCGGTTTGGAGTGAGTCACAAAGAACGCTTGAAGCGTCTAAGGTCTAATGTTGATGTATTGACATTAAGTGCTACTCCAATTCCAAGAACACTCTATTTCTCAATGTCGGGATTAAGGGATTTGAGTACAATTATGACCCCTCCGAATGAGCGGCTGCCAATTTCAACCACTGTGACTCAGTTCGATATGGAATTGATTACGAACGCGATAACTCAGGAAGTACAACGTAGCGGGCAAGTTTTTTATCTGCACAACAGAATTCACAGTATCAATCAAAGAAGGGAGTCAATTGCTAAACTTCTTCCAGAAATTAGCATCGATGTTGCTCACGGACGAATGGAAGAGCCTGAACTTGAAGCGGTAATGTTGCGATTTGTAAGTGGAAAGACAGATGTACTGGTTAGTACAACCATTGTCGAATCGGGTCTTGATATCCAAAATGCAAATACTATAATTATAGAGCGAGCTGACCGCTATGGTCTTGCAGAATTATATCAATTGCGAGGGAGAGTGGGACGTTATCACAGGCAGGCGTATGCCTATCTTTTGGTTCCAAAACATGAACTTATTATCGATGCGGCAAAAGAGCGGTTGTCTGCCATTAGAAAATATACACAACTCGGATCAGGCATTAAACTAGCTATGCGCGATTTAGAAATTCGGGGTGCGGGTAACGTTCTTGGTTCTCAACAAAGTGGACACATCTCAGCTATTGGATTTAATCTTTACTGTCAATTATTGAAGGAAGCTGTTGCCAGGATTTCTGATGAATCTTTTACTCCGCAGTTCACTATAAATCTTGATTTGGACTTTAATACGTACGATGAATTTAATACTGACCTAATTCCAACTGTCATTACGTCGAGTTATATCGAAGAGGATGATTTAAGACTGGAAATTTATCGCCGCTTAGCAACTCTTGAAACCGTTAAAGTGTTAAATCAATTCGAGCATGATCTTGAAGATCGGTTTGGTAGAATACCTGAATCTGCTGCCAATTATTTAAAATTAGTAAAATTGAAAATTTCAGCAAAGGGAAAAGGCATTTCAAGTATTAAAACAAGTCGCAACAAGGTGATAATAGAGACATTTGACCCAGGTCTGGATTCTAAAATTAAAAAGAAATTTATTTTAAAGTCAGAGAGTAGAAACGATTACTTAGATGAGCTCAATTTGATAATTTTATCATTAGCATAATCAGTTGGGAATTCTCAATCTTTATAAGTTGGCTTGTGTTATGCTAAGGAATTAGTGCTGTAAATATGTTGGTTGGATCCACCATTTATCGGCTATTCTGTTATTATTTCTGACTTAAAGGATTTAACAGAAGCTTGATTGAATTACAGGAGTCGGGTTTATGGATAATGAAATATGTTTTAAAAATTCCTTATCTTGGGAATAATAAGGAGTAGAAAGCCACTTTTGATCTGACAGAAAGTTTCTACAATTTAATTTTTATGCTGTAATTTTATCATGGTATAGTCAGAAGCGAGAGTGATGAGGTCGGTTGATAAAATCTGGTAGCTAAAAATTGTTTCAGGAAAAGTATATGATAATTGAATGAATAAGACTTTTTAATGAAAATTCTTCTAACAGACGATTCTAAAATAATGCGAAAAATTCTTCGGCATACCTTGTCAAAAATTGGATTTCAAGATCTTGAATGTTTTGAAGCAGGAGATGGGGTAGAAGCATTAATGGTGCTAGAACAGAATAACTATAAGTTTGATTTAATGATTTTGGATATGAATATGGATGGAATGAATGGTATCGATACACTTAAACAACTTCGATCTAATCCTAAATCTGCCGAATTACCGGTCCTTGTTTGTTCATCGGTAAACGATCGAGTTCAAGTAGTTGAATCCATTAATTCTGGTGCATCTGACTACATTGTGAAACCGTTTCTTCGAGACGAATTAAAAGAGAAAATAGACGGTATTATCAAATAAACATTTAATATCATGGTTGATTAAATCACCGAATATTGAGGGAGATCTTTTTGGCTGTTTTTGTTTAGGCAAGATCGGCGAAGTTGCTTTTTGCGTTTCTGATTGCGCAGTTTCGAGACATTGGTACACCCACTAAATTTGAATTTATGGCTTCGCTCTTATTTTTCTATTTATAAATCCCAAAAGAATATGATAGGTCGCGTAGATTCCTTTTTTTTCGATGCTGGAATATTTCTGTTTGTATATCCTTTCCATACATTTAATTAAATTCTTACTAATATATCTTGAGCCATTTTGATGTGCATTTGTCGCCCCGGCTTTTTTGATGGTAAACAAAAATTCTCGAACACTGGAATAGGTTTGCTTTCTCAGCTCGTTAGATGTCAAAATTTCAAACTCTTTTGAACCAGAAAACAGATCAATCCAATTCTGTTCTGAACAAAAATTTAGTACTCGAGGTATATGCGTTAATTGCAGCTTTGATTCAGCGCAGATAAATGACTGATTTAATTCGTGAAATGTCTGGGGTCCGAATGTCGCAAAACTTAATAATCCGCCTGGATTTAGTAAGTTGCTGTACTTCAGTATAGTGGTTTGCGGTTCGGAAAACCACTGGACAGCGGCATTTGAGATGATCAAATTTGAATTGGGTAACGCATCTCGTTCGTTAATTATAATTTCTGCATCTGCATTGATAAAATTAATATTATTTGAATGAGAAAGCTTTTTTTTTGCAAGGTTTATCATTGACTGGGATATATCGATGGCAGTTAATGATGCGTGAGGAAATAGCTTCACCAAGTGTTGGGTCAGATTGCCAGTACCGCAGCCAATTTCAATTACTGATTTGATTTCCGTCGTATGAAGATAAGTAATTGATGATTTCGCTAGTTCAATTGCCATTGAAGATTGGATTGGAGTTACGTCATCATAATGGTGAGCACTGTTGCTAAAGTGACGAGCAACTATGGTTTTATCTAATGAATGCATTATGCGATAAAATTTTTAATTATATCTGCCGTTAATTTTGAATTGAGATAAAACGAAATATGTCCGTCATCAGGAAGAAATTCAAAATGATGAAATGCGGAATCCTTAAGGCTAAGTTTCATGTTCTCAAAGTTGCCAACAGGGAAAATTTTATCATTATGATTATGTAGCCACAACGTTGGAGTTTTTAAATTTAAAAATATCGAAGTAATATCAGTTTTTAACAAATAGTCTAATCCGGCCACCAATCCACTATTTGAAAAATCACAGTTAGTGACAATATCATTCTGATATAGATTCTTCTTAAAATTGGTCTGGGACTCATCAGAGCAACTCTTTAGGCTGAAACAGGAATTAATAAAACGATCCAGTGTAGGTAATGGGGCCGGACTAAGATTGCGAATCATTTTGCGTAAGACTGTTTCCGGCCAACCAAATTTTGAATTCGAGCTGATAAACTTAGTCGAAGAATTGATCATTATCAGTTTTTCAACCTTATCGGGGAATTTATTGGCAATTTCTAGCGCTAACATTCCTCCCATTGACCATCCAATTAAAATGACGTTTTCGTTCGTCAAAACTAATTCCGTTAAAGAAAAAAAGTCGGTGGATTTTTTGGCTGTAGCGAATGATGGATGATAATGTGAGTATGTAGACAGGTACTGAATAATAGGACGCCAGACAAACTGATTACTACCCCAACCATGAATCCATATTATTTGCAGAGGAGTATCGGTAGGCTTCATGTTTAAATCTACAATTATACTATTAAATAGGACTTATAGAATGTTAGGATGATACATTTTCGATGAGGACTATTTCATCACACAACAGTTCTTGCTGCAATGATCTGGAGCAGAGCCCATTGTGCCAAGGTAACGGGGGTTTTGATCGTCACACAATCTCTCAGAGATTAGTTCCCGAACCATTGATACAAATTTAGGATGCGTACTCGCTGTCATTGACCGTTCCATACGAATGCCATGCTCAGCGCAAAAGTCGGCGGCTTCAGTATCAAGGTCAAAAATAACCTCCATGTGATCGGATACAAAACCAATGGGTGCAATAATTACATTTGTGAAATTTTTCTCTTTGACTTCCATTAAGTGATCACAAATATCTGGACCTAACCATGGAGTTTGTGGTGATCCGCTTCGGCTTTGGTAGGCCAGACTCCAATGAGGATGTTGCAGTGCTGATGACGTTAATTTACAACTATCGTGAAGTTGTTTTTCGTAATTACTGTTCTCTGCCATGGTATTGGGTATGCTATGGGCGGTAAATATAATCCATATAGAATCTTTCCTGACATCAGTCAATCTTGAAAAGACTGTTTTGATATGGTCTGCGTTACTTTCAATAAATCCAGGATGATTATAAAATAATCTGATTTTATCGACAGCAGGTGCATTTGGCCCCACAGATACCCTTGACTGCTCGATATCCTCCAAATATTGTCTACAACTCGAATAACCGCTAAACGCTGAGGTCACAAATGAAATAGCGTTTGTGACTGAATTGTCGATCATTGCCTTCATGGTATCGGTTAGGAAGGGATGCCAGTTTCGGTTTCCCCAGTATACTGGTAAATTAATGTTGTGAGCTTTTAGCTCTATCTTTAGTGCTTTTATCAGTTGCCTATTTTGTCTATTGATTGGGCTAACTCCATCAAATAATTCATAGTGATGGGCAACTTCCTTTTTTCTTTCTTCCGGCACATTTTTTCCCTTGAGCACGTGATCAATGAATGGATAAACGTCCTCCATTTTTTCAGGTCCTCCAAACGATATTATAAGTATGGCATCATATTTCATAGTCAATGAATTCTATCGAGATTCGCTATTTTAGTAAATATCCTGGCATTGAAAATGCGCGGGAAAACTCGTTTGATTTTTTTATAAGTATTAATGTCTTTGTATTGCAATTTCAGTCATGCTCCATGATTTTTCTCGGTCTAGTTAATTATGGTTTTTAATTCATTAATATTTATTATCTTTTATTAAACAGCGAATCGCGCTAATATTAAAACCCAAAATAGAAAATATATTTCATGCAAAAAATGTCAAAATTATTAACAATCATTTTAGGTCAACTCTTATTAATTAGCAATTATATATACGGACAAAATGCACCGAGTTTAGAAGATGCGATAAAGGAAGGTACCGTTAGTTTGGAGTTAAGACTCAGTTTTGAACACTCATCTGTGAATCAAAACACAACCGCAGGCGTCAAAAACGCACATCCAGGGAGCGGTTTGAACTTAAGAACACGTGTCGGCTATCGTACTGGAGATTATATGGATTCGAATGTGTTCATTCAGTTGCAAAATGTGGCCAATATTGTTGAAGATTTCAGTTTCAGAAAAAATGGAGTAAGAGGTCTGGGAGATACAGGAGCTGATGGTATTGGTGATCCAGATGGTAGTCGGGTTCATCAGGTGTATTTTGAATTTAAGGGTATATCAGATACAAAATTACGTCTTGGACGGCAAGAAATTATTTTGGATGATGCCCGGCTTATTGGCAACATCGGCTGGCGCCAGAATGGACAATCCTTTGATGGAGCCTCTATCGTTAATGAATCAATCCCTGGGTTAAAGTTGTATGGTGCTTACATTACTCGCGTGAATAGCATCTTTCTCGGTCATATCGTTTCAACACCACCTGCATTGCCAGTTCACAAGGCAAGACGAACTGAGCTTGATCATTTAGCTCTTTTTAATGCTCGTTTAACGCTCACTGAAAATCATCATGTTGCCCTTTTTACATATTTACTCGACGCTGAGCATGACGATGTTAAGGCGCCGGGAACCACTTATACCAGCAGGGATTCTGTGACCTATGGTTCCCGTGTAAATGGTGCTTTTGCAGATACATTTAAATATGATTTAACTTATGCCCAACAAGGGAATTATAAAGATGGACAAGGTCATAATGGTGATATGTTCAATGCGTTCCTAGGATGTATATTTGAACACATTAATTTTGGGGTAGGTTACAGCACAATTTCCGGTTCTGATGGTGGTAATACACCGACCGATGGCGGTGACAGAGCATTTGATACTTTATTTAGCACAGCCCATAAGTTTAATGGTTGGGCAGACCAGTTTTTAAATACAAACGGCGGTGGACGTGTGCAGGGACTTGAGGATATTTATTTTCAGATTGGGACAATGGCGTTCGGCACCAAATTTCTTCTCCGTTATCACATTTTTGATACGACCGAAGATGCATCGGCCAATAATTTGATTTATGACGATGATTATGGTGATGAAATCGATCTGGATATTACACGAAAACTCACCCAAAATCTAACTGCTCAGCTAAGATACGCCTATTACAATCAGACCAATAAGGCGAAAATAGCGCCATTTAACCCAACTGCCGATGAAGAGGTTATCTGGGTGAGGTTAACATATAAATTTTAATTCCACCTATAGATTTAAGTCTCTGGTCGTTTGCATCATTGCATCCAATTTGATTTCATGGAGTTGCATACCAGCTGCTTGCGGCGGTGCAGTTGATTTCGTATTTACTTTTGTCCCAATGTAATTAAGTTAAGGATCGCGGGTTAGTTTAGAGTTCCCTCCCTCTTACCAGTGGAAGGGAACTCTTAACTAAAAAACAGATAAGGAGCATGAAGAATCCTTAACTTAGTGGCATTAAATTTAATCCTATACTAAAATTTATTGAAGGGGAAAAATAAATGGCAGATTTGAGACAAGAATGGTTGGACAGAATGACATCAATGCATGGGCTTGATGACGAAGATATAATTGAAATATCAGAATTGTTTTTTAGTTCTTACGATGAAAGTGCTGTCGAAATGGACAATGCCATAACATCCGGTAATGTCAGTGAATTTGTCCGGTTAATACATGGAATTAGAGGTGCCGCGGCCAATATTGGCTTTGACGAAATATGCGGATTGGCTTCAACCTTGGAAGAACAGGGAAAGGCGAATAATATAATAGACTACAAATCACAGATGAATCGTATTACCGACTGTGTTAATTGGGCGAGAAAAAATTTGGGTATTTAGGAACTGTCCAACCTTATTATACTGGTTTCTGTCTGATCTTAATAATTTCTCCCACCGGTAAAATTTCTTACATTTTGAATAGTTTTTGGTAGCTGGCTTTATTACCCCTTTGCTGCAATAATAGAACCTTTTCCATCATTTCTCACAAGAATTTTGTCACAGGTTTCATTAACAAGAATATCTCAAACAACTGTCCTCAAGTTACCGTCAGCTATATCTCCGAAATTTTCCTGTCGCTGCATCCTGGTACGACCTCGTGTAACAATCTTCTATGAGAATTTTGGGGAAATCTCACCATTAGCCCGGTTTTCTCAAAAACTTTGTGGTGAGAAAGCTTAGACTGCCTACATTCAATGGTTTGACGTAGGTGGGTGGATAACAGTGTATCGATTTCTGCTGAGCAGAATCGTGAGACAAGTTAAGACTTTGAATGTAGGTGATATGCGCTTTAGTAACAGAAGTATTGTGAGAAATCCGGGTTAGGTTTTATCTCGCAACACTTGCATCGAGTTCAATAATTTTTTACAGAGTTTCATATCCTGTAGCTTTCTGTTGGCAGCTGATTTTCTTGCACTCAATTTTTGTCGTTTTAAACGACAGAAATTTAACTATATCAAATATTTTCCGTCCAGTTTCAAATTGTCATCGTACAGAATGGGTAATCGTTCAGGTAGACAAAAAAAAATGATTTGATAGATATGAGAATAACATTCCAGAGTAATGGCAGCTGCAATATTTCCCATTGCTTTCCAAGACAAAACAGGTATATATCTAATCAATTTGCCATGTTGCTCTCTTCGACAGTTATTGGAGAAATAGGGTTGATCGAAACACCGTATTTAGATTTTTCAATATCTTGTATTATTCATATTCGTCCTAACCTGATTAATTCATGCGATTAGTCGCGAGAGCACTTAACTCGCTCATAATAAATTGATTAGAGAAAAATTCACAATGAAAGTGAATTTTCATTCACTGAGATGTAAAATTGAGTTAATCGGCTTATTTGAGCAGAGATTAGGGCCCGTAGCAGAATACTGATGAATTATTCAGGTTAAGAATAAGATTGACTTTTAATTGAAT
>JAJFLO010000362.1 GCA_021772675.1 Verrucomicrobiota bacterium | reverse complement strand
GGAGATATTTATTTATAACATGCAAGTTCACAATATTTTATAAATAAATTTAAATATTGATAAGAAATATTAGATTTTAAGAGGAGAAGCGAAGTTGAACAAATATAGCTACCTCTATTTTCTGAATGAAAATCAGTGATTGTGTAAAATACGACAGCGTAATAGAAACTTTGTTTGATATTTCCGGTTAGCCCGGATTTTTCACAATACTTCAATTACAAAAGCGTATACCACCTAAATTCAAAGTCTTAACTTGTCTCGCGTATGCAATCTAAGCCTTCTCACCACAAGGTTGAAAAAACCGGGTTAGTACCAAATAAATTTATCAATTACCCCAACTTTTACCCAATCCCTACTATACTGCAAGCAGTAGGTTTTTCGACATTCGTTATTCATTTCAGGCAACAATTTTACAGAAACCCGTCGAAAACCTGATGGCTGTCGGTATATCTTATATTCATCTTTGAGAAATGACTATCTCTAACATAATTGGCACGAACTAGTGAACTGATGAAATCACCCATCAAATATATCCAATCAACGGTATTGAATATTGCCGATGCAGAATGGCCACGTGTAATTTCGACAAGCTGTTTTTTCCTGCTCTTAATGTTCGGATGCGGATTTGGACATACAGCCAGGGACGCTTATTTCATAAAAGAGGTTGGATTTGAAAAGTTGCCTCAAATCTATGTTCTAAGCGCGTTGTCGATCATTCTGGTTTCAGCATTCTATTCTCGAATTGTTGACAAAATATCCAGGTATAAACTATTTATCATACTCTTAGGCAGTTTTGGAACTCTCTTGGTATTAATGCGGTTACTTATCTCGCAAAACTATCCGTGGACTGCACATATATTATACTGTCTTGCTGAAGTAGCCATAATGGTTCTTGTTTTTCTGCACTTCTGGACACTGGCTAATGACGTATTTAATATTCGGGAGGGTAAGCGCATATTTCCATTGGTCGGAGGCGCTGGTTTAACGGGCATGATAATAAGCGGGGCTTGTACAAAACCATTGGTTTCTATAATTGGCACAGCAAATTTATTTTTAGTGTGGGCTACTGTACTCTTTTCGCTGATTCCATGCGTTGTCTGGGTACGAAATACTGCATGTGAATCAGGATTAGTATTGGAAAAATCCCCCGCCCCCGTAGCGGAAGAGCAGGTTGATGAAGGCTTTATCGAAGGCTTAAAAAGCGTCTGGAGCCTTCCGTTACTGCGTTCATTGGCATATATGTCCATCCCGTTATGGTTAGTCAGTTATTTCGTTAATTTTCAATTCTTCAATGCCATGGACGAAATATTTATCGACCAGGACCAACTTAGCGGATTTCTTGGAACGTTCAGCTGTTTCACATCACTTGGAGGATTATTTCTACAATTGTTTATCACAAGTCGGTTACTCCAACGTTACGGTATAGGAATTGTCATGCTTCTCCATCCGATCAGTGTTACCATTGGATCACTATTTCTAAATCTCAGAAACATTTTCACCCCAAATCCCGTAAATAATCTAACTAATTTTCGGGCGATGTCAGCAACGTTTGCTCGATTCAGCGATGAAGAAGTTTTCACGTCAATTGCCGAATCATCGACACAGATAATTTTCAATGCTGTCCCCACTGAAAAGAGAGGAAGAGGTCGTGCATTTATTTCCGGAACAATTGAACCTCTGGGTTGGTGTTCTTGCCGGAATTTTGCTAATGATATTTATCACGATAAAAACACCACCAATATTTGTGTCTATTATAACATTGCTTCTATGCTTTTTGTGGACTTACCTGGTTCTTAAAGTAAAATCAAATTATTATGAGGCACTAGTTGGCAATCTAACATCTCCCAGTCTGCATTTACGAAATTCTGCTATTAATATCTTAGGCGATCTTCATGGCAATGAGGTCATACAAATTTTAGTTAAATCGTTAATGACACGGAATATAAAAATCGCTTTATTTGCCTTGGATTTACTTAAGAAAACCAGAGATAAAAAATTGCCAAAACAACTGATTGAGGTGATTCCACAAGTCGCACCTGAAATAAAAGTCGCCATATTATCTTTGATCGGCGAAATAGGAGATACAGATGTCTTACCATTTTTAAAACCGCTATTTGAATTAAAAAATAGTCAGGTAAGCGCAGCAGCAATTAATGCTTACGATAAACTTAGTAATCGTGATGATAAAAAATATCTGGAACCCTATTTAGAAAGTTCTGACCTAAATGTCCGATCAGAGGTACAGATTGCTATGATAGCAAATTTTAGGGGAGAACGGGGGTACATTCGTGCCTACGAAATGTTAATGGTGATGATAGAGAATAAAGATCCTCTTATACAAGCCAAAGCAGCCTATATAATTGGAGAAACTAAACTTAAAGAATTTACAAATTCATTATTAAATTTGGCCGAATCAAACAATCAAGAAGTAAAACTTGAGGTGATTCACGCTTGCAGCAAAATCGGTGATGAACGAGTCGTCAACCATTTAGTTCGATTTTTAAGCGATGACCAACTTAAGCACGCTGTAATCAAAGCTTTAGTTCAACTAGGTGATGTTATACTTGATCAACTTCACGGTTTAGTCAATAATCCTAAATTAAATAGAGATGTAAAAATACACATTATATCCTGTCTGGGTAAAATTGGTAATCTTGAAAGCATCAAACATCTATTAAATAGTGTCGAAGGAGAGAAGACATCCAGTATAGTTGAGCTTGCAACCGTCAATACTTTAGTATTAATAAAATCACAAAAAAAGAGGGACAAAGAACCTGGCAATCGAAAATTACAAAAGCTGTTTAAAGATGAATTATCTCCCCAGATATCTCCCCAGATATCTCGACAAGTTACAAAGATAACCCGGAAAATCGTCACGGAGTCAAATTACCTGAATATCTTGCTTAGTGTAAAAAACAAAAATGCCGTTCTCCTCCTGAACGATGCTTTAAATCGACAAATTGATGTTTATTTGAAAATCGTGATGAAATATATTGAATTAATAGGCGATTCCAGAAGCGTTAAAACCGCAGCGATAAATATGAAGAGTGAGGACACGATAAAACGAGCTCAAGCAATGGAAGTACTCGAAGGAAGCTGTAGAGAAGCGCAAGACCTCGTAGAATTCTTAGAATCTAATCCTGATCCAATTAACACCCTTGATAAAAAAAATAATCCAGTTGCAATATTTAAAGATCTTCTGAATCATAACGATTATTGGCTAAAAACATGCACCGTCTTTGCTATTGGTGAATTTGGCCTGGCAATGCTTGTATCTCAGTTATATCAGCTTAAAGGAAAGCATACGTTGCCATATACTTCAGAAAATCAAAAATCAATTGATGATGTAATAAATATAAACAGTAATAGTAAACATGATCGAATGTTACGGGTAAACATAAATTTGGCACTAAGAAGATTAGACGTCAAATTGTCAAATAATAGTGAAAATGAGGCAGCGGCAAAGAATCAATTTTTCTATCGCCACGGATTTTTCCGGATTTTTTTTCGAGCCTGTACGAGGGCACACGAGTCCTGTGAAGTCAGTGCAACCTGGTTCATCCTCGAATATTCAATTGTCCCGGCGGCTAAAAAAG
>JAJFLO010000361.1 GCA_021772675.1 Verrucomicrobiota bacterium | reverse complement strand
CGCTCTTCGCTATCTGCCTGTAGGCGATACATTAGCAGAGCAGGATTTGAACCTGATGGACAACAATAACTAATTTCGTATATAATGATCTATGTCATAAATACTCCCAAAGTTTCAGATTTAACTTGGCACGAAAAGGCCTGACCCTAATTTGCCCCACATTTATACTAACAATGCCCCAGAGGGTGGATTTTCATAATTGGTAAAACGAAATCCAACTAAATCTGATACCTCAAAACTATTCTTTATATCTTCAGTTACAAAAATGGGAAACTTGACTTCGGGCAATCGAAAAATAGATGGGGAGTTAAGATTTTGTTTGTTAAATTTATATCTTTTTATTCTTTTTATTTTCGTTGGATTACTTCGAAAATATGCGATTTCGGAGTTTTGTTTATCGAGACAGTCTACCACATTTTTGACAATTAAGTTGTAAAATTCTGTATTATTTACTCTTGTTAAGACAAATTCTAAATTAGGAATAGAAAAACTTTCAATATAATTTTTTGCTTTACTTGATACTAAGAGCCGAACACTAACGTCCAATACATCAAACCTATTATCTGATGAAATATCTATATTTAAGCTGTTGAAGAAATTATAATTAATTGGTAAATCACCATCTAACATCCTTGCCATCATTAGATTATCAATCTTTTTATTATCCCTTGATCCCCAGTCAATTGAAGGATATTCTTCCTCAAGTGAAACACCTATTTCGTATATATCTGATAAATGAGACATACTTTCTTTCAAAAACATTTATAAAGAACTATTAATTTTAAGAGTACCATTTCGCAATTCATCTTTAATGTCATCTAGTATTTCCAATGCTTCATCCTTGTTACCCGCACGTTGTAATTGCTTTTGGATATGCCTGAGGTAATCTTTTGTATTTTTACCCCGGTGGACTGTTGCTTTCACACCAGGAAGTGTTTTCACAGGAAGCCAGATTCCGTTATCGACCGAATTTAAATCAATTCCCCATTTATGTAATTTTTTACCTATATCAGTATCAAATAATTCAACAGGAAACACATGATGGGCTCTACTATAAATACCATATTTTTTGGGACCAAGACTTCGTTTTAGTCTACTCGTTTTTCTTGTGGCAATAATCCCAGCTGCCGCTAGTCTCTTAATTCTGGCTAACTTAATCGCTGATATTGTAGCTTTACCGCTTGTTGCAACAGCTTTTAAAGTATACTTCGTAGTTCTAGTATAATTATCTGTGCCATGGAGAGAATAACTTAAGTCATCCATTGTCACAAACACAGGCTCTAACGCTTCGACAGTATTACCTAGTTTATATAAGAGATATTCACCTGGTGTAATGAACATGACATCAACGACATTCAGTGTCACTGGCACCATATTTGCAACAGGAACAAACACGTAATCTTCAAAATTTCGTGAATCTTTATACCATATCGGAATTCTACCAAAGGCGGCACGACCTTGTTCAGCAGCACCCAACAAATCCCAATGATTAATTGGATCATTATTACAGTAAAGATAATTATTCGGTCCATCGGGGAACCCGATGAGGTCGCGGTTGATGAATCTGCCGATTTCGGGGTCGTAGTATCGGTATCCGAAGTAGATGAGGCCGCTCTTGTCTTGTTCTTTAGAGAGCCATTCAAGGACCCCGCAAAAAATCGCCTATAACACATTTTTGCTTATACAGGGAAAAACATTACAAAGAGCACTGGGGATATATAACCCCTCAAAAATTACGGCTAAAGAGATAAGGAGTCAAGACAGGTTAGAAATTGTTTTTTTATTTAGCTGGGTGGAAAAATAGATGCCTCTCTCACGTGGATGATCCACGCGGTTGCGGGACCACCCTTGTTCACACATCGCGTTCACGAGGGTGGCACTTGGCGTGGGTTTTACGGAGGTCGTTGATGGCCAGATTGATGTAGGGTTTCAGGGTATCCAGGGAGGAATGACCGAGCATTTCTTTGACATGGTAGATGTTGGCGTTGGCTTTGACCAACTCGGTGGTGCAGCTGCGGCGGAAGGTATGGGGACTCACATACATATCAAACTGAGCAGCTGCATATTTTCGGACCATGACCTGGAGGGATTTTTGGGAATAAGGCTTGCCTAATCGACTTAGGAAAATATGACGGGTATGCTGGCTGCCAAGGATAAACGGACGTACACCCCGAATGTAGCTTTGTAGATAACGGATGGCGGTTTTGCCAATAGGCACCACCCGCTCTTTTTGACCTTTGCCAAAGACTTTGAGACGGCCATTGGCTAAATCAACATCGTCCAGGGTCAAAATCACCAGTTCACCACTACGAATACCGCTGGAATACAGCAGTTCAAGAATCGCACGATTGCGAATGCCCTGCACCGTTGTTGTATCTATTTTTCGTAACAGCCGTTTTACCTGGGCATGGGTCAGGATACTTCGCGGCAATAGTTTTGGTTCTTTCATTGAGAGGATGGCTTGATCGAGGCTTTGAGTGATATAACCATGCGTCTTCAGGTAGCGAAGATATAAACGGATGGGTATGAGTTGGTGGTTAATGGCACGCGGTTTTAGCGGCATGCCTTTTGGTGTCTGTTTATGAAGAAGATGATTTTGATAGGCCACAACATGATCTTTGCGCAGCTGATCAGCTGTATGGACCTGATAAGTCACACCGATATAAGTTAAGAATGTTTTGATCGTCCAGCGATCACCATTCAGTGTATTGATACTGTAATTGCGATTGGCTCGTTCGGATATAAATGCATCAAGGATATTTAGTAAGGTTTTTGTCATTTCGCTTTTCAATGGTTACTTCATTACTGATTACTATGCCTACTTTCCGGGTTTTGTGTTTTCATGCATCTGTTTAAGTTCGGTAATTGTCACCTTGAGATAATGGCTCAGGGTTGATAGTTTCGCATGCCCGAGAAGTTGAGCAACGACCACAGGATGAGCACCATTATCCAGCATATGCGTTGCACAGCTGCGACGGAGAATCTGGGCATTGACGTTCTGTTTTATTCCAGCTTTTTTACCATAGTTCCGCAACATTTGACGTAGGCCGATAATGGTCAGAGGATGGCCTTTACAACTTATCCACAGAGCCGTCGTATCCGGATGAGATTGACCAAGGAGCTTAGGACGGCCATTTTTCAGGTAATGTTTCACATAGTCGGCTGCATGCCGGCCTATCGGCACAGTTCGTTCTTTCCGGCCTTTGCCTAACACACGAATTCTCCGACGCTCACACTCAACATCGAAAATACTCAGATTCAGCAGTTCTTCACAGCGAACACCGGTACTGTACGACACCTCCAGTATCGCCCGATTGCGAAACCCCAGGCTCATTGACAGATCAGGAACTGACAGCAGTTTTTGGTGTTCCCCGTCACATTCTACTGCTGGATTGTCACTTTTTTTATTGATTTTCTCCCAGATAGCTTCATAATAGAGTCACCGTTTGTTATTGATCACTGTTGAGTCATTTCCTTACTGGGTTTAAACTAAAAAGGAGAACTCTGCTCTCTATCACGATTTCAGAGTTCTCCCT
>JAJFLO010000037.1 GCA_021772675.1 Verrucomicrobiota bacterium | reverse complement strand
ACCTATCGACTCGCTAAAGCTCATCGGAGACTTCCGCCTGAAGACGGAACTACAAACGCACGCTCCTCCAGGATAATGATTTCATTAAATATGTACTTTTATCGCAATTATAACCACTTAGAATTCAAATTCCTATACTATCAAGTTGAAACTAATTACATTTCAAAGCTAAGTCGTTTGTCTAATGTTGTTCGACTCATACCAAACACGCGTGATACTTCAGATTTATTTCCATCACAATGATCCAGAGCCGACTTTGCAAACATATAGTCGATTTTTCTTTCTATAATCTTTGGGTTATTTCCCTGCGCCATTTGGTTTCTAATAAGCGATTGAATTTTCGAACTTAAATTATCCAATGAAGGTTCAGTATCGCTGTTAATTGCTTTTTTGGGTTGAAGAAGAAGACTAAAAAATTCAGAGTCCAGCACCGAACTTTCCGCGCAGACGATTGCGCTTTGAATTAATTGGTACAGTTCTCTAATATTTCCCGGCCATGAATAACTCTGAAGATAGTCAATTGCTGCTGGAGTTAAGGATAATGGGGGAACATTTAACTGTATTTGGAGTTTATTGACAAAATGCTGAATTAATAAAGGGATGTCTTCGATTCGCTCGCGAAGTGCAGGCAAATCAATCTGGCATCCCTTTATTCTGTAAAATAAATCCTCGCGAAATTTTTTTTCTTTAATAGACTCTTCAAGATTGCAGTTGGTGGCAGCGACAATGCGCACATCAACAGTCAATGTTTCTTCTCCTCCAACGCGTTCAAATTCTCCATTTTCCAACACACGGAGTAATTTGGATTGGGTATCGGGGGGCATATCACCGATTTCATCAAGGAATAGTGTACCACCATTGGCTCGTTCAAAATAACCAATTCGTTGCTTGAGAGCACCGGTAAATGCACCTTTTTCATGACCAAACAATTCACTGTTTGCCAATTCAGATGTAATTCCTGCACAATTCAGTGTAATAAATGCGTTTTGATGTCGTGGACTTTGGTTGTGGATAACTCGTGCCAATAATCCTTTACCGGTGCCGGTTTCCCCCAAAAGGAGAACTGAAATAAGATCAGCTGGCGCAATTTTCCGAATATTTTTAATGGCTTTTTTAATACTTGATGAATGACCAACTATTTCTTGGATTTCCGGTTCATTCTGTTTATAGTCATCATCAATTCCGAAAAATGAGAGATCTGATGTCACTATGCTGTCCGGCACTTGCTCAGAAACAACGTTTTCAGCTAATTTGAACTCATATTCAAGATGAGCAAATCGAATGCGATCGCCATCTGACAAAGTCTGTTTTACACGATTCTCAAGTCGGCTGAAAGTATTAAGTATTCCCCTTTTTTTCCACCACGTTCCATGTTTGCTCCCTGAATCATATAGATAGAATTCTCCGTCAATTTTCTCAATCACAGCGTGTAAACGGGAAATATCAATATCACCCGAAATATTTATGAAACATGAGCCGCTGCGTCCAATTTCGTTTTTACCTTCCTGAAGCACGTACTTTTCAATAGATTTAGCTTTCTGGAGAATGCCTTTTTTCATGAATTTTCTTCCTTGTATTAGTTATACATATATGCCCAGCAATGGAGCACTACAAATATAAGAAACCTTAAAACGCCAGGCAATCATGATTATTGCTCCTGTAGACGGGGTAAAACTTGACTCCGCTTATAATCATTGGAAGGACGAGGTCCTCGACGTTCGGTTCCTGGCGATCACACCAAATTGGTTGCAGAGACCTGCACCCTTCCAGCGGTATCTTTTCCATCGAATTGTTTTTACAATCCGGATTATGCATAAACTTCTATTATGAGTCATTATATCACATAATATCAACGAGTTACAAAGATCTTTGGCTTCGGAATAGTCTACTATCCCCGCACGCGAACCATATCCATAACTCACTGATTTCACGCAATTTAAAAAACTCTCATCACAAAAATTTATGAATAATCCAGGCTTAGGGCTCACAAATAAATAACTTGGATTTTTCGCATCTTATCTTCACGACATCTAGGTTCGATCCAAATGACGAAAAACATTGAAACATTGCAATATTTCTGTTGCTTTTCGCCATTCAGATCGCCCAAACCTGACATAAATCTGAGCGCGAAATTATCCAAGTTTTTTATTTGTGAGCCCTAAGAATATTTAATTTACTATTCTCGGATTTCTAATTTCTAATTTTTCAGAATAATTTTCATTCAGTGGATTTGTGAACAATAACTTAAGTATCTGTATTCGTTTCATGTCATCATTAGAAAAGTGACGAGAGGTCATCTGCGGAAACGATTTCACCATATTTGATACGTTAAAACTAAACGTTGTCCATTCCGAAGTTACTTTTTTTGAGTCATGCAACCTTAATTCTAGATTCGCATCATCTAATGTCGATACACCCGCGTAAACACGGGTACCTGAACCCTGATTTCCTCTTATATCGAATTTGAATTCCAGAGGTTCGTTAGATTTTAAAGGTTCGCCCGAGGTCACCATTACACCGACGCCCCACTGTGAATCATACCAGGAAACCTCTACAGCTAAAATATTATTATCTGAATCAACTTCTGAACCGAGCACGCCAGTTCCAAATGTTTTCCAATTATCTCTAAAACTAATGGAGAGTAATTGATTGGAATTACTCATTATCTTTTCTTTGATATCAACTGTCTTATCGACTTCAGGTATGCTTTCTCGATTTAATTCGTTTTTACTTCCGTTGACATCTTCGATGGCATCAATTGGCGCAGTTACAATTCCAGAAGCTGCATCTGGTTCGGTGTCTACGGTATTTTTATCATATTGTGGGAGGACGGTAGACACTCTCCCCGGCACTTGGGCCTCCATTTCGAGAGGTTTACCTTTATCTAAAGATTGAAACAGTAATAGAATGATGATTGCTATCACACATAAAAGTATTGAAGGTAAATATAGTTGGGAATATTTATGGGTTTTTTCCGCAACTTTTACCAGCATCACAGATACGTCGTCCTTTGCTCCTTGCTCCTTTGCTATATTCATTAACAATTCAGCAATAGATTCAACGTTTTTTGTTTGGTCATCTCTAATTATATCTGCAACTTCAGCATCACTAAGATGTTTGTTTAATCCATCAGAACAAAGTAGAAAAATATCATCGGCCTTTACGTTAAATTTTTTCGTATGTAATCGTAAATCAGATCTGATACCAACTGCATTTGTAATTCTTCCTTTGATGATAGAAGGAACACTCGTTTCGTCTTCATATCCCATTTGCGCAGCCATACTGTGATCTTCAGTCAGTCGTTTGAGTGAATTTCCACGAAACCGATATATTCTGCTGTCTCCCGCATGCAATACCTGGGCAGATCCATTCTGCGGTTCCATGATCAATATCGCAACTGTGGCCCCCATACCTTCAACATCATTTGTATGGATTTTTCTATTGACGTCGGTAACTGCTGCTATAATAGATTCCAAAACATCAAACCGATTGAATTTTTGCTCGAATAATTCACATTCATGGATAATCGAGTTAACAATTAAAGTACTCGCCTGTTTGCCACCGAATGCCCCCCCAATACCATCTGAAACACAAAACACACCATAGTTTTGATCAAAGGAACTGGTATAGCAGTCCTGGTTTTCAGTTTTTGACGCGCCTTTTTCACTAAACGCAATGCTACGCTCAATAGTGAATGGAGAATTTAATAGAGATTTAATGAGATTCATGTATTCGAGATTACTATCTTGGAATTATTTTAGGGTAACAGCTCACTTTTTTAAACTGATACGATTATTTAAAGATATCGATTGATTATCACGCAAATATTAAGTCTTCAAAAGGTCTAGGATTACCGTTTTGACATTCTGTGAAAAATTAATTTATTGATCAGGAATTGCCGTCGTCACTTTAGATTCATCGCCTTGAGATTGATTTCTGAATTCTAACAAACCAAACGTTGATGGATTTCTAGATATAAATCCTGAAGACGATGAAATCAGTGTTTTTCCGTCGTAGTCGAAATCCGAAACAACAACATTAAAACCTAATTGATAATCTGCAAAAAAATTTGTTCCCATACCACGATACGGTGTACTTAAAAAATGTTCCTCCGTTCGGGAATATATGACCTTTTTTCGCCCCATGGAAACTGTTTGACCATTATAGAGCACCGTAAATGGTATTTTAACCTCCAGAATATATCCATCAACCAATTTCGATGAAGCTGTCTTAACTCCTTGATATAATTCGGTTCCCATTTGTGGCATTGAAATAACAGTCACAGGAGGTGTTGTATCAAAATCACCTGGACTTATGCGTAATAGGAAATCATCACTAGACATATCACTTTCTGTGAAATCTTCTGCAATCTGCAAATCCAACCACAGTTGAATATGATCACTATCCCAATTATGAGACTGCACGGACGGCTCAACAGAATCCAGATCAAAAATTCGAAACGCCCAGTAAATGTTATCGTCATCCCATAGACTGTAATATTCGCAGGAGATTGTATCATTTGCGCGCGTTTTACTTATCAAATTCAATGATGTGGAGATTGCAGCGGGTTGTAAATGTGACCAATCTTTCAGATCGCCATCAATATTTATTGGTTGAATAGATTGATAAGAAACAGATTTGACTAATTCATTTTCCGCACTCCTCCAGCGCAGCAAATTTTGAGGCAATTTTTTTTCTTCATGGAGATTCCAATATGAAAAAAATGAATCAATGACAAACCCGCCAAATCCTTTTTGATTCGAAAAATTTGCTGCAACCAATTTAAATTGCTGCTCCATAAGCTTCCAGCCTTCCTCATAAAATGTATTATTTCGGAAGTAGTTAATACTATTTGCGATATTCCCGGTTTGATTTGCAATCCAGACTTTTTTTGTAAGTTGATCAGCAATTTCAATACATTTTTTTGACGCGTTGACTGTCGAAAGAGCATTATCATTATCATCAGATAATATGGTGTAATCAACCGTTGCTATAATATCTTCCATCAAACGAGAACGTGTATTAAATTCGCGTGGAATCAAAAAACTTAACTCAATTTTTTGACCCGGAAAATTCGCAATTAAATCCTTAATCTTTTTAAGTAAATTTAAAAAATTATCCTGGAAAATTTCATCTTCAGTAAACCTAATCGACTGAGCACTCTCAAGTCCAATTAATAATCCACTTATTTTTTGATCATCCGGATTCAATCCATTAAATTCCAGAATACGTCGAATTTGACTGTGAATTTCAGAATGTAGATCTTTAGATGACCAGTCGCTCTTTACCATGAAGAAATTTGGAGAAATCTTTTTTTCTCTACAATCATTCAAAAACTGAATTAGGAGATTAGCATTCCGAGATTCTTTTATGAAATAATGGTCTGGGTTATGAGTCAAGACATAAATTGTGTTAATTGCAGCCGCATCACATAGTGAAAATAGATGATGTTTCATGGTTGGATTTAAGACTGGGTTTACCTCTCGAACAATTAGCCCCCGAGTAAGAGTAGGATAAGCAGCCGCTTTTGGATATGTCTGAATGGTGCCCTTTTCGACTGACCTAAACATTAGATCATCAATGTAAATAACTCCTTTTCCTTTTTCATTAAAGGATAGATTAAGAGATGTAATTCGACTCAAATCATATTCAGTATTTACAAAATCTAACGGAAAAACAAGTTCTTGCCAATCACGAGTGATGCCACTGGGTAAATAATTGGCAGCCTGTCCTAATGGTATTGTCTGCAACTCTGATTCTCCATTATTATTGATAAGCGATACATAAAAGGCTTCTTTTCCAACTGTCCCCATTACCCAAAGTGAAATGGTAGAGTATTTTTTTAGATCAGTCTCATCAATTTTAACTTGAAGATTACACGCCCCCTCAATTTTGTATTCATAGGATATTTTCATTGACATTCCGCGTTCACCCATAAAATATTCATAGCTATTTCTTGGGCGGATAAAATTGGGAGATTGAGCAGTAATTTCAATTATATTATGCAACGACAATTCATCAAAATTGTCAATCAATTTATTGCGATCATTATAAATAATAGCAGTAAATAGTGTTGAAACATCTTCTCTTAATTTATCGATAGAAACGGATGTAACTGGCAATTGACTGAGTCTATCCTGCAATTGTGATATATCTGAAAGAAAAGGTAGCTGATCATCCTTCTTAATACGGTTATCCAATGTCAGGGGATAGTTACTTTGCAGGTATGAGAACTCTTCTTGACAGAGAGAATTGATCAAGGCAATGTCATTTACATTGACATTGGATTCAGATATATTTTTGACGTTTTCAATAATCCCCCAGGCAAACTTGAAATCATCGCGGCCAAAGTCTGCGATGGAAATATTACTCAAATTACGAAATAACAGTTCATCGAGTGCCTTGATAAGTTGAGATTTTGAATTTAAATCAAAGTCTTTCAAAAGTTGGTTTCTGAACAAAACCATATCCTGTACTTTGTTTCCTTTATTTTTAATAATGGCTTCGATTAACTCTTCTATTCGATTTTGTGCCAAATTCCCTAATTTGGTCAGATGACGATGGCTCATAGTCTCAGGAAAATTAGCTTCAGTTATAAGCTGAATTTTTTGGTAAATATTTAAAATCCTGTTTAACCTCTCAATGTCCCTCTCATCTTGCAAACTATTTTTAAAATCTACAAGTAAATACGCTGTTTGATTATGCAAAAATGATTCAATCAACCGGTAATAATCTCCAGACCGATTAAGGATATCATCAACGAGAAATTCATTTGGTTTATTGGCATTAATTTGACTCAAGGTGAGCCTTAAAAAATCGGTCGGATTCTGGGGTGAACTAGTGGCAATCAGAGCCATGTTTTCGTACCAGGGATCCACTTTATAACGATAATTAGACAGCTCGAGTAACTTATCAGGGTTGTTTCTAAAATAGTCTACACCGACAAAACCAAGAAAGAATATGAGCGACAAGAAACCATACCTAAGAATACCCCTAACCTTACTGTATTTCGAAAAAACAGGAATCGCATTTGTAACAACTGTATCGAAAGATAAGTTGGAATCATCCTGTGTTTTAGACCGGGATTGTTTTCTCAAATTTTTGGAGATTTCCCGTCGACATTCAACAACATTTGAAAAGCGCTTCTCTGGGTCCGGGTGAAGCATTTTTTCAAAAACCTTAAGTGTACCTGAGTCAAATGGATGAGCTAACCTGGGCATCCACCATTTTGTACCTTTTTTCTTTACCCATGAACTGCGTTTTACACACAATTTTTCCCAATTTGATTCAGGTAATCTCCACGGGTAAGCTGATTGGCCATTTAAAGTTTCAAATAGGCATAGACCCAGGCTGAATATATCTGTTCTGACATCGCCCCTTTCTCCCGTTGTTACGATTTCAGGAGCCATATATTCTGGAGTGCCGGGAATCGCTCCGTTTGTGCTCTCTCCAGTGTTATCTTTAGCAATGCCAAAATCTAGCAGTATGGGAACGTCGTCGTCATTTATAAAGAGATTGTCGGGTTTAACGTCCCGATGAATAAAACCATTTTTGTGACAATGTTCAATGGCTAAAAGATATCCCAAAAACCATTTAAAACCCCGTTCAACATCAATGGGATAATCATTCTCTAAATCCGCAATCGCATTTTTAAGAGTCATCCCCTGTAGATATTCCATCACTAACAATGGAGGACGCTGAATCGGAACATCTGATGGACTATAATCAGATGCGACATCAATAAACTTTACAATATTTTTATGCTGCAGAGATTTTAATATTTTTGATTCATCTTTAGCACGTTCTAATGCTGATTTACTTTTTGAATGTGATAAACCTTTCGTTGTTTTATAAATTTTTTTGGGAAATAATTCATCCTTCAAACTCTTCATCACAAAGATGTTACCTTTGCTCAATTGCCTGGTTTTATAAACATCTGCATACCCCCCTGTTTCTACAATTTTTCCCAAATATTCATATCGATCTTTGGAACCAATGACTACATTCCCAAATTTTTTATCGACAAGTTTTGCATTAACCAACCATTCCAATTTATTAATCGTTTCGCTAAGAGCTTTTGGATGTTTAAGCATTTTTAGAAGGATTCGACTGAGTTCAGGCAGAGACGACAAAAGTGATTTTTTATCAAGTTCAGGTAATTCAATATCGTCACTATCTGAATATTCATGCGCATGTCTGCGAAACAATTTTAAGTAATCGGAGGACGCATTATGGGGAGAGAATGTGACGATTAAAAGTTCCGCAATTGCTTTAGTATCCTGCAACTGATTCTGAATTAAAGATTGGTTAGAGGAACCATTTAATGTCGAATGCATAAACAAAATACTGTTATTCAGATTCTCAAAAATGACGATAGAGTTTTTTGTTATATTTCCATGATAAAGTCGAAGTGAATGAATAATTTTCAGCTTACCCAAAATTGATTTTAAAACATTCAGGATATCAATAACACAATTTTGTTTAAGTTTCTTACTAATAAAATCATGTAAAAAAGTATGATTTGATAAGGGTGCGAAAACTGCCCATGATTTATTTGATTGAATATCTGGGAGTATTGCTTGAGGCAGACTTAGATGTTTGTCCAGTTGTTTAACCGATTTTAATTTATTGAGCACCTTCTCCCTGTTATCCGGATTTGGAACGGGGATATTCTGAAGGATAACGACTTCGGGAACGGCGTGCGTTTTATCAAGAGTTATTGTTAATAAATTCGCCAAATCATCTCTCGCTAATTCATGATTCGGATAGCGAACCTTAGTAACGACGAGTAACCGACTTAAATCATCGGCATTCAGTAGACAATTATTTACAAATTTGCTATTCCCTTTCCGACCAGCTTCAGAAACTGCCTTGCTGTTTTTAACCTGGACCTGGGTTAGTAAATCATTCAGACTTTCCAGAACATCTGCAAAGGTCATAAATCGACACTGCCGATTCCATGCCAATCGTGCTTTAATATAGTGAGCCAGTTCTGCATTCATGCTTTTTGCAGTTGCACCATCATATTCAGGAGAATTATCGGAACCAAATGCCGCATTCGAGTAGAATTTTAATATTTGACTAATACTGAATTGCTGTGATCGTTTCCAGGCAAGACAGCGTTTCACCAAATTTCTTAAATTTGGATTATTGTGGAATATCTCACTCGAAAAATCAGTATGTTCTTCGTTATATGTTTTAGCCCATTCTAATAGCTCAAGAGGTGTATATGTCTTGAGTTCCGAAATTGGATTTTTACCAGTAATTGTTTCATAAAAACAAACACCGAAACTAAAAATATCGGATTCTTCATCTCCTCGATTGGATGCCGAATAGAATAATTCTGGAGCAATATAACCATAAGTACCTGCTGCTAACCCAGAATCTGCTGTCGCAGTTCCATCTTTTTCAGTTGCGACAGAAAAATCGGTTAGCTTTAACGTCCCGTCTTCACAAATAAATATATTGCTGGGTTTAATGTCACGATGAATAATTCTTTTTTCGTTGACCCTATGAGCGTAGTGAAGTGCCTTTGCACATTGTATAAATATATTAATTGCTTCTTCAAGGGGAAGATGATTAACTCGACTCAGTTCTTCTTTTAGAGTATTACCATTGAGCCACTCCATGACAAGAAAATCTCTGACAATACCACTCTGAGTAGCTCTAATACATGAGGTAGCCGAAACAATACTTTCATGTTTCAGGTTTATAGGGTAGGCTTCTTTTTTCAGGGATGCGTTATACTTCAACCGTTTTAGTGCAACTTTATTGCCGGTCTCCTTATCTTTTGCCTCAAAAACATCACCAAAACTGCCTGACCCGATACATTCACCAATGCTGAAAATTTGTTCGATATCGATTACAGACATAATTATGAAAGATTAACTGAAATGAATTTGGTTTGGAAAATTTATCTTGGTACTTCTATTTCCGTTGTAGAGCCCGTTTTAACTATTCAATTTATAATTAGATTATCGATGATGTCAATGCCTTTAACTCATATTTACATTTTTATTACAAACAACTTACGACACGGAAGACCGAAATAAAACGAGATCAAATGCTATGAGAAATGAATAAACTAAGTTAAAAATGGATCACGGGACTGCGGGATTGTAGTGATGGCGCAAGTAAAACAAGACATTGATCAAACACGATGAATGACAGGCATAACTCTTCTCTACTATAGGGTTACAGCTTGTGACAACGTAATTATACTGCAAGCAGTAGTTTTTTCGACATTCGTTATTCATTTCAGGCAACAATTTTACAGAAACCTGTCGAAAACCTGATGGCTGTCGGTATATAATAAGTAAAACGTTACCTGACTACAATATATTTTAATCAGGACTGCCTGCAAAATCGACTAACATACCCAGACAATCATACATTTTGCTCCTACAACAAGCCCAATTTTTCAATCAAGAATTGCAATTCCTAAATACATACACATTAACCTGAACAATTCAGGTTAAATACGTTAATATAGAATTTCCCTTTTCCAACAAGTCAATAATCATAGGCAATTTAAAAGCCAACTTTATTAAAGTGAGCTGGAATTGCTCAAGCTCCCGCAAATCCACCTAATACGTTATATACAAATATTATAAATAAATGAACAATTGTTCATTTATTGAACATCTCTCATAAAATGGGTATATAGGCCAGCAATTTTGGGTGAAACGCATTTAAGATTACAATGAATTTATTTGGGATTGAATTGCCGATATTTTGGAGTTCAAGCTTCGGCTTGCTTATTTAATCCTTAAAAAAGACAAAAAACAAGCTGAAGCTTGAACGCCAAAATACCGGCATCCATGCAAACTATACGAATTATTTATATACATTTATGAAATCTAATGCCTAAAAAACATTCGCCCATAATTGCTGCATATAGGCAGTTAAATAGATTTCCAAGTAAAACCAATTGCGGAGACGTAATGACACGGTAGATTACAATTCTTTTCAGTTATTCAGAAGCACCTTAAAATTTTCGAACATAAACGATCTGCAAACTCCATTATTGCCAAACCAATGAATAATAACATTCGAAATTTTTCGATTATCGCACATATTGACCATGGGAAATCAACCTTGGCTGACCGATTCCTGCAATTTACAAAAAGTATTGATGAACGTAAATTTCAGGATCAGCTTCTGGATGATATGGATCTGGAACGGGAGCGCGGAATAACGATCAAATCACATCCTGTGGTTATTTCATATAAAGCAAAATCAGGTGAAGAATATTCATTGAATTTCATTGATACACCTGGACATGTTGATTTCAGCTATGAAGTGAGCAGAAGTCTTGCGGCATGTGAAGGTGCCTTGTTATTAATCGACGCGTCTCAGGGAGTACAGGCACAAACTGTTGCGAATGTAAATTTGGCAATCAAAGGTAATTTGACCATTATTCCTGTCATTAACAAGATTGATTTACCTGCTGCAGATATTGATTTGTGTACAGAGCAACTGGAGGAAATTTTAGCAATTCCTGCCGAAGAAGCCATTTTAGCCAGCGCTAAAGAAGGTACGGGCGTGGAAGAAATATTTGAGGCGATCATTAGCCGAATATCGCCACCGTCGATCAATGAGGATGATAGTACTATAAAAGCATTGATTTTCGATTCAGTCTATGATGCTTATAAAGGCGTGATAAACTATGTCCGGATTGTTTCCGGAGTGATCAATCGCAGCACCATGATCCGATATTTTAGCTCAAACATTATCTCTGAAGTCAAGGAAATTGGCATATTTTCTCCTCACATGATTCCAGTAGACCAGCTCAGTGCTGGCATGGTAGGATATGTCATTGCAAATATTAAGTCCCCGGAAGATTCTAAAATTGGCGATACAATTACCAACGAAAAAAATCCGTGCGTTGAAGCGCTGCCTGGCTTTAAGGAAATTCAGCCAATGGTATTTAGCGGTATCTATCCTATCGATACGGCAGACTATGAAATGCTTAAGCAAAGTATGGCGAAATTGCGGCTAAATGATGCGGCATTTATTTTTCAACCAGAAACGTCAGCCGCACTGGGATTTGGCTGCCGCTGCGGTTTTCTCGGTCTGTTACACATGGAAATCATTCAGGAACGTCTACGCCGAGAATACAACATGGATATTATCGCTACCTATCCGAGTGTTATATATCATGTGTATTTAAAAGATGGTAGCAAGCTGGAAATTGATAATCCGCTTCACTGGCCGGATCCAACTCTGGTAGATCGTATCGAAGAACCAATGGTCAATTCCAGCATTATGTCACCCATTGATTATATTGGCCCAATCATGAATCTCGTAATGGAAAAACGGGGATTAAGCACTGAAACAAACACGGTCGATCAACATCATGTTATGATGACTGCTGAACTGCCGCTGCATGAAATAGTAATTGATTTCCATGACAAACTAAAAACAATCACACGCGGTTATGGAAGTATGGATTATGAACCCGGCGAGTATCGTGCAGCAACTTTGGTAAAAATGGAAATCAAAGTTAATAATGAGCCAGTTGATGCCTTCACAACCATTGTCCATCGAGAACATGCTCATAGTCGGGGAAAACTGCTGGCGCAAAAACTTAAAGATATTTTACCCAGTCACCTATTCCAAGTTGCGATTCAGGCCGTGGTGGGAGGTGCAATTGTCGCCAGAGAAACGGTCCGAGCGCTTCGAAAAGACGTAACAGCAAAGTGCTATGGAGGCGACATAACCCGAAAACGAAAATTGTTGGAAAAACAAAAAGAAGGTAAAAAGAAAATGAAGCAAATTGGAAAAGTAAGTATACCTCAAGATGCTTTCATTAAAGTTTTAAAGACGAATCAAAATTAATATGATAAAACTTTTAGCTAAATTTATTTACAATGCATTTATATTCATCATTTGGCCATGCCAATTACTCTTTAATGAACTTATTCTCAGCAAACGTCGGAAACAAAAACGGGACCTCGGGTTATTACTTTCCCAAATCACCCACCGATTAACCTGGGATAAGGATCTCATTTCAACCCAGCAAAACAGTAAATTATTGCATCTGAGGACTAAAATTGAATCCATTAGTAAAAACAACGATTATGACGTTGAATCACTAGGTAATTTTATTGGCCAGACGACTGGGGAGCTACAAAAGCTGCTGCCTCAGACTAAATCAAATTTAATAAAAGAATGGCTTGAATTGCTTGTCGTTGTTTTCGGAGTAGTCATGGGAGCAAGAGCTTTATTTTTACAACCGTTTAAAATCCCAACAGGCAGTATGCAGCCGACATTATTCGGTATCCACTTTTCCTATGAAAATGAGGTTAAAGACCGGAATTTTTTTAGAAAAATATTTGATTATGCTAATGATTCTTACCGTTATACCAATATTGTGATTGAAGAAGACGGATACTACAAGGGTATTGAACGCAAGAATCCTTTTTATTTTTTCCCTTATTGTAATGTGAAAATTGGCAACAAAACATACAAAATTCCTGGAGAAAAGGACAATGTTTTAAAATATTTGGGGATTTACCGGAAGGCACATTATGCCGACGAAGACATAAATCATTTCAAAAAAGGGCAAGTATTATTGAGGGGAAAACTTATTTTGGGTGATCATTTATTTGTTGATCGGGTACGGTTTAATTTTACGGAACCAGAACGAGGTGATATTACCGTTTTCATTACAGATGGGATAAAGGATGTAAACGGGAAATCATTAAGAGGACGCTATTATATAAAGAGATTGGTGGGTCTGCCGGGGGACACACTTAGAATAGCAGATCGCCGGTTATATGTAAAGGAACGAGGTGAAGTTGACTTTAATTTAGTTGATGAATCAATTCACCCTGCATTCGAACGACTATACAGTTTCAAGGGCGGCTACAAAGGCTATAGTCATTCCAGATTCAGTCAATATTTATCAAATAACACAGATATCTATAAGTTGGGCGATGATGAATACTTCATGTTGGGAGATAATAGTGAAAACAGTCAAGATAGCCGTTATTGGGGAATTGTACCCCGTAAAAATATAGTTGGCAGAGCAAATATTATCTATTGGCCATTCTCAAGACGCTGGGGATTTACCGATAAAGCGGAACCAGAAGAATTTGACTCACCACCTTCAATTCATAATCAAATTATAAATTAAGGAATTTATGATTGTTGATATATGATTTTAGATTGTTAAAAACGACTTCTATAAAACAGCTAAACTCAAGTTTCGTTTTATATTAATCTAGGCCAAATCCTGGGCTTGGAAATTTCTCGTTAGAATCTTAAAGTCGGCTGTAGAGGTCTACGCCCCTTCTGCTTGGATTAAACGTAAATGGCTCATGAGTCATTAGAGGGTTGATAGCCTTGACAACCATTCACAACTGTTTGATCAAACTAGCAGTCTGTCGGACTTTGGAAATCGTTGCGAGAAAATCGTCAAATTGAGAGCATTTTTGTTCAAATTTGAGGAATATATTGCGCCCCGTGGGATCGACGATAATTTGGACAAAAATGCGCCAAGAATGCGGTTTTCGCAGTAGATTCTTCCAAAGTCTGACAAACTGCTAGAGACATCTTATTCCAATGTAAACCAATTCGAAAAGTTATCGTCCCGATTTCGGGATTAATTGAGGCTGCACAGGGGATTATAAAGTTGTTGTTAAGCTTCTAAATGAATGCAACAGTGATTCATGTCAATCAATCAATCTGACAATCAAGACGTTTTAATCATACCAAGAGAAATTAAGCTAATCTTGCTTCTCGTCTTTCTAAGTATAGGATTAGTTATCTATGGAAAGACGTTAGACGATCAATTTCATTTTGATGACTATCATGTATTTGCAAACTTAACGTTCGATCAATTAGTCCAAAAATGCCATCATCCTAATCGATTTTTCCCTCATCTAAGCTTCCTTATTAACCGATATGTACATGGCTCCAACGTACATGGATTTCATGTTCTCAATATTCTTATCCATGTGTTCAATGCTTACCTGGTCATGTATTTAATTTATCAGGTAAATCTGCTATATCCCAAGGACAAAAATGACAAAGACTCAAATCAGCCAAGCCGAATAATTTACGTTTCATCTATTGCCGGATTACTATTTTTAGTTCATCCACTTGCAACTCAATCAGTCTCGTATATAGGGCAACGATATACCTCAATTGCAGCATGTTTCTATTTAGCCTCATTAATTTGTTATATCAAGGCACGATTAATCCGCCAATCCCGCATGCCATTTTTAACACGATCGCATTTAATGTGGTATTCGTTTTGTTTTATATCGGCAGTCTGTGCGATGCTGTCAAAGGAATATGCAGTCACCCTTCCCGCCATAATTATACTGATAGAATATTTTTTTATTCAACCTGATTTTAATGCGATGACAAAGCGGTCGATTTATCTGGTGCCAGTTATTTCAACCTCTCTAGTAATTATTATTATGCATTTTAATATCACCCATCTAGCAAGCGAAACTGGATCGTTGCACCGGTTGATGGCAACATCAATTGATCAGCATTTACCCAGATGGGCTCCAGATGAAATTCCTAGACATGTGTATTTCATAAGTCAAATACCTATCATTGTCAGGGTGTATCTTAAACTATTCTTTTTCCCATGTCGGCAAAATATAGATCATGATTTTCTTATCGTTGATTCATTTTCGAATGGCAATGTATTGATTTCAATGACAGTGATCATATCCTTCGCCATATTAAGTATTCTATCCTTCAAAAAACTGCGACTCATCTCGTTCGGAATTTTATGGTTTTTCATTACCATTGCCCCCACATCGTCAATTGTTCCAAATTCAGAGTTTGTTGGCGAACATCGAACGTATTTATCAATGATTGGCATGATTTTTCTCTTCGTTGAATTTTTCAAGTATTGCCATTATAAACGCATTTCACTTATTTTATCAATTTGTTTGATAACTATTCTTGGATATTTAACACTGCAAAGAAATGACGTATGGAGAAATGATATCGCATTATGGCAAGACTCGGTTAAAAAATCACCAAACAAAGCGAGACCTTGGTTTGCTCTGGGAGTGGCATTTGAACGATCCAAACAATGGGAAAGTGCTAAAACTGCTTATCTAAAATCCATCAATATTTTCCCTAGTTATAGTCTCGCCCTTAACAACTTAGGCAATATTCACCAACAAATCGGAGAACTAAACGCTGCAATAAATTCATATAAGAAAGCACTAGACTTTAATAGTGATTATGCGGAAGCTCATTATAATTTGGGTTTAATCTATAACAAACAAAATAAGCTGGGACTGGCGCTGGCAAGTACACAAAAAGCCCTCACATTAAGACCTGGCTATATAGAAGCGACTTATAATTTAGGCATGGTTTATGAAAAACTAAACCGATTGCAGGCTGCAATCAACCAGTATAAAACGGTCTTGCAATTTGATGGAACGCACGAGGCAGCTCATTACAATCTAGGCATCATTGCGATAAAATCTGCAAATACTGATATCGCGATTTTTCATTTACAGAACGTATTAACACGTAACCCAAGCCATATCCATGCCCTCATAGCATTAGCAAATCTTTATCTCGACTCAGGCAAATTTACCGCAGCGATAAAATTAACCCATCAAGCAGCAAATATCCCATCAGGGCATAATGAAGATACGTATTTTCAGGTTGGAAGATTATATGATAAAACAAATTTTAAAGATAACGCGATTTATGCGTATAATACGGCATTGAAACACAATCCGAAGAGTGCGATTGTGCATAAACATTTAGGATTATCCTACCGTGAAACAGGTAATGATGCTATGGCAAAATATCATTTAAAATTAGCAAAAACACTTGGTATTCAAGAGAGTAATTGACGAGCACATCAAAAAATATCTGCAATCCGCGCCCCAACATGGCATGTGTAACAACTATTCGAATGGATTTTAGTAACACCGATAACGAGATCCCGCAATACCGGAATATGCCACTTTTTCAAACCTGTTTATTTATCAAGGGTTGATTCACCTTGATCCGCACCTTTTTCTTTGGCAGTAGAACTACCTTCAGCTGAATTCTCTTCCTCAACAGGGCTGCTATCTTCAGCTGAATTTTCGTCTTCAACAGGACTGCTATCTGCGAGAGGTAAAATTGCCTTTTTTAATTCAGAACCTGAAACAATTTCTAATTTTGCTAAAATTGATTGTGCTTTTTCCTTTAATACATCATCATTTGAAGACGCCAAAATATCATTTAACAATTTAGTTGATTCTTCAAAATTATCTGTTAAAAGATTACATAATACGAGTTGAAATTTGGCTTGCTCCATGAAATGAGGTTGTTTTGCTGCATTCTGTGAGTTATCTACAATAACCTTGAATTTCGATGTAGCTTCAGCAAAATTTTGTTGTGCCAAATAACTGTTTGCTTCAGCAATTTTTGCTTTTATCGAAAATGGTTGAACATTTGGATAGCTTTTATAGAATTCATTAAACCCAGCAATTGCATCTATATAATTTTTAAGACTGGAATGAATTGTTGCTTTGTAAAAGCTCGCTTCAATCGCGGCGGGTGTATCAGAATAGTTTGCAATAATATTATCTAGTATCTCTCGTTTTTTGGCTGCGTTTTTATCCAAAGATTCCTGGTCGGAAGAATCATCAAGCGATATTGCCAGGGCTTCTTGAAGTTCTGCATAAGCTTCTGCAATATACTTTCCCTTTTTCTTTTTATTCATAATTGTTACCGTACAAATAATAATGCCAATTAGGATAATTATTATTATTGGTAAAATAAAAGGTTTGACTTTTAGCAATAGTCGTTCAAATTCCATCTCAAAATTAAAAGATTGATTTGAAGCGTTTTTTGATTTTGCTTCCGTATTATTTGGCGATGCCATGAACATTCTCCATAATAAGTTTGATTTAAATTTTTACTTAATCCCGTAACAAAAGGTTCAAAATGTGATACCAGTGTAGTTATGCAGCCGAACACCAATGTAAAATGTTTTTTCATTGCTATTCCCTGGCTTGCGAAGCGGGATCATTGCGATTCTATTGAATACTGGGATCATAAATATTTGGTTGCAACTACATCTAAAGAAAACTTTCACGAATTCAGTTTTTAGTTAGAATCCGTGAAAAATAGGTTCAATTTGTAAAATAACAATTGTGATAGCTATATTTCCTCATGAATTCTGATATCGCCCCAATAAATTCAAAATCCAAAATCCTGTTAATAAGACTCGGAAAATTAACTGTTGCTATACTATTTATTTTGTCCGCGATATCAAAATTGATATCTATCGGTCAATTTGAAATTGTTATAATACAGCAACATATCGTTAACAACAGACTTCTTGCTGCTTATCTTGCCCGTGGCGTCATCATACTTGAATTATTTATTGGACTTTCCCTCTTACAAACCCAATACCTTAAATCTTTAATTTACCCAATTACGTTTGCGATAACTAGCCTATTTTCTCTGCATCTTATTTATCTCATAATTTTCGCCAATTACACAGAAAATTGCGGTTGTTTTGGTGAATTAATAAAAATGACACCTAAAGAGTCTTTAGCAAAAAATGTATTCCTATTGATTGTCATTTCACTACTATGGCTAAAAAGTCAGACAGTTGATCAAAAACAGAAAAAGCCCATCCTTTTAATTTCATTCGCGATAATACCAATAATTTACGTCCTAATGGCATTCCCAATAAATATTATAACAAATTCAACGGTTAGTGAATCTCAAGCAAAAAGTGGCACAATTAATCAGAGTAATGAAAATTTAAGCCGATTCTTAATTTTCAATCAGACGAAACCAGATGGGATGTCAATTGAGCTGACAAAGGGTAAATGTCTAGTTGCCTTTTTTAGTTTGGATTGTGATCATTGTAAAGAAATTTCTGAAATAATGGGAGATCTAAACAACCGTGTTAGTCATCTGCGAATGTATTGCATTTTTTTGGGTAAGGAAGAACAGGTTGAAGAATTTTTTGAAGAAACCTATTCAAATTTTCCCTACCTTGTTGTTGCGCCTTCTCAATTTTTCGACTTTATCGGAAATGCCCCACCAAGAATTTACTCATTATCCGATGGTGAAATTCTAAAATTTTGGGATTTAGATGACTTTTCAATTGACGAAATCGAAAATCATGCCTTGACGCATTAATTCGTTTCTGGAGGGTCACCGTTCTCGGTGAACGAAAATTATTTCAATGCACATTTTCCAGAATTCGGTCATTGAGGACAAGGACCTTCCAAGAGAAACCCGATCCTCACATACAAAAACACAAATCATACAACAATTGACGAATTGTCACACATTCCACACCCCTTTCGCGGCCTATTGAGTCTTTTTTCGGGGGGTCATTACGTAGGCGATCGAGGCCTAACAAAAACGTTTTCGGATACATCTAAGGCTTTGAGGTATGCGAGTTGCAGGGCTGTAAGTGGCGGTTTTAGAACGCGCAC
>JAJFLO010000360.1 GCA_021772675.1 Verrucomicrobiota bacterium | reverse complement strand
GCGCTCTTCGCTATCTGCCTGTAGGCGATACATTAGCAGAGCAGGATTTGAACCTGATGGACAACAATAACTAATTTCGTATATAATGATCTATGTCATAAATACTCCCAAAGTTTCAGATTTAACTTGGCACGAGAAGGTCGGACCTGGCCTGTTAAAAATAAAAAATACGCTTGCAAAAAGTTCATCTTACTTTTCGCTAAACGATAATTTTTGAACTAGAGCTGGTATGTAAAACATATGTTTTCGTGTCCGTATTTCTTAAAATTTATGTCACGAAATCAGTTCATTAAGGCAATTTTTAAAGATTGTTTTTTCATTTGAGAATATTTTGAGTCGGCGTGACCCGGAAATTTCCCGATTCAGACAAATCTTCGTCATAGTTCTTGCACTATCAATATTCTACTTTCTATTCTTCTATCCCAATAGTCCATACGTCACCTATACCCGACATAACATGCTTGACCAAATAGACTTGGAAGTTGATGAATTTGATTGTGAAAACTCCTCAACGTATACCCCATTTGGACGCGATAAATCATATGGGTGGGATGTAGCCAACGCGAGAATCTATTGTAGAGGGCAATTGGAAGATAAGGGGTCCAAGTTGAAAATACAGGAAAAATAATAGAAATCCTGGAAAACAATGGCTGAACACGGGTTCAGGGTACCATCCCGAAACGTAATTCAGATTTTACCATTAAATTTACGAGGGGTAGATATTCATTTTCATTGAATCGAGATGGGAAAAATGAATGCCTGCGATTCATTTTTGTCAGTTATAACGCTGATCTGATGTTACGGACTAGTGTAGGTTACTCAGGCATCATCGTTATCCTTGCTGGGGATTCGCACCCAAATTCCTAAATACGAACGCTAGGGATGCTATTTCACCCCTGGCCCGCATTTCTCACAAAGCATCTACTATGAGAACGTATATGACATCATTTCAGTATCTTACCTTGATTATCGGATTCAGTGTGTCTCGACACACTGTCATTCTCTATCCATCGGTAAAATACTGAAATGACGCAATTTAAATCCTCTCGTTACGATGTTGGTGAGAAAAGCGGGCTAGCAATCATTTTTCAAGAATGATCTCAATCTCTGATGATTCATGTGCATATACCCAGTGTCCATATAATGGTAGGAATTCGTTTGTTGGTTCGAACTTATTATTCTTCCAAACCCATACTTGTCCTTTTAATACTTCCCCCAATATAGAGTGCACATTCCTGACATTGGGCAATGTCGAGAGAGAGATGAGATTCCAGCCTACACTTAGAGACAGCATGTATTCCTGAGGGTCACTGCCATCTAAGAATTCTTGCATGTTCGATATCCCATCACCGTCTTCATCTTCCAAAGCATCGATTCGTTTCGGGTCAAGAAAATTGTCAATTTCCCAACCGTCGGCAAGGCCGTCCCCATCGGAATCGGGCTCATCTGGTAACAGTTCTAATTCAAATTCTCTGTCGTTTGTCAATCCGTCTTGGTCAAAATCTCCATCATAAGTCTGGGATAAGTCATCAAAATGCAATGTCTCCCAGGAATCATTCATGCCATCCTGGTCTGAATCCGATCCTGAATCTATCGAATTTGTGGCAGTAAATCTTAGGTTCGCTGATTTAGCAGTTTCCCCATCATTATCATACGCGAGAGCGTGGATGTCATAGTTACCGGCTTCTATCTTTGACAGTTGAAAATCAAAAGGTGGTGTACTTTTCGTATCGAAAACCACACCATTAAGGAATAAATCAACGCGTGTGACGCTCCCGTCAGAATCCTGTGTTGTTACCGCAACATCAATGTCAACCGGCGCACTATTCTCCGTTGAATTTGTTGATGAAATAGTGGCAGTCGGAGGATCATTGACTCTGATTTGTGCGCTTATGGAAAAACCACCGGCAGTCATGTTTAGTTGTGAAACACCAGTCGATAAAGCTTCTATAGTTGTATTATCAATGACATTCAAAATTGTCGGATCACTTGCTATCACAGTCGGGCTTGCGTCCACTAAGGGGCGTGTTGAATTGTCAGAATAAACCCCACTCAGATCAAAGAAAATCTTGCTACCTTGCGATAGGATGAGGGAGTCAAACCCGAATGAAACTCCTGTCAAGGTTGCAGTGGAACGAGAAACTGCTATGATAGGCTGGGACTTTACAAGTTCACCGGTGGTGGATGTATAGAATCCGTATAGAGCGATGTCACCCTCAATGGTATCATCAAAGATCAGGGTAACCTTCCGTGTGTCAGATTGATCTACCTGAAGTGTGAAACCATCATTTGAAACTCCATCTGAACCAATAAGTTCTGCATACCACGCAACATCCCCATCTATGGGATAAGCAGCTGGGGCGGTAAGAAAAAATTCAAAAGACTCGCTCGCGCTCGCGGAAGAAGTAGCAGCGAAACTGGCAACAGATGCTGTAGTTGGAGCAACTGTGGGAAGGTGATCTTCGATTTCCTCTTTTACACTGATTGGAACCCAATCAGGCATGATGAAGGTCCCGTAATAAGTGTCCAAACTGGTCAGAGCACGTACTACCTGGCCAGCAACATCGGTCGAAGTAGTTTGTGTGGCAACTGAAGCAAACGCCCATAATGGCGTTGCATGGCAAATATTTTGAATAGGTGTCAGACCAACTGTGGTTACCATTGGGGGCTGCATACCAGCACCTTGACTCTCGAAATCAACAATTCCATCCGCCCCATTGGGGATAACAATATCCTGCAGAATCTTTGAAAATGTAACGGGCGAATTGAGGCCCGCGAGAAAATAAATGAGAGGTGTAGACACGTTCTGTCCAATTAGAGTTCTTATCAAATGAAATCTCGCTCGAGGATGAACCTTATAGCTTTTATTTAGATTTCGAATTTGCTCATCGAATGGATTGAATTTCGGTTGAAGCAATCCCCTCTGTCTCACAATCGTCCCAGTTATTGCACCCCTATTCTCGATCAGATAATGTGCTAACAGAGATCCGTTATGCGGCGCACCAATGGTGGTGACGGTATGAAAACGGCCGCGATAATAGCTTATGGGAGACTGAAAAAGTTCCTCACTTGATAACATTCGAGCCAATACGCCACCTTGGCTGTGAGCAACAACATCAACTCGTGTAATTGCCCAATTTTGCTGAAATTCTGACAGGCAATCATGCAACCTTTCATCTAATTCTGTCGATAGACACCGAAACGTGCCAGCTATATTCCGTATCTTTTCAACTTCGAAACTTGAAGATACGTCCACGCCATATTCGATTGCTTTAATGAAGTCATTAGTGCGTATTTCTTCGAGTTTCTCTATAAATTCTGAATCTCCGCTGTTTGTAGCTCTGTCAAACTCGCCGTCGTCGTACCATGCCGACTTATCAGAATTATATCCATGTACTAAAGCGATGGGTGGATTACGTAATTTAAAAATCTTGGAGGTTGCTAAATCATCATTACTCCCAGCAACGACTCGATATATTTTAACATTTACATCCAACTCAACGTCACTTCTTGCAGTCAGGATGGGAATTAGTTCTTGAGATTTTATTCCCTCTATATATGCAAATAAAGACTGCCCTGATTCAATCGCAAAATTCGTAACTCCAACAGCTGAATAATCATCAATACCATCATGAATATGTAGTTTGTTTTCAATAAATGAAAGTCGCTCACCTTGATCATCTGTAAGTTCAATGCGATACTCGCCTATATTAAGTGACTTTTTTATTACTAGTGGTGTCACACCATCCGCTACAAGTCCCTGCACTGGGTGAAAATTATCTGTATTATTCAAATCGTCTATCGTATTTCGGATGACTAATGGCTTATCAACTAAGTTCCTGCGTAAACTGGGTGATGCAAATGTGGGTTCCAACTTAATTGCCCCATCTTTTGCCGCTAAAAAACTAATTCCAGGTTGAATGACAAAGTTTTTTGATTGCAAAGCGATATTCGAGATAGCAATCTCATCAATTAGACCATCAAATGGTTTTTGATGATTTGCTCCAGAAAAGGTTGAATTGCCCCTACCAAACCTTAATGGTCTATTAGAAGTTCGAATACTATTCTCGGGAACAGTAAAACTTCCAACGGGCTCATAGTCTAAGTACAAACTAACCTGTCCATTATTGAAAACTCCAGCAAGATGGTGCCATTCCCCCAACGAAAAAATTTCATCAATTTCATATTCAAACCCACCACTTGATGCTGAATGAATTAAAAATCGAGCTTTTTCTGGAACATTGTCTGGTGCATCCGGGCCATTTTGGTAAACTTTGAGAGCATAATCCGGCCCGTGTTGATCAGCAGCAACCTTGGACACTAAACCCTGGTCACGCCAATTTGAAGCTATTATGGCATCCGAATCAACCTGATATATAACTTCTAATGTAAATGTATTAGTCAATCGAAGATCAGCAAGATCTGGTACTTCAACATAAGTTACAGTGCTTGCACCATCGAATGCTAATGCTTTACCTCTTCTACTAGGAACAGATACTGCTCCAAAAATCGTTCCCTGGTGCCCATTACCGGTAATATCAGTAGCAGTTTCATCATCAAAAGTCCAATGAGCAATCAAGCTACCCCCGACATTAAGCGATTCATGGATTACATTCAAATCATCAAATGCTAATCCGTCAGGAAGACTACCGGTTATTGTAATTTTCCCAATTGCCAGTGAATCTGATAGAAATGCAATAAAATGAGGTCGGGTATTAGATAAAGAAAAGGTGTCAAGGAGCTGGTTTTGATCATTAAATATTTCTGCAGTTATTGGATGATCTTGATCATATAATGTGAATGAAATGCCACGAACAGGTTTGACGAAAGAAAAGCTGAAGATACCTGGATTAACATTACTAAATTCAACCTGTGCTGCCAATGAGGTATGTGTAGGACCAAAAATATTCGTACTCGCATGTAAATTTAGACCGTCGGCTTGTGAGAATATAACGTTCTTGTTTTCGAACTGAGAACTAATAATCTCTCCTTCTGTTAGTGAATTAAAATTTATTACCGTAGACTGCAAATCTTGTGTTGCATCAACAAACCCCGAAAAGTTTTCGCTGTAATTGGTCACTGTTGCAGTTAAATAAGCATTATTATTAACCGACTTCCCATAATTACTTAAAGTACAAATAATAAAACCAATTGACAAAAAAATTCTACAAGTAAATGAATTCATGACTATCACTCTTATTATGTATTATTTTCAGAAAAATGATGTGCGAAAAAATATGATTGCTTATCCCCGAATGTTCTAACGGTAACCATGAGTTCAATTTCTACAAGCTAGACGTTGGCCGAAAAGATCATTGTGAGGGAAAAAACACTGGGCTTTTGTTAAAATAAACTTAAAAAACAGATATAAAATGCTATTATTAAGGAACTTAAACATAGAAAGATAATCATGACGAAAGTGAGATCACAGCATATGTTTGAATCCAAAAACCTAATTTTGACTACTCCTGATACAAAACTGGCCGAAATCCTTTTTATTGCCACCGCAATTTATCAAGCGGGACAATGAAATTCTAACCCTGATCAAGAAAGATCAGGATGAATTAGGCCTTAAGAACAAAAATAGAGAATAATTGGTGTCACTCCAATGCCGTTAACTTAAGACACAAAGAATTACTTGATAAAAAATTGGTACCACTCAACATAAAATATTTATAATTAAGATTTAACATATTAATTATTTTCTGGCGGCTGTCGAGGTCGGCCTACTTTGCGAGCGCTCAGTCGACCTGATTTAGAAGCCAAATTCCTCAAAAACACTTTATCACCAATTGCATTTTTATTGTTTTTAAATATCGCTTCATCTTCCTGCCGCTCTTTTTCATCAAGAAGATAAAGTTTATAAACGTATTGTCGATCCTCTTCTGAATCGCCCATTTCATTCCACAAAAAATAATTGCTTTTGTTTACCAACGGACCAACTTCATCAAAACAATATGACTTTGCACTTGACCATTTATAATTCCAAGGATAGTCAATTCCTTCTATTCTGGCACGCCTTGGATTACATTCAATATAGCGACTTAGTTTAGCAAGATATCCTTTTTGCTGTATTAAGATTGTTCGATACCGTTCTTACCATAATTGATCAACAGAACAAGAAATAATCCTGTCTGGGTGAACACTGCGCGGTGACAAGGCGTTCGACAATCGGTACCTGTTGTTCCTCACCAGCCACCGCGATGATGAATTGAGGGTGGGCGAAGGAGAATGCCACGTCATCGTCCTGTAATCGTTGTCCGTGAATTGTCTGCCCAATTTTCCTGGGATTATTGCAGAGCCAGGCAAATCGCACCGACGCAGCAGTCAACTGTTCAGCGATGCTTTTACCCTTGCGTCCCGCGCCCCACAGTACCAACGGTCGTGCCTCCTCATAGTCAACGTCGAGAAAATAATGAAGCTTGATATCGAGGAAGCTATTGTCTAAGTAGTTGGCATCTGTTCGTGAGGTCCGCGTCGGGTAGTCACGCCAGCGATGAATGACGTCGTTGCAGGGAATGCAGATGAGGCCGTTGGCGTAAATCCGAAAGCAGAGGTCGTAGTCCTCAGGATAGCGATTCGACCGAAACGCGCCACAGCGTTCGAGATCATCGCGATAGAGCATCCAACAGGGCGATGGGATAACACACTCCCGATACAAATCGTCGAAATTGCGGCCCGCTGCAGTAAGCGAATTCAACCAGGCTGCGTAGTTGCTGTAGCCTTCACCCAACTCTGAGTCTGAAAAATAGTCGACTTGGCCGACAGCAACGTGACCTGGCCCCACCCCGCGCAGCTTGCGCTTGAGGACTTCCAGTTTATCGGTGCACATAACATCATCCGAATCCATCCGTGTGATCAGTTGCCCGGCGCTCCGGGTGTGAGCGGTTCGGAGAGCCTCAATGATGCCAGTTCCCTCATTTGGGTACGTCCTGATCCGAGTGTCAGCGGCAGCGTATGCGGCCAGAATCCCCGGGCTGTTGTCATCCGAATGATCATTGATCGCTAGTAGTTCCCAATCGGTCTCATTCTGAGCGAGAATGGAGTCCAGGCATTCGGTGAGAAAGGGTGCCGTGTTTTTGACCGGCATAAGAATGCTGATAGTCGGTGTCATTTGCTAGTGTACCCTGGCCGCCACGACATGCAATAGTTAGCGACGTTTATTCCGTGGCAGTATCGCGCTGGCCAGTACTCGATGAGGATAAATATACTATAAATCGGTGATACTTTGCATAAGCATATCTATACAAATAATTTACAATATTATTCGATTTTCCAGCTTTAGAGGTCGACCTACTTTGCGAGCGCTCATACGACCCGATTTAGAAGCCCAATTCCTCAAAAACACTTTAATTGTTGTTAAATATCGCTTCATCTTCTTGCCGCTCTTTTTCATCAAGTAGATAAATTATATATTCGACATAATTATCCAATGGTAGATATTAACCTGAATCCGTGAAGGTTTTCTTTGAACGTAGTTGCGAGGCAGTAAGTATTTAGCTATAGTGACTACTGCAAGTGATTACTAACGAAGCAAATGCATTTAAAGAAAGCCTCCGCGAAGTGGCGACATATTGCTAATTTGTAAAATACCAAATAGTTATTTCGTCTTGAGTCCGTATTCAAAATGTGAGTGGCAAATAGTAAATCGGCCATTCCTGGCTGAATCATATGTGCGCAGTCAGGAATGACCGCGTTACTTTGACCTCAACCTCAAGCATCCCCGGAACCACTCACATTTTGAATACGAACTCCTCAAAAGAAACGCCATGTTTCTTACTGTTAATGCGATTCTTCTCTTCATCCCAAACAAAATCAATTCCTCTTATATGCACAATGTACTTACGAAACGCGAAAAAATCAAGATATTAATCAAGCGAACGTTTATGATCATCCATCCTTATGAAACAAAGCGAAGCGGCGCGTAATAAGGATTGCATGAATCGTTTTGATATCTTTTTTGTTTCTAAATTTTGCTGATTAATATTGGTATTGCCGGAGTTTTTACGAATCGTTTCCGAAAGGATTTGATTTGTTTTTATCAACCTAGTCGTAACCGTTCAGCCCCCCCGGTTTTCCTTTTTATTAGCGCTGTGCTCTGCTGGAGCAGCTATGCTACGGCAGCAGCGGGAATTGGGGGGGCATCGTGGCCGCGTCGTCTTTCAGAGATGACATGTGCCAGATAATTCCA
>JAJFLO010000359.1 GCA_021772675.1 Verrucomicrobiota bacterium | reverse complement strand
TACTTCGAGCGTCTGAAAGCCATTGTCGAGAATCTTTCGCAGATCATTCCTCATGATGAGATAGTAAAAGAACTTTGCCTGGCTTGGCAAGCAGAAAAACAAAGCCGCAGCGCTAAAAATTATGGGAGAAAGAAAAAGCTTCAGGAAAAAGCCGCAGATCACTATGCCCTTGCCAAATGCGTCGGATTAAATTTACCCATAGACAAATGGTTCCAAACCGTCTTTGGTCGCCTCGAAGAGAATGTACGCTCATCATCTGCTTTGGAATCAACGAATTCACTTATACGCGATCATCTAAATACCTGTAGAGGTCAAATTGATCAGAAAATGCTCAATCTGATTGTCTATTCTATTAACCACAAAATCGCAAATCGCGGTCCCTACAAAGGAACATCGCGATGGCAACGTTTAACGGGAAAATCCGAGACAACCGATTATGCTGAACAAATCCTGAAATTCGCGACATCTTCGGCTCAAGTCGATGAAATAGCTGCCTAATCGTTGAGTAATCTACTTATTGCTGTATTTTATTTAAAGTAGTGGTATGTCTTCGTCGCATCAATGGATAAAAAAGTGTAAAATAAAAAAGAGACGCTATGAAGCGTCCCTTAAAAGTTCATTCTTTCTGTAATGAAATAGACAACAATCACCGATAATCATGGAACGCCATTGAATAGATTTATGATTTTGATTATTGATTTCTAAACCACAAAATGTAGCTCCTGCGCATTCATTCGATTTATATCTATTTCTATTTATTGACAGATTTTCCGTTATCTTGTTATCAACGATATTTTTTATAGCATGGTCCCATTCTTCTTGACATGGTTTAAGCCATTGCCCCCAATTATTTGTGGTGAACAACGAATTGATTATTTCCTTGTTACTCAAACAAAAATGATCAACTAATATCTGTGACCATTGAGCTGGAAAAAATGATTGTGAGACACCATCTGCAATAGCATATCGGTTATTCGTATTATTAATTTTATAAGCATCCTGACAATCATCAGGAGACTCTCCTCGTTTGTGAGTACGCCAAGCTGATGCATAAATTTTGTATAAATTTGATTTCTTTTTGTAACTAAACATTTTATGATTTTTTCCTATTGATTATCGCAACCCTGAGGTTCCAAAATTAAGCATTTGAATGAGAGTTTCTGCCCTTCCGTTATAAATTAATCCTCGTGCATTAGGTTTTGGATAAAATCCACTTAATTCAGCATCCTTTATGAGTGGAATGGGAATTGTACTCGAAATGTTATACAGAAATTGTGCATATTTATTTGTAAGTTGCAGTACATCATTTGGGAATTGTAGTTCGTTTCCCCCTGACGAACCAATATGAAAATTATATAGCAAGAGATTTCCATTATCGCTTGATAAATTCATTAGTTTGTTGGCTGCCATAGTAGTCTGCACACCATTTCCCCCTTGTTGCAAATCATTTGGAACACCATCAGTAATATTAATTACTATAGGGGGAAAGCTTTCTTGATAGGGATGATTAGTCAATGGATTAATAGCTGACAACCAATTTGATATAACTTCGTATGACTTTTCAAAAGCTTCTGCCATTGGAGTCGAACCAGCTGTTGTCGGTTCAACCCATTGGGGTATTGTCATTTCAGTAGCAACGCTATTTCCTGTAGCATCCTTCTCATAGTGAACAATTGAAAATGTATTCTGAAATGAATCTGCTATTTCTGAAAGTTTCCCAAATAAAATGGGCTCAACATTCGTTCCATAGCCAATTATCGCGACAAAACACCTATCTCTAATGCTTTCTCCACTGCTATTCAGCTTTATCAGCTCGTGTAATAATTGATTAACTATTTTCGATGAGGTGTGAGCTTTAGATTGACTTTCCCATTCATCTCTCATGGATGTTGATTTATCTTCAAGAATAAATATTAGCGTAGGATTAAAAGTACTAATTTTTTTTGTGTATTGATTGCTGCATTGAGTGGCTTCAGGTAAAAGCATGATATGATTTCCTTATTGGTTAATTTTTATTAATGGTACTGTTTTGTTTAGACTGTTGGCGGTGTTCATTTTTTGGGATTGATCTGAGAATTCAACATTTAAAAACTCATCAATTGTCATGACGGTTATTTTCGATAGTAATCGTTCTGGTATTCCCAGAAACATCGTATGTGTAACTCTTCGTTTCATTCCTTGAGTCTTCGTGATAGTCTTTTGTTGATCGACACCATTTAAGCAAAAATTTCTGTATATATTCTGGCAAACGTTTTTATCACTGAGCTCGATCTCGTAAGCCAATGTCAATCCATTGTTCAGGTCAAATGCAATGATATCGGTGTTATGCATCTCATAAAAAACAACCATCTGCAAAAGACCAGTGAGATGGGTCCCAACCTGATTCTTTAGTAACAGATGCAGTCGGCTTTCATTGCCTCGGGTCATTTTTGAATTTTTCATAGAATTCTTTACCTTTGTTGGTCAAGTAAATGTATTTTGGAGGTGCTCCTCCTCGACTGCTACTTGAAGTCCCTTTTCTAATTCCAATCAAATCTCTTTCTAATAATTGATCTTTTAGTCGATTCGCTGGCGTCCCTTTTATGCCTATATTATTGTAATGTTGCGTTATGGTCGCCTGAGGATGTTTGATTACATCTTCAAGAAATTTGATTATTTTCTCCAACACATTTTGATGTTTAGTAAGGGTGTCAAAATCGTCAGCATTTCCTGTTTTGGACTGAGTATTACCTTCGTGATCTCCAAAGGAAAAATGAGGTTGATTTGAGGTTGTTGATTCAGATTTCCCCCTTTCCCCTAATACCTGTAAATAGTCAAAAGGTTTTGCATATTGGTGTAAGGATACCGTTGAGTATTCTGTATCCTTTTCAATTGTGTTCCAGTTTACTTTCATGACTTTTTCATTCGTTGTGCAAGTTCGTCATCACTGAGATAGTGACCAAGTTGAAAATTAGGGAATCGGATTTTAACCGGGTTGGGATATCTCTCAGAAATAAAGTAGCCAACTCCTGTCGGTAAACGGGTAAGCTCTTCTCCTTGTTTTTTAGTAAGCCCCAATAATTGTCCGGCTATATTCGCGTTTTGTTGGGTTTTTTGTCGTAAACATAAAAAGGATGAAAAATTAGCTATTGCGGCTCTGTCAATTTCCTCAAGACTTTGGCATCCTACCATAATTCCGGTGCCTGTCCTTCTAATCTGGGTCATGAGTTGTTTTGCAGGACTTATATACATGGAGCCATATCGTCCAGCTGTTTCCTTGCCGAATTCATACTGACCTTCATCCGAAAGATATATTCGTTTTAGAGATCCAGATTGAAATCCCTGTTGAAACAGTTTCGTGGTGTACCGATGAAATAACATCGATGACAAAAATTGTTGTCGTTTCACGCTCACTCCATGTCTTTCTATTGCAACCATTTTTGATAACTCATTTATATTTAATCCTTTACGCACATACATATTTTTCCCTAAAGGAGCACAAAAGGCTCTGATAGCACGTGCGGATGTTGCCCAGGGATTTTCAAATTTAGAATTTCTTTGCTTCATTGTGGAGTAAATAGGTAAAGTCTTGTAAACTGGGATAATCATCACCTGGTTGCATTCCAGCAACAAGGTTCAGTATGAAATCCACCAATCTCATTGCGGTTGGGGGCATGAGTACATCTAAGTCAACAAGCTCATTAAAAAAATGACTAAAGTAGGTTTCAGGGTTTCCTACTGGTTCTAAAAAATTGACTGGCAATTTATCTAACGGCAAAACGAGTAGATCAGGGAAAATATCAACGGCCCTTCTCCCTTCATTTTGATAGTCCTGCATGGTTATGGAAACACCCATTTGCAGTAATTGTTGAATTAAATTCCATTCAAAAGTGGTTTTACCTACTCCCGTCATCCCTGCTATTAAGAGGTGCTGAACAAGATCATCAAGATCAATAATTACCGGTTGATTGGTTGCTACATCAATCCCAGTAAAAATCCATTTATGTTTTGGAACATCTTGGAAACCAGGGTTAATTTTTTCCACCGTTTCTAAATACAGCAGTGTACCAGTCAATTCCTTTTTGATTTTTTGTGCTGCCTTTATGGATCGCGTTTCTCTTCCATTTAAAACATCATCGTAAAGATCACAAAAATATTCATGGTTAACAACACCAGCAGTTTCCATTAACTCGAAACATTCAGTACAACGTTTTAGCCGTTCTATCTGTTGTAGTTGCTCTTTGTCAAAAAAGGGTTTATCGGAATAATTCATGAGGTTTCTTTTATTAATCCTACTATTGGAACTGGGTTAGGCGGGAAAAAGGCTGATAAACTACGTTGTCCTGTTTGTGACATGTCATAAGCAACCCAAACATTCCAATTATAGTAATTCTCGGTTGCATGTGCCAAACATAATTGTTTTTCTTTCCCTTCTTCAGTTGTCATATAAAAGCAATGGCGTGAACAAAGTGGAATACCGCAGGTTTGACAAAAATAAACGTTCGAACAGTATCCATTATTCTCACAATCCTTATCGCTGCATTTACCTTTTATATCTTTAATCTTGACCACTTCTTGATTGGAATTCATAGTCCGCGTTTTATTCTCAATGGTAATTTTATGGTTGTTTTCCCATCGAGATTCTTCCCAAGACGTGTCCAGTGTTCCATCTTTATCAACAGGATTGAAATGAACACGCTTATGTTCTCCTCTGTTCCCTGGAAATATTTGTTTAATCGCATTCAATCTGGGATCACCGGTGTTTGGATTATTGGTCTGACTTGAATTGTTAGTCGATTGATTCGCCGAAGTTTGAACCAACCCATTTTTGCTCGAATCATGACGAGAAAGTCCGTTATTGCTGAAATACTCAAACAATGGTTTTATAATTCTTTGAGCAATCATTTCTTTTAGTTTTTCTTTAATCCAAAACATGAGTATTTTCTACCTAAACAAATTGATGACAAATAGTCCCAGGGTAATGCAAACGAAAACGAAACGTATCTTATTTTGAGTCCTAAATGTGGGAGTTAATAACAGTGGCAATATTCCCATCAATCCTATTGTAAGAACGAAACTAAGGGTAAAAATCCAGGCTCTTATTGTGTTCGTTGTATATATGATTTGATCAAGAGGTATTTCTATTGCTGCGATGATTCCTATAAGAAATAAAGTGAACTGAATTACGCCAAGTCGACAACCCATCTGAAAAGATGCTAAACAAAGAATTGTTGGTATGCAAAAGAGAACGAATAACCGAAGAATCAGACTAATCGTTCTAATGTCATGATTGTTGGCCCAACGAATATACGCGATATAGAGATCTCTTATGATGTCATCCACTATTCAATTACTCTTTTTATTGATGTTATGAGATGAAATTATTGGTGTTTTATGTGATGCTTTTACATCCCCGGTTTTTAGATATGTACCGAAATCTGGAAACTTTTTCTCAAGGTAATGTCCTAGTGAATACATATGCACAAACAGAACAATCATAAACATTGTTAAAAACAACAGAAAGAATTGAACCCGCTCAATTTTGCCACGCAGGGTTTGTAAGTCAGCATCATTCATCATTATGCTATTCTTTTTGAGGTAATTGGAAGGTATTCGATATTTGTCATTACCCCAAAAACGGGAATTTGACCGATGAACCTCACCATTTTCTACTGGCGATTTACATTCGCCTTTTGAGTTTTCTCTATGTGAATTGTCTCGTGATATTGAGCTCATTATAACACCGTCCTTTCTTTATTGACTTTAGAGGGAAATGATTAGATAGTTGAAATTGCGTTGCAGACTAAATTTTCTGATGTCATGATTGTTAATCCATTGGATATATGTGAGATATAGAGACTTAACGACATCCATTATTTTAAGATTCATTTCTCAGTCCAATAATGGCCATAATGAAATATGCTGACATGAACGCAATGACATTAGACAACCTTACAAAATCTGAATATTCGGGGCAATGTGAGACTAACACTTCATTCAAGCAAAAATGATTATAGCTAAAAGCTAATAGCCACAACAAAAATATTATGAAATTAGTGTTTGTTACACGGGTATGGAGATGACTAACCCAGTTATTTAAATGACCAAATGCACCGTCAATTCTAAAAACACCGGGTTCTTTGTAGTTAGTTGAATCTGATTGATAGTTGCTGTCTTTATTCGAATTTTCAGGATCAGGGATCAAATCTTCATTGAGACTATTTTCTTGAGTATTTGAATTCATTTAGGAATTTTCCTTTCTGGTTTGAGCATGAATTAATTATGGTTATTGCGCTTCTATAATAGAATTCGGAATTACTATGGTATTGACCGTGGTAAACAAGGATTTAGTAATTCAAAACGAAATGGAAAGTATTAAATAGAGGACTAGAACTTCTTATGATTACATGGAATCTACCGATAATGCTTACAAAGTTATGCACAGAATTGATACCTTGGAAACAATGACGTTAGACTCTATAAGAACATTTTATATTCCTGAACCTGTAAGAGTTAGACATAGGTTCAAAAATAAACAAAAATCTCCTGGTTATTTTTGGCAGTTTCATCATGATGACCAATCGATTTCGTTTGATAAATTGTACTGCATTCATGATTGGTATTTAATTGAAGAACCCACGTTGGTAAATAAAAGAAGTGCTACCCAAGTTAAGAGAATAAATGAACTCGCATTATGTCCAAGATATACCTCTTATCAATCATTATTTGGCAAGATAAAAAACGTAGAAAATATAGATTGGGAAGATGTTGGTATTTCTCAACTTTCGATCAATATAGATAAAAATAATTATATTAGATTCCTTCACAAACTTTATAAAAATTTCCGAAGAAAGCACCAAACAATTGAAGTTTGCGGAGAAAAAGCAGCTAAGTTTTTTAGGACAAGCATGCTTGATCTTTTAGATGAAGGTTTTTATCAAAAGAATCAGATAAGTAATGGGAAACGTTTTAGTGTTCTCGATCTGGCAGACTATATTTGGGAACGTGATAATTCTTATGGATTGGAACCTGATGAGAGGCGATACAGTAAAAGCTTATGTTGGTATCAGGCAAAAAATAAAAAGGAAAAATACAATGATGAATCTGCAATGATTTGGTCTGGAATATTCATAAAAAAAATTGTTAAAGATTTTATTCTTTTTGATACAAATACAACAGATCAACTTGAAAAAACAATGGGGAAATACTGGGGGATAGATTATGAATCACTTAAAAAGCCATATTAAGCAGGTAAAATCTAATTCATCTAGAAGATTTATATATGCGTTTTTAACACTTTGAAATTTTTTTTCATCATCTCCACTGAATATTTTCATTAAAACCAAACAGTCTTCGTCATCTGCAATCTTAGGATATCTGTCATAACGATCATCAAATTCTCTTACTGCATTATAATAACCTTTTAGATAATCAAACATTTCATTTTGGCTCTTTACACCAGCATAATGCAAAACAATATACTTTTTTGCTTCGTAAAAAAATCCTGCCTTCGACATTTTACTATTTTTAACAATCCTATTTAATATAAATTCTTTTCGGTTTGATTTTATTAATTCAACAACATGATTCTTTTCTTTGCCAAAGACATCTTTTAATTTTATTTCAACCACGTGCAGTGGTTCTCCAGGCATATTTAATAGATCATCCAATTTCGTTAAACATTCACCATTAAGAATTCTATATTTTACCTCATCATCCCCACCATTTTGATTGAATTCATTCAATATAGTTTGACAAAGATTTTTCACAGAATCATTAGATTCAATATAGCGTTTTATTTTCGGAGGTGCATCGCGTTTAATAACTGAAATCAAGGAATGTAGATTTTGATGGTCTTTTTTCAGTTCTTTTAGTGAAGATAGAATCATTGGTTCTGACCATAAGTTTCTTGCTTTGCTATCTTGCGAAAACTCTATGTTTTCAAGTTTTTTCAATACAACATTAATCGTATCCTTAATGTTATTTTTCTCAACTTTCACATATTCAATTGCTTGTATAATCTTATCAGTAGTGTGGATTTCTAACGCTTCGTTTACATCAAACTTAATATCATCCAATATTTTATAAATTTCTATTTTTGTGGAGTTACACGACTCAACAGATGAATAAATTAACTCATATTCCAGGTTTTTATTATCTTTTTTAATCGAAAAATTAAGTTGGTGATTTATTATATGTTTTTTAATAGGTTTAAGAATATTCCAAAAGTTTTCTTTAATCTTTTCTACGTTGAGAGAATTTATTTTTGCTCTTAAATCCGGCCTAATTAGAAACAAATGAACAATGCACACGTGTTTTTTCCTTAAAAACAATTCGAAAAATGGGATCCAATATCCTTTACCTTTAATATCTTCAATAAGAGTATCTTTATCATCATAGTACTTGATTAAGAACTTTCTATCATTCTGAAATTCAAAGCTTTTGACATTTTCTTGACTACGATTAACAGATTTATTAGAATCAGGTTTTAACGTTTCTATTTTAATCGTCTCATTGGACGCAATATTATCTACGTTATTACAAAGTTGGGTTGCATTATTACTTTCCTTTATTGATTCATCAATTGGGAAATTCCCTGTTTCATTATCACCCCATGCAAGATATGCTAAAAAGAAAAATTCGCCATTTTTACCGGTTTGAATTTTATCTGCGTGCAATCTTGCATCTTTTTTCCCTTCTGGTGCAGAGTCTACATGATTGTTTTCAAAATCAAACGTTGAAGAATCGTCCAACTTTTCTTTTTTTCCTAAGATTAAATCGTCAAATTTAGATTCTAACCTTGAGGTATATTCAGCTGCAGTTTTATCTGAAACATACCGGGCGGTATCAGATATAAAATTCGAAATATTTTGATAATCATACTCTTCACTTCTTAAAAATGCGCGAGTTGGTTTATTGCTGTTTAATATTTTTCTTGCAGAGTTAAAAATAAACATTGGTGAACTGATTTGTTCCATCAGAGCCTTCACTGGCACTTTTCTTATTTTTTCACAAATTTCATTCTTGATTCCTAATTCATGTACTTGAAGAATAGATAAGTCATTATTTCTCGTTAGATTATGTTTACTAATGCTCCTATGTATCATTAACCCAACGATAAAAAAACCTTCTTGGTAATTTGAAAAAGGAACTTTAACGACATGAATCCAGTTGTCAAAAACAAATCTTAAGTTTGGATCCTTATGTTTTCTTAGATCAAAAACCATACTAGTAGCAATATTTTTATCTTTGGATTTTAAAATTGCGTCCCCTAATAGTTTTTGTTCGGCAAGGTAATCCTCTCTGAGTGCTTTTGGAGCATATTTTATTGACGTATTAATAATCGGATATAAAAAACGTCCATTTAGCAATTCCCTATCTTCTATAAAGAAACGAGAATAATATTCATTGAGATAATTCAAATAGGATTTGTCAATAGGATTGAATACCTCGATTATATAGGTAGGAATAGTTAGATTATCTATAGTTCTGTCGAGAGGAGTATTACTGTAATCTGTCATAACAATTTTCCTTTTGGAAAAAAGCCTATTAATAGGACTTAATTAAGATATAACTTTAGGTAACATTATCCCGAGTAGAAACCAACTTTCTGAATTAGTAAAATGGATTCGATCAACATGTATGCTGACATCGTAAATATTTCTATATTGCTGATTTTGATGCTTTCGAAAATCAAAAATAATAGTAGCATCTGCATGATCTATTTCGCATGCAAATATTTTCTTGCCTAATTCTTCTTGCTGTTGGGAATAAAATGATTTTTTGTCCTCAGGAACATATTGCAATGAAGCACTAATCGCTTCGAACACTGGGCTTCCAATAATCTCCGTCGTTTTCATAAATAATGCCAAATATGCGTCGTTGCAGTGTGTAAGTATCCCCTCTTGATCAATTAAGTACATAGGGATACTTGAACTATCAATAACGAATTTTAATGTGGGTAAATCTTTTGAATGCATTTTTCATTTCCTTCGTCTTTAGGATAACTTTTGATTAAAAACAGCTAAAAAACATCTTAGTTCTCAAGGTAATCTAAGATTCTGTAATTCCCTGATTATAACGCGGTTCTTAGCCAGCCTATGCATAGCATATTACTTTGATTTTCTAAAGTCAATTGGTATCTGTATCCTTTTTCAGCACCATAAATTCATACGCTTTCTTCAAAACAATAATAATTTTGGGAAGGTCCCCTGAATAGTAAGATGAACTATTCTGCCACTTACCATCTTTGTCTATGTACGATTTAGTTAAGCTAATAGAACTCGATATATCTTGTGCATTAGTACCATCACCAAATCTATTTCTCCAAATCGTTGCATGAATTCCACCTGCTGTAAATTTCTTAACTGGATTATTTTTTTCTTCTAACATTTTATATCACCTCACGATCATCATTTATTAATGATCTCAATTGTATCTGGATCGATAATAGCATCAGTTTGAAACTTTCGTTCTCCATTGACATGATGAATTGATCTGTCAACATGGCCACTGCAACTGATTGTTTTCCCCTTGCCTTTTGCGATCAGATAATGTTCCATTTCAGGACGGACGTTGTAAATAAGACATTGAACTATACTTACTCGTTTTATTCTCTTTATTTTATCCCAGAGAAGTGTTTCTAAAGTAAGGATGATTTCATTACTTTGAAAACTCTTCACAATGGCATTACGCAAAACTTTCCCCGTCAATTGTATATTATTCACTCTTTATACCTCCATACAGACAACTTTGTATATAATCCAAAATCTCGTCAATCAAACGTTTCATCCAATGATTTTCGGAATCTCTGTTCCCCATAAAGTTCGATAACGTAATCAAGTTTATGATTAATATCCCGTATATCTTCTTTAAGTTTTTTCATCGTTGCTAAAATTTCACTGATGTTTTCAACATCTGATTTCTGTTCCTGTTTTGATTTCATTGTAACAGTTTGATGAACCCACAATTTTATTAGATTGGCACACATTCTCTCGGGTAAAGTTTGAATAATCCAAAGCCCACCTGAACGATTATGTGTCAACTTTATTGCCGGGATTTTTCAAACTACAGACATGCCTATTAAAACGAAGAATTACGATGATACGAAATTTGTTCTAAAACATTGGAATTTACTTTCTGAAGAAACAAAACAAACGCTGCAAAGAATTGGCGTGAGTAAAAATCAAGACTGATTCAAATCTTGCTCTTTAATATTTTTCAGGGAGCCGCAAATAGTAATGATTACATGAATCGTGTAATCGGCGGCGGGAGAAATTGATAGGGAATCGGGTTGTGAGGTAGCAACTTGATTCTGTATCAATTTCGGGGCGGGCTCACCAATAAAGATTGATTGGAAGTTCTTTGGAGAAGAGTTCAAAAATTATATGAGGCATGTTTCAGGGTAAACGTTGGGATTATTAAGCGACCGTCAGGGAGCAATTCCAATAGTGCATCCCTGAATGATGCCGTAGTCTGAATATCAAAATAAATTATGAATGTTCTATGACCAATTATTATTTTAAGAATTTCAGTCTATACAATTTTTCAAAAAGGGAGTCGCCATTTGCTTTGTTTGGAGTAGAGGCTTTAACGACGCACGGGAGAAATTGAGAGGGAACCAGGTTGTGAGTAACAAGCTGATTCTGTCGCAATTTCTGGGTGGGGCTGGCAGTAAACGTCGACTGGAATGTTTTCGGATGGGATTGCAGCACAAATAAGACATGTTTCAGGGTAAACGATGGGATTCCCGCGACCAATATGGTCGTGGTCCCAGTAGTGCATCCCTGAATGATGTCGATGTCTGACTTGGAATAAAATGTTGCGTCAATGAATTTCTCAAAAATGTCAATAGAGAAGTTTGTTCAGTTGAATATTTAGTTCCTGAAAATCCTTCAAATTTTCAATCCATAAGTTCAAATTATTTTAATAACGTTTTCTTTTCAGTTTGTGAAACTATTTACATTTTGTTTTCATGAACTGCTTTGATATTTTCTTCTATTGTTTTTCTATCTCTATTCATTTCAAAAGAGTTTTTTATTTTTTTCGCAACGCAAAGGTGTCCCCATAATCACACGTATATATTATACGTACTTAATCAGTGACTTTTTTAGCTATAAATTAAATCGAAAATTATTTAAGTAGGTTACCTATAACCATACTAAAATTGATACCTAAGCATTATCATTTAATTGTTTAGGGCATTTGACCAATTTTATTATGCTCGGCGGGAGCGTCTAACTTTTGGTTCAAAGCCCTACCTCTCCTGAGTGATGATGTGTCAAGTATTTATTTGATATGAGGTGAATAAGGGTATGCCATGTAGAGATTACAATAAATTAGCAGAAATCGGGGAAAGACGATTCTTTGACAATCCAGAAATCAACGACGTTAATAAAAATCATGTAAGACGATTTTTAACATGTTACGATGTTTCATCGGCAAGGAAAGCTATTTTTTTTGATAAGATAAAACATCTTCTACTGAAAACGGAGGACATAGATAGAGACATGCACAATAGAGATGTTATTAATTCTATTTTTCGTGTCTATCGAGAAAAATACAGTCCAGCAACTTATGCAACAATAATGAAAGTTGGTAATTGTTTTGTTCGATGGCTAAATAATGGAACTAAACCAAAAGGATTCGTTGATCTGGTTGGAGTACATAGCAAAAAATTACTCCGAAAATTGCTACCTGATGACATGGTTACCTGGGAAGATGGTCTACAGATGGCGAAAGCGACTGCAAGCCTACAATTAAAAAGCATTGTACTCACTCAACTCGAAGCTGGTTTTAGACCAAGTGAATTTGTTGACCTTCGATATGGTGACGTGAAGCTTAAGGAACGTGTGGTAGTGATTTATGTGAGAGCTGGGAAAACAGGTCAACGACATACCGTTCTTCAAAAAAGCGCTCCGTATTTTTTACGGTGGTACCATGAACACCCGACAAAAAGAAATAATGACTGGCTTTGGATTGATGAGAACAAAAAAATGAGCCATCCCAAAAATAAACCGATTGGAACAAAAAGTTCATCCGTGAAACAATACAACTATGATGCAATGGCAAAAAGAGTACGAAATTTGGGAAAGAAAATCAGTCTGGATAAGCCGCTGGATTTTTATAACCTTCGTCATTCAAGTGCAGTATTGAAAAAGCGTGATAATATGCCTCCGGATTTAGCGGCTCAAAGCCTCGGACATGGGGTAGATTACTATACAAAAGTTTACGGTCGTCTCTGTGCGGATGATATGGTTGACCGTTTTAGCCGACATTATGGGTTAGTAAATGAAAAGAAAGAATCTCCCCAAAATAGAATTTGTCTCCAATGTAACTTTGTTAATGAACCCGAAGCAGTAATCTGTTACAAATGCTGTACTAACTTGAATACTGGTGAAACAATTAAAGTTAAGTCAGCATTAAATGATAGCAGCGAATTGGATACATTAAAGCAACGGCTTGCAGATTCCGAATCACTAATGCAGTTAATGAAGGAACAAATACTAAAATTAGCTGTTAAGGAGATTAATGACAAACAGCAACAAGCAGCATAACGATCACCGATTTCGCAAAAAAATCCGGTATGGCCTATGTGATGCGTTTTTTGTAGATTGGACCCTATCGTAATAAACCTTGGGCTTTTCATTTTCGTCAGCAGGGATCGTATTTGCCAGTAACCTCACGGCATTTATCACGCTTTTCCCATCACGATTACAAAGCATCATTAATTGTGATAAATTCAATTCATACCGGCATGAATCCTTCTTTTGGTATAATAGGGTGTAATAGTATACGATATTTTTGTAAACCATATTCATGAAAGCCATTTCACGCTTATCTAATTCTTCTATTACTCCTGATTTAATCCATATCCGTTTTTCCATATTTCATACCTCTAATCATTGCATCTGTAATAGTACCTCTTTTAATTGGAACAAGAGGTACTTGAATAAGACTGGGTGAAATCCGTGATTTGATTTTAATGATTGCCTCCCCTACCCTCAATCTATCCAGGTATACCGCTTCTTTATCAGATAAAAAAAGTGCTTTCTTTGCCGTACGGATGTCATCCTCATGCTGTAAACTGAAATAGATTTGCGTATTACAGTTAGCAAGAATTGATACAGGAACCAAACTTGGTGATTGCGTGATACTCACTATAGAACAGCCAAATCCACGCATTTCCTTAAATATGATATCAAGACTATTAATCTCTCGCTTTTCTATAGCAGTTTGAGGGAACAAATTATGGATTTCTTCAAGTATTAATACATTTTTTAACTGCTCACTTTCACCAGTTCCCAATCTGTATAAATGAATAAATCGGAGAATGATTTCACTAAAAAATGTTCGTAATGACTTTGGCAGTTCCATATCGAGTTCTAAAATCACCGGTTTCTTAAGTAACTCTTCTAATTTTACAGGATGACGTGCATTAAATGCTTGAGCAGCCGGCCCAATATGTGTTAGTGACCGTAAAATTCGTATCGCACTATCTTGCCATAACAGCTGGCGACCTCTCAATTTCATTCTCTGGATTTCTTCTAAAGCATCAAAAAAATTAGGATATCCATCTTTTGAATCTTTATCTAAATTGAAATCTGCAAATTTACCCTCAAAGACTCTTGATAGTATCTCAGATACACCTGGACCGGAAAGATGAGATTTAATCAGAGATTCAAAAACCGTTCCAAGCCACAGTTGATAATGAATTCCAGGAGGTCCTCTAAGAGGATTGAATAATAGAGGAACGCCTTTTCCCCTGCCAATAGAATAAACGTTTATTGATTCAACAGGTTCTTTTTCGAGTGTTAGTATGTCACGCCAGGACCGACGCCAGTCAATAACAAGAAAAGGAATTTGTTTCTTTAGAAGATTTAGAAGTAAAATAAATCCTAAATTTGTCTTACCCCCACCCGTTATCCCGCTGATAGAAATATGTTTAATATAGTCCGTTTCAGTTAAGAAAATTGGATGCGACATTTTATCACCATACATAATATTTCCAATAAAAAATTCACCTTCCATGGATGCTTCTTTATTAGAAGGCAAGAAAATTTTACTGTCATCTAAATCACTGCCTAGGTACTTAAGAATAAACATATGGATAAATGTCTCAACTCTGAATTCTTCGTCCATAGTTTCAGATGTAATATATGCTTTGAGTAAATTGACTGCCCTTTTATGACCAATCACCGGTTTTAGTTTCTTACAAAGATCAGTCATCTCTTGAATTCGTTTCACTCAAAAACTTCCCCCTTGCCTTTGCCTGTTCATGTGCATCCCAGGTTGACAAAAACTCATGACTCAATCTAGCAATGTCGCGCCAGCAGTCAACATCTGTTTGCCGTCGATCTTTGCTCATATCAAGCGCTTTATTATGAAGTGGCATCCGTGTCTGAAAACTTTGGTGTGTATTTGTTGCACCCATGGAATTCAGCTCAAGAAGCCAGTTTCCAATTAATAGTTCGTCATAGCCAATGCTTCCCAGATTACGTTGCCTAATGCTTAAACGTTCAGATAGTTGAGCCGCCAAAACTTCAAGTTTGATTTTGGTTATCCCTGTACGTTGACTGAGCAGAGCATCCAAAGATAAACTTGAATTGGAATCGACAGTCTCATCGCCGACCTCATCTTTCCGATTCACATGATAGTCTACCGGTTCAGTATGTAAATAGTTACCGATATTCATATTTTTTTATCCCGTAATCACAGTTAATCTAATAGTCTAGGTTAAATTCTTTACACACAAAAGGACAGGCGCCTTAAAATTTCCATGCGACAGTTTTACCCGTTCTTTTCCGTGCCAAATACATCAATGAAATTTGATGACAAAAAGAGGTGAAGGCATGGAAATTGGACTCTTGGAATTGGCGTGGAAAACAGAAACGAGCAATTATCCAAGGCATTTACAAACCACTGACATCATTTCAAATCTACAAAATTGTAAAACAAGACAACCACCGCATAACACCTCAAGATGTGTTATCATGGCTGAATAAGTTTATCTCGAAAAAAATGGTATACTGCATAAATCCAGTTGCAGTGACTGGGCGTCTATATTTTCTTACAGAATATGGTAGGAATACCGTTCACGAGGAATTCGGTATAAAGCTATCTCCAGTGCCAGATTATTTTGATTGGAATTGTTATTCTAAAATTGTTAGAGGCAGGCGTAGAAGAGCTGTTCTAACAGAAATTCATGATATGCAAATGCGAGGATTTGAAGAAAGAATTGCAATACGAATTAAACAAAGCCTTCGCGGCAAACACCCCATCTGCCTAAATTCAATGATAGAAGTGTTAAAAGATCTGACGAAATCAAAACTAATTAGGCAAACAGGAGTGACAAAAAAACGAGAATTAAAAGTTTATAGTATCACTCAAGAAGGTTTAAATATCATAAAAGAATTTCAGCGTAAACCAGTTTCAATAGGGATGGAATCGGAGAGATTTAAACGTTGACCATCCCACTTGGTTTGTGACAGCGACCAAACACGCACAACAAGGAGCAGACTATATCTTAAATGATAAGGATTAATTACTTACCTGAATCCGTGACGATAAGTATAAAAGCAGTTACTTAATAGGTAACGTACATTTTGCAATCGTTCTGCTAACGCAGAATGGATTTCTTTTCATGCATCTGTTGCGTTATCAAACACTTGCAGTAATTACTACAGCTAAGAATTTGATGCCTTACAGCTACATAAAAAGAAAACCATCACGGATTCAGGTACTTATTTACTATCTTTTCTATTTTACTTGCTGGCTTTACTTTCCAATATAGGTCTCGATCTATTTCAAAACAGTGTTTACTCCGATAGCTTCGTAATTCGTCGAAACTACTATAACCCCATTCACTCATCTCAAGGTCACCGTTGAGTATCGCGTAACCAAAAAAATTACGCTCTACCGGACAGTATTCTGCTACATACCAGTCGCATGTATTATAGAAAAAGTGCATGTGAATTAGGATTTCAGATAAACCACCCTCATTTTCTCCTAATGTTGGTATCTTTCCCAATTCCTTAGCTGAGGGTTCATTCCACATAATACCCTTCTGAAAGAATCCATTATTTAAAAATCTTTTTATACGAAAAAAGAAAAGGATTGAGTTGTGAAGTCTTTCCTGCCTCCATAATCAACTCTCTATTTCCCAATCATCCTAACCTATCGCAAAAACACTTTTTTATACCTTGCCTGATTAATTCATCCGGCTTCTATTGCGAGCGCATATCTTACTTCATCTAAGCGAATTATGAAGAACCCGAATGCTGGAAATAGTTCACTATTCCTTCGCCTTCGAAACCTCCATAACTCATTGATCTAAAGCAAGCGAAGCACTCTCGTAACGAAGCCACATGAATTAATCAGGCTAGCGTACAATTTGTATTGAAAGTCACATTGCCTAAGCTTGGAGTAAATTATTAAATCGTAGCTCGTAATGCTGTTGGATCAAAATTAAATATCGTACAGCTCTGAACTTCAGAAAACATCCATGGACATATAAAAATAAAACCTTTTTGACCATAGTATGGTCTAATTTGGTACGGAATAGAACGGTGAAGAATTCACATCCAGTCCCTGAGTTATTTATTTCTCAATTTCAACAGTTCATCGTCCAGTCCATATCGGACCACATCGATCCGATCGCTACGTTGAGATACGAAATCACCGGTCATGGCCGGAAGCTGAAATGGGAAGAATGCGGGAGTGTTCAACAGCAGACTCAGGGCTCCTTTGGCCTCTGGGGTGGCGTGAAGAGTGGACTCAAGCATTAGAATTGCCAGATCGGAATCATCTATGCCTGCCGGCGCAGCTTTCTCGTAGCATCCTTTGGTTTCGGAATCCCGTAGTACTCCCCAATAAACGAACGATCGAACGGCGTATCTTGCATAACGGCTAACAGTCTCACGATCTCCATACTGCTCTTTGAGTCGGTTGAAAATTTGACATTGGGCAACTTGATCCTGGAGCGCCAGTAACCGGCCAGTTTGGCGGGCCACGTTGAACCAAAAGGGATAGGCGGCCGAGACCATTCCCCAATGAACTGGCAGACTCATCGATGGGTGCTCCTGTAGAAATGCCAGTGCCCCGTCTCGGAAAGGAACCAACTCTGGATCTGGAGACACCCAGATTCGCATAAGCATGGTAACAACTTGCTTGCGGGACGTCTCACCCCTATTGCCTTCAGAGCCGTCACCTTTTCTGTCCAAAAGAAACTCATGCAGCTCCTGCCGGATCGCCCTAGCGTCCAGTCCTGCCAGTAGCAGATTGGCGGCTTTCTGCATCCATTCGAAGCGGATCACCTGCTTGATACCTACGGATTCATGCCTTTTACCCATCACCGTGTCCTCCTTTCAAATTTCACAAGAGGCACGACTACTTCTTCAATAGATACGCCTCCATGGCCTACGGTTGTATCTCCTTCTCTTGTAAAAGCATCTCTTCCTTCAGCTACCAGGGGGAAATAATCAGCTGGTAATCCGACCGGTTTCCACTCCCGGGAAAACGTAAATTCTTCGGCGACTTGCGAGCGGAGCTCCGGCGTGGGGTAAACACGAACTCGTTCACCGCGAGTTTCGGCAATCACGCCTTCGGAGGGACGCCCCCTGCCGTCAGATTCGATGTTGCCGTGATCGGCCGTCAACCAGAGCTCATAATCATGGTCCAGCAACTGTCCAATCAGCGTTCCCATGAAGCCACCCTGGCACCACTGTTTGATCTGATTGTGCATTCCGGCCGACCCAAGCTGCATGCCATGCATGATTTTGTCAACCTTGTCCACAACCAGGCCCACCACCTTGGTTTTACCGGGATGGACTGTGGCGTCGAGTACGCTGGATGCGTCGCCATCACCCAAACCACGCTGGTAGGCAACGTCCAATCGGGAAAGGCCGTAGCCCTCCCAGAACTGCTTCCAGAGTTTTTCGTCGTTATTGGTTGAATTGATGGATGATGGGAAATAGATCGGTGCTTTTCCGGAAAAGATCGACTGCCTCGATACCGAGGTCAGTGTTGGAATCCAGGCGAAAATCGCGGATTCACGCATGACCAGATTGCTATCCTGCCTTCGCAGAAGCTGGCGAACCGTTACCCATTGGTCCAGGGAAAGGCCATCGACCACAATTAGTGCCACGCGACTATTTCCCGAGTCTTCCAGGTCCCGAGCTAGGCGTCGGGACACATGGTGCACCATGGCCGGGGTGCTCGGAGGCAGATTGACTAGACTGGCATAGTGGTCATCCAGCCATCCCGCAAACGTCGCATTCACGGCATCACCGACTTCTTTGAGTCGTGTTTGATGCGCAACGTTATTCCCGCAATGGACCAGGGATGAGAGCTCGGCCCATTTCAGCGCAAAAGTGGTCCAATCAGAGTATCGGGATTCCGCTGTTGGTGATTCGTTCGCTACAAGGTCAAACAGACGGGAGACCCGTAGCTCATCATCATTTTCGCCGACAAGCGCAATGCCACTTCTAATCCAGGAACCGGCTTCCGCCGTGATCTTTGCGTCCTGAACCGGTGCAAGTTTACCTTCAACGAACAGATTGTCCATGTAAATTCTGATGTCCTGATGATCGAACGGCAGAAGCTCAGGTCCGGGGTACTTGAGTCCATAGTCCGGAGAATATTCTTTGATCTGATCCGACTTGTTCAATGTGGCAAGGTATACCGGCCAGCGCTCCTGAAGGAATGCAAAAAATCTCTCGTCGTCCGGGATGATCTCATCCAATGGCCATGTCTTCAAATCACTATGCCCACGAAGCACCTGCACGAGACGTTCAGCCAGCATGAGAGGGATCTGAATCCTTCCGTAATGCAGGCGAAGCAAGACCCGCAGTAATTCCACCTCATTGGCAATCAGCTCTGCGGCAACACCGAATACATAACGAAGAATGAAATCCTTGCTGGCATTGTCGCCCATACGGTCGGTAGGCGACTTGCACTGAGCGTCATAGAGTGCATCCAGAAGACTTCTGTCGAGTTTCTCGATGACCGGATAACTCAGGTTGGGGAAAATATCGCCAAGATTGAAGGAAAGCTTTCTTCCTGCCTGGAGCAGGTCATACTGCAAGGAATCCAACTCGGCACCTTGCAGACGAAGAATTACCACCAGATCCGTATGTTCACCACGATCCCAGGTCGAGCGATATTTCGATTCATAGGCATACCGGAATTCTACCGGATCGTTGAATTCAATCAGATCAAACCCACGCCCGCGCAACTCCAGAGCTAGTTTCTCTTCGGTCAGCAGGCTGTCCGGATCGGCAACCAGTGTCAGTTTGCTGACGTTGGGAACAAAGTCGTTCAGGATGAGGTCTCGCCAGCTACTCATTTGGTACCCGCCTTGTTGATCTGCAGCATCAGGATCGTCCGGATCTCTGGCACGATCTGCCGCGCAGATTCCAGTTCATTTCGCCATTCGGCTTCATCGGTATCACAGCGGGCCAGACGGTACTGGCGCACTTCGGGCAGACCGACTCTCTCGATGGCCTTCCGCCTTGAGGAAAAGGCTACTATGCCGCGTTCTTCTTCTCGGGTAACCGAGGATAGGTGCGCCTGTAGCAAGGAATCGAACAATTCCCGTCCCGCCTGCTCGGCCGTTTCCTGCAACCGTTCGTAGGCCGCGATGGATTCATCCGATCCGAGGGTGGACTGCACCTGCGGCTCCGCTGTCTGCAGCGCGTCCCAAACGTGTCTGGCCGTAGGCAGAAAAAGCTTTCCTTCTTCACTCAGGAAGACGGTGAGATAACCGCGTCGGACCAACGGGATTCTGATCTGCGACGTCGCCAGTTGCTGCCTTGACAGCCGAATTTCGAACAGTCCCCACAGACCGCTGATGCTGTCGGGCAGGCCGCTGACGGATACACACGGAACGGGTTGGCCCTGTGTTATCTGTGGTAGATTCATCGCGATGCCGCGGATTCGCGCGTTTTCCAAGGACATCAGATTTCCGTCCGAGTACAGATCATTGGATTGAAACACTGCGTTGCGGGTGACTTCGCCGTCCGGCCAAGTGAGATTCCAGCCTAAGAGATCCTGTTCGACTCTGCATCCCTTCATCCGCAGAAAGTGGATCGTCATCCGTTCGATCCAATGCGGCAACGGGTGACTTCGCAGCTTCTCGGCCACATCCAGGTCCGGGGTGTCGGTGATCCCGTAAACAGCGCATTGATCCCGCATCTGGTGAACTTCGGTCTCCAGGCTCTTTACGGTGAGATCCACTTCGGACTCCGGGTCGGCATCTTCCATGATGACGTGGGTCATCATTTTTTCAATCAGTCCCCCGGACAACGAGGTGTCGAGAATGTCGTTTGCCTTGTCGATGCCCATTTCGTCCAAGATGATGGCCAGCTTAGTCTGCAGCACTTCCCGTACGCGCCCCTCGACAGAGTTCTCATAGATAAAGTTGGTCGCTCGGACGATCTTGCTTTGGCCGATACGGTCTACGCGACCAATACGCTGCTCGATACGCATCGGATTCCATGGCAAGTCGTAATTGACCACTACATGGCAAAACTGAAGGTTCAAGCCTTCGCCACCCGCATCCGTGGCGACAAGCACCCTCGCTTTGTCGCAAAACTCCCGCTGCGCGATGCGTCGCTCATCCATGCTCATGGAACCGTTCAGAACGGCACAAGGAATGCCACGCTCTTCCAGAAAGGATTTGAGCATCGCCTGCGTAGGGATAAACTCGGTGAATATGAGTAATTTGAGTTGGTCGTCACTCTCTTCGCCCTGTAACTGAAAAATCAGGTTCATCAAGGCGTCTGTCTTAACATCAGGACCGGCCATTTCGGCTGACATGGCCAATTCTAATAATGCCCGGACTTCCGCCATCTCATCGACCCGGCCCGGTTCATCCACTTCAACCAACAGGTCCAATTGCATCTGGCCATCCAGATCCGCAAAATCCTCCAGATCCTCATCCGAAATAAGCGGACGCGATTCCCGCAGGTTTTCCAGCACATGAAGGCGTCGTTCCAGGGTGCAACGGATCGCATGCGAACTCGACGTCACAATCCGCTGTAGTAATACCATTAAGAAGCCGATATGCGGCTTACGATCCTTAACCGCCCGGTTGTATCCCTTCTTCACATAATCAGTCACTGCATCATACAGTGCGATCTGTGCAGGGTTCCGTTCCAAATCGACACATAGGGTTTGCGTGGTGCGGGGACGGAAAAGCGGTTTCCCGTCTGCGGTTACCGCTTTCCGTTTCTCGGTGCGTATTACAAAGCTGGAAACCCGCTCCCGGGTGACGCTTTCTATGTCCGGGAACGCCATAGGGTCCAGCAGACTCATCAGCCTCTGAAAAGCGTCTGACTTTCCTTGGTGAGGCGTGGCCGATAGCAGCAACAAATAGGGAGCCGCCTCAGCGAGCCCCTGCCCAAGCTTGAAGCGAGCCACCTGATCGGTACTGCCACCCAGTCGATGCGATTCGTCTACCACTATCAAATCCCACTGGCCCTGTACCAGTCGTTCATACCTGTTTCGGTTATAGGCATGTACCTTCTCTTTCGACCAACCTTTGCGCCGCGTAACGGGTTTCACGGCATCCAGCGTGACAATCGCTTGGGGGAAACGCAGCCAGGGATTATAATCCGTCTTACGATCCGCTTCGCCGCTGACATATTGCCCCGGACATTCCAATCGTTCCAAGGCATCTAAATCCCCGGGATTCACCAACGAAAAATCTTCGTTAAAATGGGTCTGCATTTCCGCCACCCACTGCATCGCCAGACTCTTCGGCACGACGACCAATATCCGTCGCACCAGACCGCGCAGCTTGAGTTCGCGCATGACAAGGCCTGCCTCGATGGTCTTGCCGAGGCCTACCTCGTCGGCCAGCAGATAGCGCACGCGGTCGCCGGAGATGGCCCGAGACAGGGCATAGATCTGGTGCGGAAGCGGAATGACATTGGACTCCATGGGAGCCAGCAGCACTTGGCCGTCAGAAACACTGACCGAACCTTCAATCACCTCGGCCACTTTGGCAGCAGCGGCGACGTAAGCAATTCGCCAGGCCTCGATTTCCGGTTGCAGGTCGATGTTCAGCGATCGCAATGTGGAACGGGGAACCCGCACCACCGCGTCTTGGTTCGGCAACCAGACACGGCAAACCGTCTGCTCCCACAAGGTCTGTTCTTCGATGACCTTGCAGGCGCTGTCATGAACGGTGCTGTATTGCCAATCATCCATCCCTTGTATTCCCGCAGTCGAAGAGCAATGGGTGGCTATCGACAATCTTTTTCCGTCCCGGGGGAGCTGGAATAATCTGGGATTCTTCTGCCGAAGTCATATGCCACTGAGACCATTGTCGTAATGCATTTCCTACTCGTTTCCAGCTGGACTTTTTCCACTTCCTCGAAAATTCTTCTGCAATGTGTTTTCCAAGGGCCTCGGGTTGGGCTGACGGATTACATCGTAAATACTCAATCGCTGCGACAATCGATTCTTCTTTCCCTGATTCGTTCCAAATCAATTCAGTCGACGAGGATTCCGAAACACTCTCAAGCACACGGTATTCATTTGCAGATGTTATTTCAACCAGTCGAAATCGGTAAAGAACAGCACACGCGTTTCGATAACCCAAATTTTTCATGCTAATTTGCGATTTTTGAGACTTTTTGAGTAAATCCAATGATTCTATAACTTTTGAAGGCGACGTATCACCAAGAAATAGAATTCGCCGTCGTTCACCAGTCCATTTCTTCGCGTCCTCTCCGGAAATATCCCCTTCGTCTTGAAAAACAATTCCTTCTCGATTGCGCCTTACTAATCCTAGAGCCTGTAACCAAACGACCATCCGTTTTCCATAGGTCCCCCATGTTCTGATATGGTATTGTGCCGTCGGATTTACCTCCTTCAGATAGGAAATTATTTGTTCCTCATTAGCCGGACTCAGAGAATTGCGGTGCCTTAGCTTTTGTGTAAGTGCGTGACGTTTGAATAGCTGTCTAATGTGAGATAATACCGATCTGGGATTAATTTCTTCAAAGTGACTACTAATCGTCACTTTGTTCTCTGTAGAGGTTATTACTCCAAATTCATCCAGATCATGAATTATATTCCGAATTGTATTTTCTTTCAGGTTCAAACACTTGGATAATTTCTTAATGGATTTTCCTTCGGCGTCATCAATTTCTGTAAGTACTCGAACTAACGCATTCAATGATGGAGATTGGGGAGTATAATTAAAGGGTATTGTCGGCACATTGCCCGTACGCACGTAATCACGGAATATATCCCAATACAGATTTAATTTGTTTCCGCTTCTCACCAACAATCGTTTGTTCTGCAGGGATTGTACCACTTCGTGTCCCACATTTTCAAGAACTTCGTACCAATCCATAGGTGCGTTTTTGGCAACGATCTTCAGGCAGCCCATTTCAGAATCCGTTAGATTGTTAAGATCCTGGTCAAACAAAGATGAAATATCTAAGGAGCGATTGGCCAATTGATGTTGGCTTTTTTCCTGCTTAATTTGTTCGTAAATGTGGATGCATAATTTTTTTAGTAGCCATGGATATCCTTGGCTATTTTCTAGTAAGTACCTTTTGAGTTCGGGAAGTAAGTTTTCACTAAGTTCTCGCTCAAAGACCCTTAAGCTATTCTCCGCATCGGCATGGCTAAATGGTCTCAACATAATTTCATACCGATGATCACAGAGTTGATGCCACATATGGTATGCCGGATGATCTTGGGGAACGGTACTATCTGTCTTCCACGCAAATCCTAATACCAAATTGGTCGCAGACGAAATAGTCGAAAACATCAACCGTTTTGCCTCTTCAAAAAGCGAAAACAATTCCGCTTTTGAGTACAATTCCTCGAATTGATCAAAAATGAGAATCAGGAGCTCATGTTTCCTGACACATTCATTCAGAAACTGAGCAACTGACTCACTCTGCAAAGGATCATGATAATTGGTAACCTCAAGTTTGCCATTACATCCAAATCCGCTAGCGGCGGCCTTCCTAAATGCCGTAAGTAATGAAGTGTATACGTAAGATGCGTTATTTGCCGCCCGCATGTCTATTGCATATAGGAATAGGTTATTGGGCTTCTGACTGGTTTTGGCCACATCCCTCATTTTAGCTATTAGAGAACTTTTCCCAATTCCGGAATCCCCTTTAATGGCGAAGACACGAGTTTCTGTTCTGTTTTTCTTAATATCAGTGAAAAATTTCAGAAGGGTTCTTTGTGCGGATTTTCGGCCTACGAAATGTTCTGGCCTTGCTGGACGATAGTCGAACCATTTTTCGCCATACTCGACCTCAACTACAGCTGTTTCTGATTGACTGGAATCGATAGTTTCTCTTTCTCTATGCACTTCCGAGTCAAAAAATACTAGGTCTTTCAGTTCGAAATCGGTATCCTTAAAACGTTCAAAAAGTGAGGAGTCAGACACTGCACAACCCTTCTCCACGTCGAAAAAAGTTATAGCTTTCGGAATTCCGCTTTCCAAAACGGGAGCAACCCAATATTTGCCCCAGGGAGAAATCAAAAGAATCCATTCTCCTAATGACATACCGGATTTTTCCACTAATGCATTTGCAGTTGATTGAGGTTCTCTGCAGATAATTTTCGCATTTATCAATGCGTTCAGAACTCGCTCAGGAGTATAAATGCTAAGTTTTTCTCGTTCATTACTCTGCTTCCTTTCCCACTCATCCAGAAAACCTTTAGCGTCTTTTCCCAATGGTCCCGTAGTTACCAGCCATCCTTCAGCGTAATTCTTCAATGTGATGGTACCAAGCAAGTTCGTTAAAACATTCGAGGAGAGGTTTCCTTTATGCGCTTTACATTCAACGTATATTTGTCGCGCATTTACAGCGTGCTTACATAACAAATCTAATTCAGATGCTGTTACACGAACCTCTTTGGCAACATTGTAGTTTTGCGTAGTCAGGAATTCCGAAGCGAGATTCTCAAGCAAATCTCCCTTCTCTTTCGTGCTGGAATTTTCAGATGTAATAACTTGAATCAGCAATTCACTCACTCCCCATCCGTGTCAACGCCTGGTCGTACCACATGAGTAGTTTCGGGTCCTCTTCGAGGATTTTGTTGGGGATCTTTTCAGCCACATTGATGATGGTCTGATAGTCACGTTCCTGCCAGGCTTTCTTGAACCCGGCGCGGACAGCCTCCAGACGGAAGACCTTGAGCTTCTTCTTGACCTCTTTGTATTCCTCGAACTCCTTGAGCAGCGCCTTCTCGCGCAGCTTTTCGAGATCCCCTGCTTTGTTGGGATCGGGCACATACCAGCGGTCGCGGGCCTTGGCGACCAGTGCCGGATCATCCTTGGGCAGGTTGCGCAGCTCTTTCCAGTTGGTGGAGAGGTAGGCGTGGATTTGCTCCGGAACCGGTTCTTTGCCGTCGTAGCAGAGGAAGTTTTGCTCCAGCAACAGATTCAAGTTGATCAATTCTCTTTCAAAAACCCTTAAATGGCTCAACATGGGCATAAAATCTGGCTGTATCTGGTTGTAAGGTTGAGGAGTCTTTTTCAATCGTGACATGAGCCAATTGATCGCTGATTGCTCATCATCCACAACTGTTGCTCCCCATTGATCATCTGGCCTACCGCTTTGCATCCGTTTGCGGTCGTATTCGATGACCTGATGGGACAGGAAATACATGCCATCCCGTTCAATGAATCGTTGGCCCAGCCCGATCTGGAAATCTTGGCTGGAGATCGGCACGGGGAATCCCTTACGGACGTAGTAGGCGATCATCTGGTCGAACAGGATGCGCGGGTCTCGTTCAGGCACAAATAGCATCAATGTGCCCTGACGTTTGGTTATCGGAAGATACTTCAAGTGGGTACGGACGAAGTCCCACACACCTTCTTCGGTTTGTGCCTCGTTTTGGAAGCGCTCTTCAAAACCGCCGTTAGGCTTGTAGGCCGAGATGACGAGGTCTTGCTTAACTGCAGTTGGAGTGGTTACAGCCTTGAAACTTCCCTGCTTCTTGTCAAGAGCGGATACGTTTGCAACAATAAATCCAGCCTCAGTTAAAGCTACCTGAATACTATTCCATACGGATGCTTTCGTATTTGAGAATTCAACTGTCATCCAACGACCGGGCTTTAGAACTCGGTATGCTTCCTTAAAGCACTCCGTCATCAATTGACGATATTCGTTGATGCCTTTTTGTTGAATGCTATTTTCGATTGCCTCTTTTTCATTGTTTGTTCGAATATTTAGCCACGATTCCCATAAAAAACTCAGTTCAGAATAGTTAATGTTTGCTCCAAACGGAGGGTCAAGAAACAGATAATCAATAGATGAGTCAGGAATTCCAGAATTAGCAGCATTGCCCGTTGAACAAACAAAGCTCATTTGCTCATTTTTTACTCTGGCGAGTGTCTTGTTTATACGATTCGACCAAGTCTCAAACGGCTGAACTTCCACAGATAATGACGGGATATACAATGTGCCTGAAAGAGGTGTTCCCACCCATCCTCCACCGCCATGGAAATAGTATGATGCGAGAAACCTCGTCAGCTTAGACTGGCGGATAACAAGACTATCCAGCTGATATTGCAGTGAGTTAAATAATAGGGACTGTTTTGCAGTGCTAACAAATTTGCTCAGGGTAAACAGATTTCTTTTTGTATAAAAATGGTGCACATGAGTAACACCAGCTGGATCATTTCGGCGAGTCTCTTTTCCGATTGGCATCCTTTCTTTCGGAAACCAGTAAGGAATTTGCTTTTGTTGTATTTCTTCTATAAGTTTAAAATCTTCGGCATCTGGTCTTTTTTCAAAACGTTTCCCTTGATATTTGTATACAATCAAGACGGGCGTTTTTTTCGCCTGCTTTATTGGTGCTTGAAGTGTGTCGTCATATACTGTCTCCCATGCTCTTTCCATGGCTCTTTTATTAAGTGAAACATTACAGGAAGAGCACGAAAAGTCGTCTTCGATAACACCTTTTTCCTTGTCAACAGCCGCATCCCAATAAACCATTTCATGTGCGCATTCTGGACAAACAAATACATCAGACCAGACTGTACAGATAACATCGCCTTTTATGCCGTCAATATGTTTTGTTTGATACATCCATGCGCATTCGTTTTTAACAACTTTGAGGACCTTTTGGGCTTCTCTTTCAAACTGTCCACTATTGATGGAGGTGTTATAGTTCGAGGCAACAAAGGTTGCTAACGGGGACAAGTCATTAAGTGTTGGCTTTCGAATCCCCAATCTCGAAAATGGCCGCCAAATCTTTTTGCCATCTTCATCCGCCTCTTCCTGCAGAATCGTCCCGTCCTGCTTCACCTGATAGCCAAGCGACATAACCACCTTGCGGTCGCCACACATCTGGGCGGCCACGCCCGTCATGCCAGTTCCGCAGAAACCGTCAAATACGATGTCACCTGGCTGCGTGTAGTGGAGGATGTAACGCATAACGGCCTTGTGCGGCACTTTGGTGTGATAGGAATGCCCGTTGTAAATCGGGTCGCTTTTCCCCTCGCTCACATCCGCTGCAAACGGCTCGCGGTGGTAGTGGTAGCCTTCAGGTTGCTCCGGCTTCTGCGCCTCCCACTCAGCAACGAAATCCGCAATCCACGGATTTGGGCAGGCGGTGTAGTATGGCGGATCTGATAGGGCCAAAATGTCCTCGTCCTTACCGATGGGAAAGCCTTCGATTTTGCGGAATTCCGGGTCCAGCAGTTTTTTACGTAACTCCTCGGTAAAATGTGCGTGACGAGCCTCGTCGTTGTTGAATTCAAGCCCAAGACACGTTACCGGCTCATCCGAACCGGCGATCAGTTTTTCGTCGAACAATTCTTCCGAGCCCTCTTTTGCCGGAACCAGCTTCGATTTGAACATGCTCTCTTGCTTCATAAAATCGTCTCCAGAAGTTTTCTGCCTTTCGAAGTCAAGCGATATTTTTGATTCTTGCTTCGGACCGCATCCGGCACCGTTCTTTCCAAGGTCGCCAACTCGTCTACGAGATGCGCTAGTGCTTTCTTGAAATTGCCGGTCCGGGATTTGTACCCAAGCAGGTCCAGCAATTCGGGCGTACTTTGTGCACTCTCCGTGCAAGCAATGAGAATCTGTCGTTCTGTATCAGATAATTCATGGGCCTCGTCATGGGCCTCGACTTGTCCGACGGCTTCCTCAAGCTGCTTCAGCCGTGCCTGAATCGGGTCGGCTAATTTATAAACCTCTTCGTCCAGGGAGGTCAGCAATTGCTGCTGGCTCAGGTAAGTCAGTGCTTGGTGGGCTATTTTTAGATTTCCTCCTGTGACCATAGCAGCATCGATCGCAGAAATTTTCGTTTTCTCTGCCGTCAGCGCCAGCACATCGGCCTGATCAGCGGAAAGAGTGACTCCCAGGCCAGCCTGAAATCGCTTCATGGCTTCGTTAATCAGTGGTTCTTGCCGCAGGATCAGTTCAAAAGATTTTCCTGCCTTGTCATTCTCGATCTGTGGAGGTCGACGCCCAAGTTCATGCCAATTACGCAATATCGCGCGAATACCAGTGCCTGCCTGGTCACTCAGGCCTATACGGCGAAACGCGTTGACAATAAGCGGATTGCGAATCTCTTTTTCGTTGGATTCAAGCAACTGAGCAGGCGTTGCGACAGCGTCACCCGGGTTCCAGAACTGGATACGATCGGTAAACCATTTCAAAGAGGCTTTGCGGTTGTGGTCGCCATAGTCCTGGTGGATGAGTAAATTGATCGTCGCTTCGCGAAAGGCGATGTAATCAGGAGGGTCATCCGTCCTGCGCATCGTGGCCGGGTCAACCTTGAAGGGGTGTTCCGCAATCCGAGAGTATTTGGCGACCAGACCCCGCCAGGTTTTGAACAGATTCTCTTCAAAGACCATGCGGTCATGCCAGCGTTCGTCGGCAGACCATAAATCAGAACGTGTATCAATGCGTTGGTAATCAAGCACTGGACAGGGCAGGAGGGACCGCACACATCGATCAAGTCCAAAAAGCAAAATAGCCGCTCGGGTTAATGCCGACTTTCCAGATTGGTGGACAATGAAGTTCCATTCCAAAAGGAATTCAATCGGATCTGCAATCTGACGCTGCTCTGGATTGCGGCGGGAAAACTGGTCTTGATACCAGCTTAGTGTGTCGATATCGATGCTCGATTCGATCGGAAAATCGGGCACACCCTCGCCATCCCAGGATTGGAGAGCGGCATCTCTCAGGAACCGCTGCAACTCGTTATTCGTCATGCGTTCATCACGAGCGGCACGACGAATGTAACTGTCGCGTGGATTGCCGTTGAGATAAATGGGCTTTTGATGGCGATCCACTTCGGCAATAAAGAAGGCCAGAATACGTTTTCCATCCAATTCGTAGACATGGGGTAGTGCATCGACGATGTGATTCAGCTTTTGTCCACTTCGCAACGTCGTCAGAAAGGCATCTTGTACTCGATCAAAGGCCGAAGGATCAACACCAGTAATTTCAAGTTGTCCCTTGTTATCAGAAACGCCAAACAGCAGCCAACCGCCTTGAGTATTGGCAAAGGCGCTAACGGTCGAGTAAGCATCTTTGGGAACATCCCTAAGAGCCTTCTTGCACTCGAAATCGGTCCATTCGTAGCCTTTGAGTCGGGCCAGAAGTTCATCCTTGGTCATGATTGCTCCATCACAATCCGCACTTTAGCCGGGTCCTTGCCCTTGGTGAGTTGATCAATGTATTCCTCAAAGCGTTTCTTCATCTCAGACGGGGTTGCCGGGCCGTCCGTAATCTGGAGGGCGTTCTGTAGATCCGGAGCCTTGACGGTGACCTTGACCAGGCCGGAGAGCACTTCTCTCAGGGCGTGAACGAAGTTGCTGTCCAATGGTACCGGCAGCTCACGCGACTGGATGCACATCTCCAGCGGATCGCGGTCGTCAACCTTCAGCAAGTCCATGTTGGCTTGGGTTATCGGGTCTTCCAAATTACTGAGGATAGTCGATGTCCAAGCCGACACCAGGGTATCCAGCTGCGTATCCATCTGATCTATCGTCTGCGAACCCGCCATCGCACCGGTTTCGACCGACGGCCGGAAGCCACAATGTGGGCAGGTGGGCGTGGAGTCGAGGTTCTGCTCGGTCAGGGCAAAGCAGCTCTTCAGCCCTGCCAAGCGGTTCTGGTAATCAGTGAGTTGCTGACGGGGCATCAAGTCGATACCAGCCAACTTGAGCAAGGTCTGTAGACGCGAATCATTGAGCAGACCGGCCTTGCGTTTGTCGTCGTTCACACCCAGCCGGGCCTTGGTGTGCAGGCCGATGTAAGCGACAGTGTAATCCTTTTTTAACTTCTGCAGCTTGGCCCCAATTCCCTGGGATTGGCTGGTCAGATCGGTGAGATCGGCCTGTTTGAGCGCATCGAGAACGTCCTGCCGGGTTGTCTTCATGCGGTCCACCCAGTCATGCTCAGCGGACAATACCGCTTCAGCGGTGGAGAGCCAGGAGGCCGTTGGACCGTGATCCATGATGAACTCGCGCAGCGCGTTCAGCTCGTCCAGGGCTTTCACTGCCTTTTCGTGAGCCATGACCTCGGAGGAGTTGTAGCGGAAGTTCTTCAGCTTGCCCGGCGACGAGTAGGCCTGAAGTGATTCAAAGAAAGCCTTGGCTTCATCCAACCTGTCGGCCTGGTTGGCGAGATCGGTGCCTGCAAGCAAATCCAGGCCCCAAAAGGAGAGCCCTTCCCGCAGAGTCTGCTGGGTCATGACGATACGCTTGACCACTTTACCCACAGCCTGTTGCAAGTTTTGGACCGGCTCGTCTTTTCCTTGGGTAACAAGTTGAGCCATGCCCGGCGTCATGCCGAGCAGTTCAAACAGCGCCTTGAGTGCGGGCAGATTCCATTCCTTGGGCGGCTCCAGGTGCTTGAAGCGAGCCAGTTCGTCCATGCCGGTTGCGGCAAGCTGCTGCAACCCGGTCGCGTCGAATTTATTGCCGGGGATAGAGAGCACGATATCGCCTGAGTAGACCAGCGCCGCCACGATGACGGTCACCCATTCCGGTTCGAGCCGTGAACAGACCGGGTTCATGTACTCCAGCCCGTGGTCATCCACTATAATCTCGCTGCGGTTTACCACCTGGCCGTGCCCCTTGGCCTTGACGGCGTCGAGGATGAACTTGGTGTACTTCGACTTGTAGGGATCGATTCTCTCGCCATCGAGCAGTTCCAGCGCATCCAGCACGGCTGTAGCTTGCTTGGTGCGGTTCTGTCCGGCAATGGCCCGCAGTGCATCCTGAGCGGCTTGGGTGCGGTTATTTCCGGTGATCAGCACCGAGAAGAACGGGTAGTCCGAAGCCTGGTTCTCAAAATTCGGGGCCAGGCAGATACCGGCGATAGTGTTCACTAAATCGCGGAAGTTGATCGTCTCGTGGGGCGCCAGGCCCGACAAGTCGCGGATTGACTTGCCCTTGGCCCAATCGCTCATGGACTTGGCGCGGCCTTGGTAAGTGACTTCAAAGGCGTCGCTCATGTGCTTCTGCAACCACTGGACCAGCTTCTTCAGGAAACCGTTGGCCTTTGATTCATAGGTTGTCTTGGGATGGCCCGATGAAGTAGCCGCAAGGTCCAAAGCCGCTGCATAACTCTTCAACGCTGTCTGGAACTCTTCGTCGGTGCCTTTCAGATGAAAGAAGACCTCATCATTTGCCTTGTCATCCTTGAAACGAGGCGGATCGTTCGGTTGGATGAAATAGAGGTAGAAGTCTCGCTGGGGCACCGCGGTAGAGCGCTCGTTGGGGGCTCCGAAAAAGAGGTAGCCGCTGCGAGCGGCCTTGCGCTCCTGCCAGACCAACTCGTGCTGCCATATCTTATAGCCGGTCACGTAGGTGGCGTCCTGGCACTCCATGACACGCTTGAGCGCTTCATAATAGTACCGGTCAAGCTGTGTCTCCCCCAAGCTTTCGGCCCTTTTGTCGATCAATGCGTCGAAATCGTCGGTTTTCTTCAGATCAAGGTAAAATTGGCGGTTGTCGGCATTGAACGAGATAAACTGGCCGCTAACCGTTTTGTGGATCTCCCGCAGGACGGTTTCCACATGGGTTTGCAAATCCTTGTCGGGTTCGTTGCCACCCAGTTCGGCGATCAATGGATCAAAAAGGCAGAGGCGGTCACGCAATTCCTCGGCGGATGCGCCCATCGGTGCATAGATGTCGCCTGTGGTGAGGCGATGTACGGACAGAGCATGAATCAGGCGCAGCGCCATTGGCTTGTACTGTTTGCGAGAGATGGCGTTCTCGATACGGGATTCCAGCACCTGGCTGCAGTCGATGACCGCTCGGATCTCGGGAATAGCGCGAAAAGATGCGTTTTGTTTCAGTGTATTCCAATAGCTGTCAAAGGCTATCAGGCCGGGTTCGTCTTGCGGCACATCCTTGCCCAGAATACCCTTCATTCCCATAGACAGGGTTTTGAGTACTTCGCGCTTTTCCACCACAGTGACCCGTTCAAAAGTGTCGATGTAATCTGGATGCACGGGAAACAGCCGGACGAATTCGTCCATCCGCTCGTTGAGCCCCCCGTAGTATTTGGCGAAGGGCATCAGGTAGTCGCGGATATTGGCTTGCTGTTCGGCGGTCTTCTTGAGCAGGCGTTCGGCCACCACGAACTTGACGTCGCTGCGAGCGATGAGGATTTGCTCAAAGCGATCTTTGACACGGTGGATACTGTCGGCGACAAATGCGAAACGAGGGCTATCAAAAATGGCTTCCTGCACACCGGCCATGAAGCGGAAGCGCAGGTCTTTGCAAACCTCGCCGACTTCCCGTAGGAAATTGAGGTCGAGGATCAACTCTTGGTCCTTGCGGGTACGCAGATAGTCCAACAGCTCATCGACAACCAGTAGCAGACCGTGTTCTGGAAAAACTTCGCCGAACTTCGCCATCATATCTTCGAAAGCCCGCTTGTGGCTGCTAATGGTGTCTGCTTCGGGAAAAACATACCTCACCCCGAGTTTTTCTATATGCTCCTCCAGCTCGGCCACCACGATATCTCGCAGGGACATCGTAGTGGAACCAATCTCGGTACGAATTACTTTGAAGCGCCCAGCGATCTGCCTGGCGGTATCGCGCACGCCGGCGTGGTTCAGTCCTTCCAACAGGGAGGCGTCTGCAGCGACACTGGAGATCACTGACATCAAGTGCGATTTACCGGTTCCGTAGTTACCAACAACCAGTAGGCCTTTGTTGTCGACCGGCTGATTGAACTGGAGTTGAGGGAAAATTGCTTCAATATTCTCTTTATTCAACTTGCCGTCTTTGTATATACGACCCGTCAATTTTTCTGCCATTTCATCGGAAATAACATAGGTGTTCACCAAGTGACGGGCGACACCCGATTTATCCGCGTCACGTAACTGAACGACCGACTCAATCGGGTCGAACTGGATAAGCTCACCGTATTTCATTTCACATCCTCCCCTGAATTATTTGTCATCATTCGGCACCCTCTAATTTTGCCACCAAAAGATCATGGACAGTGTACCTGCGGTATTCCGGATGATCAGGTTCTGCATAAGTGATATGGTCATTCGTAATGGATCCGTTCCAAGCGGCGATCACCGTCGTATTTCGAGAAAGCTGCTGGAGAAGCTGTAGCGGGTCTTGTCTTAAAGAAATGTCGAAGAGAATTTCAATGTTATCGAGTAATACAGCGTCGCCATTAGTAGCATTTACGGTCTTTCTCAGTAATTCAGGAAGCTTCAAAGCTCGCTGACGTTCCGTTAGTTCAAGCATTCCACACGACAGCTCCAAATTAACGTTTATCATGGGTAACTCAAGACGTTCTCCCACGTTTCGGAAAGCAGTCGTCTTTCCTCCTCCCGTTAATCCCACAACGAGTAGGAGCCGGTGATAAAGTTCCGCTGCTCCTTCAATCTTCTCAACGATTTGATCGGTAAGTGATACTGCCATTACTTTTCTCCTTTCGAATCATTCGCCTTACCTTTTCGAATCCACTCGTCAATTTCGTCTTTCTTTAATTTCCATAGTCGTCCGACCCGATGTGCCAGCATTCCTCGTTTATCTATCCAACGGTAAACCGTGTCGTTACTGACACCGAAAGGTATTGGCAAATCTCGACCACGGATCTCCATCGATCTTCTGAGACTGACATCCTTCAATTTCCTTTTGAGTCTGCGATATGTAACGGGGTCTAAAACCCCACAGAACCCAGTTTAAGAAAAATATACCCAGTACCGATAATTTTAGCAACTTACGATTTAAATGTCGATTTTCAACCGTTTCTTGCCGGTATCAGCACAAAACAGAACCGTTGATTTTAGAATTTTGGATATAGGAAATGATTTCTGTGTAGAAACAGATTTTTAAGGATTAGCAATTTAGGTAGTATAGTAATTGACAAATTCACGCAAAGTTTTGATTATGTAATCGACTTTGTCGTTGATCTCTTTTAGCAGGACTTAAAGATCATCATTTTTTTTAAGACCCGGTCCTATCCATATGAAGTTTTTCAGGTAGTAAACACATTTCATTTTTATAATGATTTTTTTAGATTATTTCGGTATTCGTTTACCTTTCTGGTTAATTAAAATCATTGAATGACCAAAATATATAAAACGCAGGCCATTATAAAGCACCGGAAACACTATAAATAGGTTTTGTTCGACAAAAATACAAAAGTCCGATTTTGTTGAATCAGTCATGATTGTAATGAAGGCATAGTTTTGCACACAAGAATAATTCTACTTTCAATGAGTCAAGGAAATACCAATTTTAAAAAAGCTTCAATTGATTCAACGGAACAACGATTACAATCAGTAGCAACTGCATCTTGAATTAATTCGTTTCCGCGAACTCCAAAACTATAACGCATGATTAATATTGCATCTGTAAGACCATCAACCTTCCCGTTATCATCAACATCGATAATAAATGTTCCATCAGTATCAACACCAAACACAACAAAGATATCCACTTTCCCCTGACCAGGATCATTACTCGTTATTTCTATTGTTGTAGAATACACTCCAGAATTTAATCCAACACTCGTAAAGTTTATACTAAGGTTTTGCGTTTCACTGGCACTTATTACCCCCGATGATGGAGTAATCATTAACCAATCAACCTGCGGTTGTTCGTTAATACTCCAGGATAAATCTATTGCGCTTAAATTTTCAATAGTTCGTGTCAATGCGATAGTCTGATTTATAGGGAGAAATTGGCGTATTTGTGAACTATCAACTTTCATGTGGGGCGTGGGCTTTATTTCAGCATAAAACCCCCAATCAATAGTTGCAGCATCACTTATTAATTGAATACTGGCGGTATTTCCAGCTAAAACTAATGATGGGTTTTGAATCTCGCCAGAATATTCATTTATTAGAGTACCGTTAACATCAAATACGTTGATTGTGTCTTTTCCTAACATGGTATCAATGCCGAATAATTGATTAGGGCTTACCGAAACAAAATCAACTAACACTTGTGATGCGTTTGGGATCTTAAACGTCCATGTCCGGTCATAATTAGTCAGGTAAGGATGAAAACTTTCAATGACGTTTCCAAATGAACTTCCGATATAAGTATGTGAAAATGTCCCGAATCCATCATGATATTCATCAACCAAATGAGCTGGATCAGAAAAAAAATCCGGCTTAAATACCGCTCCATCATTCCAATCATCCCATCCCCATGGTGCATTTGCAGCATTCGCACCATGAGTGTTTCCCAAAAAGGCTCCATAGTTTGCAAATGTTGTTCCGAAATCATAGCGCCGGGGCCACAACCCTTCCACAGAATCAGTAATGTTAATCAAATCATATCCAACATCTAAATCAACACCGGATTCGGGTTCTTCAGCAATATCTTTATAATAATAAACAATTCCGTCTCCACCAGGAAAACCATTATTTTCCCATCGATTATCACCTTTAATTCCATGTCCTTTTGCTTCGATATAGATGATAGGTATTCCATTGGTAAATTGAATATCACCATCAACGGTTTCCTGTCCGTTTGTAATTTTACTTGAATTGGGATCATGGGCATCAATGTATGAAAAAAAATCAATATGAGCGACGGTAATCATTAGTAAAAATTGGCCGAAAGTTGTGCCATCCTTTTCAATGGTTAATACTATTCCTTCCAAGTCATTTTCGTGACAATTAGCTGTAGTACAGATTTCAGACCAGTCTCTTGGATGAAAAAACGCATAACCGACGAACCAATGTGTTTCCGATTCAACTACCCAATAATACACATATGCAGGTAGTGAAAAAGAATTCAGGTTTTCCCAGTTATCTGAACCATCCCAATTGCCGTCGTAATTAAATTTGGTGATGTAATCTGCTCGATAATTCGAACTGTCACTGTCTTGAAGGATGACCGGAGCCCAAAAGATAGCAAGTTGTTCGTAAAACTGGCTTTGTTCCGCTGTGGGCATCGCTGAAGTGATTTTTATTTGTAAACAAACAATTACAAGAAACTGGATAAACCAAAACTTAGGTTGAAATAATCTAAAATTTATTGGTTTACTCATTATCGTGTTTATTATATTGAATGACCACCCTCAAGGCAGCATGTCGATTAAGTGGTTTTGAATTACGGTTGGATCGCAACGCACACAACCAGTTAAATCCAATCCATCGATTAGTGATTGTTCTTTTACTCCGAACAAAAAACGTAGAATCAGGGTTCCATCATCAGAATCAATTACACTATCCCCATCTACATCGTATTTACCTTCTTGGTAGGCTGATGAAATGAAATTTTTAAGATTAATTTCTTCACACCGATCACAATCGACACCTACGACACTTGCTGAAAGTCCCGTTTGTGAACTTCCAACACTTTGAATAAAGCGGAGAATCATTACTCCGTCAGATAATGCATCTGCTATTCCATCATCATCGATATCAAGAGCTGAAGGTGGTGGTGGATTGACTTTGACCGTTACTATCCCGTTGTCGTAACTCGCGGGTTTGCCATCGGATAAGATATAGGTAAAGATTTCGTTTCCGACAAAATCCAATTTTGGTGAATAAAAAATTTGATTGCCATCAGTAGATATTACTGCTCCTTGATTTCCTAAATTGACAAAGGCAATACTAAGAGTTTCACCTGTATCTGGTGCAAAAGAATCATTAGTTAAAACGTTGAGGGGGTTTGCAACAGTATTTGAAAAAACTGTAAAGGTATCTGCACTTGCAGTAGGAGCAATAGAATTGGGGATTCGAGTATCAAGTAAAAAGAGAAACGACTGATAAATGCCTTTATTGTTTTCAAGTGCTAATACTGGAAGTGGATCGATAATATGAGCAGGGATTTTTGTGTCCAGTATAGGAAGGCTTAATTGGAAACTACCTGTATCATTTTCGATTAATGTAGCAGGAAGCTGTTTTATGGTAATTGCTGGAATTCTTGTATCTAATACAAAAAGACTGCTTTGGAATTGTCCGGTCCCAACACCTAATGGTGATCCTGGAAATTGATCAATAATGATATTGGGCACACGTGTATCTAAAGTAAATGTATCTGATTGGAAACTACCAAATTGTGATTCGGAGATTATGTCGGGAAGTGGATTGGTAATGATATTTGGTACTCTTGTATCAAGTTGCAGAATTTCGGATCGGTCGGCACCTGTATCATTTTCAAGTGCTGGGTGGTTGAGTGTATTTATGATGATATCAGGAACTCTACTATCGAGTGTAAATGTTTCTGATATGTGCGTTGCAAAGTTTGCGTTTGCAGTGGTGGAAAGAATAAATAGTGCTATTAGAGAATACCTTTTCATAAACAGCTATGTTATTAATTGTACTAATTTGGACAAGAGAGTGAGAAAAAAGATCTAAAACACACTTCCAGAAATACGAAAACCAGAATTACTACTACTGTAGTTAGATAAAGAACGACTTGCAGAACGACATTGATTAGCATTTTGATTATATGCTCCACCACGTATAGTTTTAGACGAACTACCATTTGTAATTGGATTTGTTAACGGCAAAGTTCCAAGATTGCTTTTGTATTCATCAAGGCACCATTCCGACACGTTTCCATGCATATCATATAATCCCCATGCATTTGGGATAAATGCTCCCACGGCTCCGGTCCCATTATTGCCACCATTAAATTTATAGAGTCCCACCTGATTCATATTTGGATCATTTTCTTCTGATATAAGATTTTTTCCGCTATTCAATGCAGTTGTAGTACCAGCACGACAAGCAAATTCCCACTGAGCTTCAGTCGGCAATTCAAATATCAAACCTGTACGGTCAATCAATCTTTCTATAAAAGAATCACCTTGAGGTACACTGGATGTATTCCTTGTACCTCGAATATGATCCCAGCGTCTTCGCATAGGTCTACTATCCCCCGTAAAGTCACCTACAACTAGCTCCCATTGTTTTTGAGTAACTTCAAATACGCCTATATAAAAATCAGTTGTCAACGTTACGGTATGAATAGTTTCATCAGACTCATGTCCCAGTTCAAACGAAGGTGATCCCATCGCAAACACACCTGAAGGAATATGGCGCAGGATAATTTTGCTTGTTTTGTACACATTATTGGTAAGCAAATCAATTGGTTCTTCTTCAAAAAATTGAAATGGATAATAATCGGAAGTAGGTCCTAATGAAACGTCAACCACCAGGTACAACCCTCCTTGAATATCATCTACGACAATTTCTATCTTCATTTGATCAGAAAACTGATCAGGCCAGTCTTGGCCTGCGAGCCATGTTATTGCCCCAAACTGCCATGATGGACTTGCCATGACAAATGTGTCTCCAGAGAGTGTTCTCGCTAATTCGGTGTCCCAGGTTGCCCCTGCATCAGTTGATACATTTAGTTTTACTGTTAGAGGGTCATGATCAACATCACGAAAATTGAAGAACACCGTTACGATTTTTTCAGTACTAATTCCTGATTGAGTTATTTCTGTTATTTCTACTTCAGGTGCCGTATTTTGAGCGATTGAGACACAACAAAAAACGGTTAAAAAAGTAACTATGATTAGCTTAATTTTATACATTTTTGTTTTCCTTTTTGTTTATTCAAATAATTTTACGGCATGGTGAAATCTTGATCATGCTTAACCTTAATCCAATACCCAACATCAGGTCTGAGTTGGGTTAATGTATTGAGGCTTGATGGCAAAGCTGGATCAAAGTTTTTCCCCTCCCCTATTATTCGAATGAGGTTTCCAATTACTATGAGATCATTGAGAGCAGTTGTAATATCAATAGGATTTTGTGCAACGAAACCGACATGATTCCATCCTCTTTTTAGTTCATAAATAGAAGATGAAGTCTCTATTGGTGTACCAGTAACTATAAGCATTGATTCTTTATCTGAATGTAACCAGTACCCTGATCCCTGACTTATAGCTGTAAGGGTGTTTTCTGTAGATGTTGGATCAAAATTCTCAGTTTTACTGAAGGCTTTCGTTAAACTATTTTCATCTATCAAATCTGAAAAAATACTTTCTGCTGCATTGTTTGCCGGATTTACATTAAGGGAAATTTGATTCCATCCCACATGCAGTTCAATACCCTGAGTAATTTGAAGGTCACCTTTTGAAATAGTTAAAGAGGTTGTTTGGAAACTATATCCAACTGCCGTTGACTTTGCATGAAAGTTAACTGTTGTCGATGCGGCAAAGTTAGTTGCTGTACGAAAGTTAATTTTTGCCAATATCCCGGGAAAGAATTCAGATGGTAAAATAGTTTGGTTCACTGAATCGTATTCATGCTGCGCCCATGCAAAGACAAGGTATTTATTGGTTGAGGTGTCGTTATCAGTATTAGAATCGTCATTGTAGGGCCCCGCATACCCAGTCGATGACGTTGATAGGATGTTGCTTTTGCGCCTAACTCTTGTTACGTCTTCTACTGTCACCTGAGTCGAATCATAGTGAACATGTAATCCAAGCCCAACGAGTTCTTGATCTGCTGGTTCAGTTTCGTATTTAACAAAAACACTGACAATTTCATCTTCTGGGACAGTTATTTGTGGCGGTCTTGGTGCAACTATTTGTGAAACCTCTGCAACTTTACTACCGTCATACTCTAAATTTAGTATAATTCCATCTTCAATTTTTTGAGTTGATGTAAACGCAATTGCCTCATAAGTTCCAATAGAGGTAAAAATGTCTTCTACCAATCGGGGAATTGTGGCGAAGGTCCCATCTGCATCTGATGAAGGATCTCCTAGCAGTGTTATTGTGCTACCACCTTTTTTGATGGCCACTGAAACTTGTTGATTCCCGTCTTCTTCAGTCCCAATAAATTCAATCTTTTCCTCATCTGTGTAAAATGATTTGCCAAGAGATAACGATTCAACATCTGCATGGGCTGATAATACCATAAGTATTACAGATAATACCAGCATTAATATATGAGCCTTCATCACTTGACTCCTGTAGTATATTTTCCTTAAAATTCTGTAAAAATTACCAATAGGTATTTGGGGTATAGAATGGCTTAGATGCCCACGATAAGCTAATTCTAAGAAATAACCCAATGAAGTAATATACCATCAAAATCTAAAAAAGGGTCATGAAAATTATATTCCCAAAAATCACGTTCAAATATAATGTGGTTTGCCCCCATATCATCCCCAAAAAACTCAACATTCCACCATCTAAGTTAGGACAAATTGAACACCATTTGCTCATTATGAGCGTTTCTTAAATCCTTAATAAACTTCAAGTCGAGCAAGTATAGGTATTTGATCAATTGGAATATTGATTTATTTATTGACTATTTTTTCGATTTCCCCTGCTTTCTTGGGTTCCCAGTACAAATCTCTATCAACCTGAATCCCTTGGATATTGATATCTTTTAATTCATTGTAAGAGAAGTATCCCCATTCAGCATTTTGACGATCGTCATTTAGAATAGCGTACCCAAAGAAAACCCGATCTTTGGGATCATATTCAGCAGCATACCAATCACATCCGCCAATGAAAAAATGTTCATGTATTTTTAATTCAAGAGAATCCTTTTCAGGATTTGAATACATTGCTGGAATCTGGTGTAGCTGTTTTTCGGTTGGTTCATTCCACATACTAACTATTTAAAACCAGTCGTTAATAAATATAGTGGTGAATCCATAGGGTAAAATTGCCCTAGTAAATCAGAATATTACCCGTCCTCGTCCTGAGTGTGTATGTTTTACTGATTTCGTTTTTTTAGCTCTTTGCAGATGCTATGCAATTCATTTGCAATCATTACTCCTACCAGAACTAAATGGAAATCTCGGGAAACTCTAATTATTTTCTTTATTGTATATTTGTCTTTTGGCATTTGCATCGATATAACGATGTAACAGTTATATATAAATATTTCTATAAATTCTCAATGAGACTATTCGGATCAAAACAATTGCTTTGTGGATTGGAAATACTGAAATTGCTTAACGGAAAAAAACGAACTTATTCGGAGATGTTTAGAAAAGTCAAGATGTCCCACACCACTCTTCAGCGAGTTCTCAATGCCTTTGTCGAAATCGATGTGATTGATAAAGAAGGTAATTTTTCAATTACAGATAAGGGGAAGAAGCTGATGAAGCATTTAGAAATTGTTTATCAAATATTAAGATAAAAGTTTTATTGAATTGCGTATTCTCAAAATATTCATATACACATACATTGGAATTTATGAGCCAATGTAGGTATTATAGTTGTAATTGTTTTTACTAAAAAATTCAACCAATTATAAAAGTGATTTTCTATGTAAGATAAACTACTCAAAAAGCTATCAAAAAAATTAAATAATCGTAACCTTCGGTTGCGTGTTTCAACGCTGAAAAACTGGTAATTTTTTTGATCAATCACAGAAACACATCCGGAGTTGCGTTCCATAATTGGACGCTGCTCTTATGTTCTGTGATAGGTATACCAGTACCTCAGCTTGAGCATATAGAGTCGGCGTCCTTTTTTTTGCTGACTGGTTGCCGAGGGAAAAACCAAAGGAAGCTGAAAAATATGGACAACTCCCAGTCATCAGAACGCGTAAACAATTCAATCTTCAACCGATTTAAAACTCACCTTCTTAAGTTTAAAATCCTTCCTCTAATTTCCTTTTTAATTTTGGTAAACGGTTGCTCAATGCCATTTTCAAAAGAAGAAAAATTCATTGGTATCTGGTATGGGACTTTAACCTCAAATGAATTCGACTTAAATACTCAGTATGTACTATTCGAATTGAAAAGTGGTGGCAAAAGAAAGGACTTTCTTCACGTCAAACAAAAACAAAGACAAAAACGAAGAAATAAAAAAGAAGCAATCGCTAGCGTTAGAACAAGACCTTTTTGAAAAACGAAGACTTCTCCGGCTAAAAAAACAAAGGAACAAACCTAAGCCAAATCAAGAAAATGAGCAAAAAAATTCCCTTACTAATAAACAAAATATAAATAATAGTTCATGGAAATTAACACCCGATAATAAAATGCTGTTCACCAAAGGGGACCGTGAAATATTCTTCGATATAATTCTCGAAGACGATAAACTTTCCTTAATTCATATTGTCGATGATGCTCACAATACTCGCATCTATAAATTACGTAAAGTATCCGTATTATCACAATCAAAAGCTTTTCAAAGTCTAAGAGGCAAATGGCATGATCCCAAAAGTGCTGAGGTGATATTTGATTTTATCAGTGAAAAAGAACTTCTGTACGATAATGATAGTTATGATTATTTTTTGCTTTCAAATAATGTGATTATGGCAAAAGATGGATTCGATTCAAAGATAAAATTCGAACTTCATGAAAACAGAATAATTTCGCATGCATATTCAGGAAGTGATTCTGGCCAACTTACTACGGGAGGTGAATTCATTTCGGAAAATGATGCAGATTTCACGCTACAAGCCGATCGATCCATAATTAGAAAAATTGGTTTGGCTTTGCTTATGTATGCGGGAGAGTACGACGGCTTTTTTCCGAATGATTTGGGTATATTACTGGACCACGGTTACTTGGGTCAAGGAAAATCATTTGTCAGTCCCAATTTTTCAACAAAAATCCCCAATAATGGGGATGAGATAAATCAAGGAAAATGTGACTACATTTATCTTGGAAGTGGGTTAAAAGACGATAACGATAATCCTACCGATGTACCTTTGGCATTCACAAAACCAGGAATAATAGATAAGGGATGGATAAATGTATTATTCATTGATGGGCATAGTAAGAAATTCAATATAAAAGACCAAGAGTCCCTCCCAGTAGCTATTACTAAATTTCTTTCCCGATCACCTAAATGATATTGCCAAAATATCCCCTGTCAAAATCTCTTGAACTAATAAATAACACAACCAAAATGGAGACTATTAATGTTAAAACGAATCATAATTTTATTAACCCTATATTCTACAATTGTCCATGCAGGTCACTTAAATGTTCTTTTAGTTGATGATCGTGAAGATCTTATTTCATCTGCACAGTTTTTCTATCGCATCTTAGAACTGGATTACTTTCGTAGTTTTAAAGTTGAGAGTTTTTCAAAAAAGAGACGCATTGGTAACTATTCAAACGGGTTTAATCATCGCATGGGTATGAGTGGTGGCTATCCTCCTTCAGTTTATGAAATGAAAGTTGTTGCACCTGGCTATGAAGTTTTTACCTGGATGCAGACTTGGCCGAATGACGAAGACTTCAAAACGGTTAGACTTCGAAAACTAAGGTCCCACGTTCAAGACGAGCATCAGTCGCAAAACAATAATTACTATTCCAGTAACACAAATACTAGCTCTTCTAATTCGCAGTGGCTAGACAGGTAGTAATTTTCGAATATGGGTTAGAAATGGTAGTGGTGATATTTCCGTGGAACTTGAACGTACACTGCAAAGATTTGGTGCGACTGCAATCGAAAAAATGGGTGTTGGAGGTGGTGGATCAAGCGTCAAAAGCATCATATTTAATCCCAGTGATGCACTCATTGCCTCCAAGCTTAAATCTGATTTAAGTCTTCTTAGGTCTTTCAAATTACGTCCTAATGGAAAGCATGCACAAGGACTAATTACTATTCAAGTTAACTAAAATATCTATAAAACTAATAAATCAGAGAGGATATATAAATGAAAAATAGAACCAACCACATTCAGTTTTTAATTGTTTGTCTCACAGTCATAATCATAGGTAGTAATTTCGCATCAGGAGAAACATTTGATGCCAGCAAATTTGATCATCTGATTGGCGAATACAAAGGGTATATTCAGGGAGGCTCAAAAGTCCCGGTATATGTTAAAATCTCTGGAACTGGGTATAAACCTAAAATTGAAATTCAGGCATTTGTTAACGGTCGATGGAGAAAAGGGGAACTCAATGATCCTGACTTCATTAAAGATCGATACTTTCCTGTAATTTTCCCTAAATTGAACCAATTATGGATTTCCCATACCGAAGATTTTATCAAAAGCATTGGAGTTAATTTATTTTTTGCAGATGACTTATACGGTGGAGCTTGGGTTGTAATAAAAATGTCGACTGAGCATCACAGAATTCCGGGAGATTTTCTCCAGTTTACGGTGGCTAATATGAAGGCTAGTACCTTATCCGTACCTGGGAGTAGAGGAACTACTTTAATCAGAGCCAAAGACTTTGAAATAGCTCGTAAAAAAAATAAATTTCTTATGAATTTTCCAAGAGGCCCCTACTAAAAAATAATATTGGCTAGTAGCGATAATGAGTCCCTGAATAAGTAAAAATTCAGGGCTCTTTCAATTGAACAGGATAGGACTTTTTAGACAAATTTTCCATTTTTAGATGTTTGCTTTTAGCTAAACTTCTTTATCATACTATGTTGCTTGGTATGACGAGTACTGCGTCGGATGATTGTTAAATGTTTCTTGTACACAAAATATATTATATTTGCTTTTTGGGTGTGTTGCATGGATAAGTGATTCGTTATCAAAATAGGTTTGTTCTGCTTTTTGAATAAATGGAATACTTTCCTCAAGTTCACCTTTTGCAACGTGATTTTTGGCTGATTCAAGATTTTGTTCAATGTCTGTAACTACTTCCGGTTTTGCTGTCATTCGAAATTTCCTGTTTGTTGTTAACAAATTATACGAGATTTGTACTGGGAACCTAAGGAAGCTGGAAGAATTGAAAAAATCGTCAATAAAGGTTAAAAACCTAAAGAATCCTTTGGAATCAACAGGTATTTTCTGCTTCCATTTTTCGCCTGAATTTTATGGTGATTATTATAAGGTAGTATGCTATTTCAACATGTTCATTTATTCTTCCCACAGTGTCTTAGTAAGCGGAAACACGTTGCCTATTTAGTTTTTCAAAACTATCGCTAAATTAATAGTATTACAATACCTCTGGAGTCAATATGCCGCCCGATATAATAATCTTCATACCTTCTTCGATTGATAAATTCGTGTTGTAAACCTCATTTTGAGGAACGAACACAAGAAATCCCGATGTGGGATTCGGAGATGTTGGCACCATGATTTTTGCCATTATTTCCTCACCATTGCCCTTGACAGTACCCATTTGAAACGCGAGGACTTTTAGCCCAGGCCGTGGATACTCGATTAAAACTACAGACCTAAATCCCTGTTTATTTGTGTCTGCAAGAGTTTTTATAACCTGTTTTGTCGTATGATACACCGTTGAAATGATAGGGATATACATTACTAACTTCTCGCCATAACCAATGATCCTATTTCCTATAACATTCGTTGTTAATGTACCGATTATATACAGCACCAGACATAAAATAATGACGGAAAGCAACCCGAGAACACTTGGGGGTAGTTCACCAAATATTCCTTTAACGAACGGACTAATATTACTAAATAACACTGTGTAAATAAAGTTAAAAACGTAAACGGCGATAACCAAGGGTATAATTACAATGAATCCGGATAACATTCGATTTCTTAGATTTTGCTTGAATTTAGCTGTTGTTAGGAGATTGCCTTCTTCCATGTTTGTGTTCCTTTTTTTAATGAATTGCTATAGCAATGTTGATATAGTCGAAAAATTTTTGACTTCTATAGAATTGCTTTAAAAATCTATAGAGAGTAAAAATAATCTAGCCCTTTATGGTGTTTTCCAATTTATTGAAGGAAAATAGATAATGCTAAAAACCAATCTCAATCAATTTTCATTCTCTGAATGGATAGAATTTATCTAACTGAGTTGATACATCGAATCTCCACTAATTTCTGATATTATTGTGACTAAATATATATTAGTTGTTCGATCTAATTAGATTATCCTTTTGCAGAATTTTCTTGACGTAGTACAATGACACAATTAATCCATATCGCACAGATTTCGAACTAAATGAATCGATGCAACAAAAATAATGAATATCATGGTTGTGATAATGCGGATATTTACAATGTTGGCAGGGTTGTGTTAAGATCGTCATTCCAGTCTGTAGAGATAAAACCAGGTATAATATATTATTTTCGATATAGTTGGCGAGCTATTTTTGTATTAAAGGTAATTGTAGTACACAAGTCTGCTCACATTAAGGTATAATAAAATCAGTATCGAAATTCTAAGTTAAATCCTTAGCTTAACCAACATTAATTGGAGTTCGAACGTGACAAAAAGCGAAGTACTTTTGCTCATCTATGAAATTCTGGAATTCCGACTTTTCCAGTTAAACGATACGCCTGTCACGATTTCATCATTGATCATGCTTGCCGCCGTCATGATCATATTTGTATTGCTGTCGAAATTGACTCGTGACATGTTGTTAGATCGGATCTTCAAACGGCTAAAACTTGATGAGGGTACTGCATATACCTTGACACGTGCGACACATTACCTCATCATGCTGGTCGGGTGCCTGGTTTCATTTCAGTTTGTGGGAATTGATCTCAGTGGGTTAATGGTGATTTTTGGAGCATTGTCCGTCGGTATTGGTTTTGGCTTACAAAACCTGACATCAAATTTTATTTCCGGACTAATTTTATTAGTAGAACGACCTATTCGTGTGGGAGATCGTGTTTCGGTTGGTGACATCGAAGGTGATGTTACTGAAATCAATATTCGCTCAACAATAATTCGTTCCCTAAACAATATTTCAATCATAGTACCCAACTCTGAATTTGTGTCGGCGCAAGTTATTAACTGGTCGCATGGCGAATTAAAAGTCCGGATTGATATCAATGTCGGTGTTTCATATAGCTCCGATCTGGAAACAGTTTTGCGATGTCTTGAAGAGGTTGCTCAGGAAAATAAAGACGTACTTAAAAAACCGGCACACGAGGTTCTCCATTTAGGTTTTGGAGATTCAGCCTGGGATATGAGGATCAGAGCCTGGATCGCAAATCCGAAACAGCATAATTATGTTCGGTCTGATATTAATTGTGCTATTGTAAGAAAATTTCGTGAGAACGGCATAGAAATACCTTTTCCCCAACGCGATCTGCATATTCGATCACCTCTGCCCGTACCATTTTCAAAAAACACGGGTAATAAAGATGATGATCTGAACTAAAACCCGCCCCACTTTCGAATAGCGACTTAAACTTTGACAGATAAACAATTGGGTTAAAATTTATGACAACATATATGTGGGACACCGTCAATCTTATTTTTATGATTATTTTGGTTTCCGCTTTCAACTTTGGTTTATCGTAGATTCTGATATCGGGAAAAAATTATATCCAATCCTTTTTCTTAAAAAATGCCAGCATTGATGACGCAACAACAATTATAACCCCCCAAAAAATGAAGTAGCTGTATTTATATTTAAGTTCAGGCAAATATTCGAAATTGGTTCCATAAATTCCGGCAATGAAAGTTAACGGTATAAAAATCGCGGCAAAAATAGTTAGTACCTTCATGATTTCATTCATACGATTACTTAAGACTGAGTTATAAATATTCAACTGGTCTGATAACATTTCCCTGTAAGTTTCAATCGCTTCAGTGGCCTGGAGAACGAGGTCATGCAAGTCTCTAATAAAAGGATTAACGTCCTTATGAATTAGATCCGATTCTAATTTGCCCAATTGGGTAATCATTTCCTTGGCGGGGCGAATAGATTTTCGCAGAAAATTTAATTCGCGTTTATAGGTATCAATCTTTTGAATAGTCCCATCCTTCGGTTTGGCCAGAACTTCTTCCTCAAGATCTTCAATCTTACTGCCAAGTTTTTCAATGACATAGATATAGTTGTCAACAACCGTATCAAGTAATGCGTAGGCGAGGTAGTCAGCCCCGGAGGAGCGTATTCTGCCTTTACTTTTTCTTATACGATCTCGAACTGGTTCAAAGACATCACCTGGTTGTTCCTGAAAGGTAATCAAAAACTTATCGCTGATTACTATACTTAATTGCTCAGCAACAACCATCTGTTTTTCTTCATCGTATCGCAGCATTTTCAGAACTATAAAAATACAATTATCAAATTCTTCTAGTTTCGGTCTTTGAGCAGTACTTAAAATATCTTCAAGAAGAAGTGGATGGAGATTAAATGCTTCACCAAGTCTTTTAATAAATTCTACATCATGTAAGCCATAGATGTTAATCCAAGTAACAGAATTTGTATCTTTTAAATCTTGCCCCTGCTGAATCTCTTCTAAGTCCTCTTCCCGTAACTCTTTATCGTCATAGTCAAGGAGCCGAATACGAATAGTATCAACTTTTTGACGACCGATGAATACTAGAGATCCTGGTGCAAGTCCCTTATTTACTTCACGTTCCTTAAAAAATCTAGCCATGATTTACCTTCTTTCTTTATATCATGCAAAAGACTGCTTTATATTTATAAATATGACTCAATATTATATTTTTGGAGCATATTGATATAATAACTATGTATTCGGAATTAACATAGTTATGACTGAGGCTTTTAGGGTGCCTTGGAGATTAACATAAAAATATACGCACAGGAGTCAACCAGCAGGCCATGTAGTACATTGGTGAAACAGCAAATAAATGCATTATTGCGTATCCGTTGCTCTATCTTCAGCAACCGTGAGACTCATATTAGTAGCTAAATCGCGTTTAGCTTTTCTACAAATGTTCGATGCTGGCACCGCATTCAATGCTTTTTTAATATGTGACATCTTTCGCGTTGGCTGGGCAATATGACAGACTGGTTCACCAGGTTTGACAGCTGGTATTGTGGTCATTCCAAGAACAATGCCGTCAATAGGACTGGTGATTATATTCTGCTCATTTCCCATAATGCCGTAATTCGTAGCAATCATTTGACCAGATTCGATAATTTAACCTGGGGATACATGAAAATCCAATATTCCTCCCAATTCCGCACGCACCCAGGTCGTTTTACTGATTCGTGTTTGGTAAGGCGGGTAAATCGGTGATCCGGCAATCATTCCCAATCCGATTAAAACATTTCGTATTCCCTGTGTTCCAATCTTTAATGGCTCTCCAGCTTCCAGTAGAATAGTAGCACACCCTGATTTACATGCTTCTCGCTGAAATGAACCGACGGGTCCTTTACCATCAACGATTAATTCACAACCCAATTCTTTAGCAATCTTTCGAACTTCAGGACTCGTTAAATCACCACAAACGTTAGGATAATTCGTTTGCGGTTGCAGACGACATGGATTTCGCTTATCCTACGCAACGTTTTTATGACAATCGTACCGAAGGAAAACCCGGGAATAAATCGCAGAAAACATAGGTATCAATTGATCAGCCGTCATAATGACATTCAAATTTACTCGATAATAAGCCACCTGAAATAATTGAATCGTCCCATGGCTTTCGCAGCCATCAATGTTGCTCTATAGCGTTGCCATTTCTATGTTAGAGAATTTCCTTCGATAGTAGCTCATATACTGTACTTTTTTCTCCAGAGCTTCAATTACGCACTGGGCAAAATTGACTTTCTCGAACTGGCGTGCGCTTCCGAGGCCACCGGGACTGAAGACATTAATCTCCATCAACTTATCACCGACGATATCTAAGCCGACCAAAAACATTCCATCTAAGACGAGTTTTGGCCGGACAATTTCTGCGAGCTCCAGGTCTTTGTCGGTGATAACTGCAGCTTGTTTTTGCCCGCCCGCGTGGACATTACTTCTCATGTCATCCCCAGCTCGAACACGACGAAAGGCTGCATATTTCCCTTTGTAACGCAACGGTCGACCATTCATCATAAATAATCGCGTGTCACCTCCATCCGCGGCAGGAAGGTACTCCTGGGCAATCACGTAGCCATCTCGTGCTACTGCATCAATCATCTGGTTCAAATTAGAACGATCTTCGGGACGTACGAGAAACACGTCTTGGCTACCTGACCTCTGAAGAGGTTTAAGAACAATCGTACCTCCCTCTTCTTTGGCAAAGCTCTTAATGTCATCACGATTCTGGGTGATGATTGTTCGCGGACGTACTTCTTCCGGGAACAATTGAAAGTACATTTTATTCATGGCACTGGATAGTCCATTGGGGTCATTGAGCACGATCACTCCATGACGCATCGCCACGCGTCCGAATATAATCCCGGCTGCTTGCGCCCATGAACGGTTTCCAGTTTCTGTGGAAGGATCGTTGCGCAAAAATAAAACGTCCAAATCATCAACACTGATGCGCTCTATTCTCGCTTTTTCTCCCTGCAGGTCGGCAAGATAGGATTCACATGTTTTATATTTATTCTTCGGAACAGAACGTCCACGAGCACGGATGCTCTCGTCGGCATCGTAGATGAAGTCGCTTGCTCCTATCAACCAGACATCATGTCCACGATTAGTCGCGGACAATGCCAGTCGTGTGGTGCTGTAAACTGCCTCTTCCGTCTTGATATTATTTACGTAAAATCCGATTCTCATTATTTACCTCTTTCGATTAATTGGTTAACAGATAATCCACTGCGAACACGGGTTAGTCGAGTAAGCGATTCCTCGTTCGTCAAGTAACTTGGTCGAAGTGGGGGGGGCTTCAGCACTTTTCGCATTTGTAGTTCGCGAATAAGGCTGATATGTTCAAAATTAAATTTTCCCATGAACAAAATTTCGAAATCTCCACCGTTTCCTAAGTATTCCAAAAGCCTTATTAGACCTCCCAGATATATGGCGTCTTTTGTTAATCCACCACCACGGAATGTCCGCATCGATATTGAAAACGCCGTTTCCCGATTAAACGAGAAGGAATCGTTCAACTCACGAAATACGTCTATAAAGGAAGCTCCATCTAACATGAAATCCGCGGCAAGAACCCTTGCCGCTAATAATCGCAAGCGAGCCCGACTTAATCCGCCCACGAGGAATTCAGCGAGGACAGCCAATCCTTCTTGCAATTCATCATAACCTGCCAAACCGATATAGAGTTGTTGGAACGGCTGAAAACGACCGTTGACATAGGTTAAGACATGAGTGCCAATTTCATGTTGAAGCAGAGCGCGAACCCGAGATACAGGCGTTCTTAATCGTTTCCCAATTAACATATTTCCTTTGGATACGATCAATCCGGACACATTATCACAAATCTCGACCGTTGAATTTAACTCCGGAAAAAGATCCTTTAATCGATTCACTTCCTCGGTAGCTTTCTCAGCAAAAGAAGTCGCATCCATATAGTCTTTGCCCGCTTCATCATGGGTGCGAGGGGGGATTTGAGCCAAAATTTCCTTCGAAGCATTCAGTAGATTTCCGCTAATCACACCATAGAGTTGTACGCTTCCATAACGAAACCGAAACGTTCCTCTATCCGCAAGCATGGTCAGCTTGCGATCTAATCCCATTTGTTGAGATCGGAGCAATTCTGCGAGAACAGGATCCTCTATTCTCTCTATTGGCACTTTAAATAAGGCTCTTTTAGCAGCAATTGGGTCAATAGGAAGGCGGCGATAAATAAAACCAGGTTCTTTTTGGAATCGATTTTTCTTGAAGTGTGCCCAGGCGGTATCTGCATTTATGGGAGTAACTTGTAATAGAAAATCGAATTGATTACCGATTTCGGCGAGTGCCTGATCGACTTCCCAAACTGCTTTTACCACACTCCTTCTTCCGAGCGCATTATAATGTGAGGGGTTATCAGTGGTGGTGTCTTTTCTTATAAATTCATAAAATGTTTTTTTTAATGGTTTCGACATTCTTCGATACAATGAACGGCGAACAAGAGGAAAGGTTTCGTCGGAAAGATGATTGCGATATATTGGGCGGATTTTCAATCCCAATACGTGACAAGACGACTCCGCTGCTTTCGAGGCACTTAGCAGTGGTGCCAGACCCGGCGGGAAAATTTTCGAAGTGGTCACTACATCCACTCCAGCAAAATGCCCTCGATACTTCACTTTATGAAGTTCCGTTTCCAAGACGTCAATGGTAGAGGAAAGGTTGGTTTTTAGCGGTCGAATAATTTGGAAGTGAGGTTTGTAAATAGGACCTTCAATGGAAATTTCATCTTCTTTGAGTTCCCAAATCTCTAAAATAAGGAAGGCTCCAAAATTGATCGCTTGGGTTTTTACAATCGATTGCACCAATAATCCAAGCTTTTTTTGCAGGCTGCGATTTTGAGATGCGATAACGTACGAAGCCTCCCCCATGACTAATCGTTCTGGACCGATACTATCACTATTAATTGGCCTCCGATAAACGCACAAAAACGGGAGCGATCGATCGATATGAACTCGTCCCCAAACAGGTAAAGACCGACGCACACTCTTGTTATTTTTAATCTTTTTACAGAGATCTTCGATAAAGGCCTCCGTAATGGTTTCGGATGATCTAACTATATCCAAGGTTTTCAATGGTTAATCCATATTTGATAAAGTTGGGTTGCCGCATTGCAATTTTTTTGGTAAGAATTACAGGGCATCAACTCATAAAGTGGCCATATCCACGTTGTCGAATTTTCGTTGATAAAAACTCATGTATTCGACCTTAAGCTCAAGGGACTCGATAACTGCTATATTAAAATTTACTTTCTCAAATCTCTGAGCACTTCCTAAACCTCCCGGACTGAACACATTGATTTCCATCAACTTGTCGCCAACAATGTCTAATCCGACAAGGAACATACCGTCTTTAACCAATTTTGGACGGACAATTTTAGCCATTTTCAAGTGGGTGTCTGTAATTTCTGCCTGTCTCAATTTGCCGCCGGCATGAATATTACTGCGCATGTCATCGCCGGATCTAACACGTCTAAAGGCGGCATATTTACCTTTGTAACGCAACGGTTGACCGTTCATAACAAAAAGCCTCGTATCACCTTCAGCAGCAGCAGGCAAATATTCCTGGGCAATAACATAACCATCGCGAATAAGGGAATCAATCATTTGGTTTAGATTAGCTTTGTCTTCCGGACGAATAAGAAAGACGCCGGCACCCCCAGACCCCTGCAAGGGTTTAAGTACTGCATGGCCATCCTGTTCATTTACGAATTGTTTTATTTCCTCTCGACTACGTGTAATGACCGTCCTAGGCCTTACGTCCTGTGGGAAAAGTTGAAAATAAGTTTTATTTGTGGCCTTTGCCAAACCGATTGGGTCATTTAGTACAATAACGCCATGGCGCATGGCGATTCGTCCAAAATTAATACCAGAAGTTTGCGCCCAGGACCGCGAGCCTGAATCTTGAGATGGATCATTGCGCAACATTAAAACATCCAGATCATCAACGGTTATTCTTTCGCTTCTCCCCTTCGATCCTTGTAGATCCACCAAATAAGTTTCTGGTGACTTATAATTTTTCTTCGAAACAGACCGTGCATTCGCCCGAATTTTTTCATCTGCATCATAGGCCAAATCCCCAACACCCATCACCCAAACTTCATGGCCTCTATTAATGGCAGTCATTCCCAGTCTGGTCGTAGTATATCCAGATTCTTCACTCATCACATCATTTACAACAAATCCTAATTTCATTGATAAACTTCCTTTTTCGGTTTTGTGGTTCATTAAGCTACATAGCTTTGTTGATTGAAAGAACCTACCATCTTGAGCGAAAAAATACAATTAAATGAAAAGAAACAATGAACATAATGCATTATTGGACTGAGAATCAACACTGAACCAAATCTAATACAGTCATACCTTTCCGAACATTATCCAATCGTTTTAAGGCGTCAGGATTTTTTAAGAATCGTGGGTTTAATGGGGTGGAAAAGAAGCACGTTTCGGTATCGAAGTTCTTCGATTACGGGTATGTGTTCCGCGGCAATTTTTCCAATGTATAACGGTTCAATTTTTCCACTGTTCCTTAAGTATTCAAAAATATGAATTAATCCTAGTAAATACACAGCATCTTATTATCAATAATTGATCGCTTGGATTTTTACTATCGCTTGCACCAATAATCCAAGCTCTTTTTGCAGGCTACGATTTTCGGATGCGATAACATACAAAGCCTCACCCATGACTAATCGTTCGGGACCGACGCTTTCACTATTACTTGGCCTCCGATAGACGCACAAAAACGGGAGCGATCGATCGATATGAACTCGTCCCCAAACAGGTAAAGACCGACGCACTCTCTCGTTATTTTCAATCTTTTTACAGAGATTTTCGATAAAGGCGTCTGTAATGGTTTCGGACGGTCTAACTATATCAAAAGTTTTCAATGGTTAATCCATATTTGATAAATTCGAGCCGCGTGGCTGTTAGCGGCATCAACTCATAAGGTGGCCATATCCACGTTGTCGAAGTTTCGTTGATAAAAACTCATATATTCTACCTTATGTTCCAAGGCATCAATTACGGCGTTGTTAAAATTAACTTTCTCAAATTTTTGCGCGCTGCCAAGTCCACCTGGACTGAATACGTTGATTTCCATCAATTTATCTCCGACAATATCTAATCCGACGAGGAACATACCATCCTGGACCAGCTTTGGACGTACTATTTTTGCCATCTTCAGATGTACATCATTGATTTCTGCCTGTTGTAATTTGCCCCCGGCATGTATGTTACTTCGCATATCGTCACCTGAGCGGACTCGCCGGAATGCCGCATATTTTCCTTTATATCGTAATGGATGGCCGTTCATAAGGAAAAGGCGAATATCTCCTTCCGCAGCAGCCGGTAGATATTCCTGTGCGATAACATATCCATCCCGGCTTACGGCATCTATAATCTGATTGAGATTGCCACTTTCTGCCGATTTTACGAGGAATACGCTCTGGCCCCCTGATCCCTGTAGAGGCTTGAGTACTATTTTTCCGCCCTGTTCACTGGCGAATTGTTTGATTGCTTTCCGATCCCGAGTTATCAAAGTTCTTGGTCTGAGATTCTTCGGGAAGAGTTGAAAATAGGTCTTGTTCATCGCTTTCGCGAGACCATTCGGGTCATTGACCACAACGACTCCATGCCGCATTGCGAGACGACCGAAGTTAACGCCCTCCCATTGACGCCACGAGTGGGAATTGGCATCGGCTGACGGGTCGTTCCGTAGCATGAGAACATCAAGATTGTCGACGGTGATCCGCTCTATCTTTGCATTGGGGCCCTGATAGTCTGCCCAAAAAGTTTCTGTTGTTTTATATCGGGCTTTTGGCACCGAGCGCGCCCAGGCGCGAATGTTTTCATCGCCGTCGTAGGCAAAGTCTCCCGCTCCCATCAACCACACTTCGTGTCCTCGATTAACGGCGGCCGCAGCCAAGCGTGTCGTGGTATAGCCTGCTTCCTCTGTTTGAATTTTATTGACAACAAACCCGATTTTCATTAGAGCCTCCTTTACTATTTCTGTTTTGCGTCATTACCGTCCACGCTCCGGTGAAGGGATCTTCTTCCCTTAGTCGTTCTGCGTCGAAAGTGCCATGATACTTGTAACCTCGTACCTTTGTCCATCATGCATAGCGGCCACCACTAAGAGCATCTTGCAAAAGCCTGTTTTAATTGGTTTAGTTGCAAATGTTTGACGGAAGTTAACATGAACAAGTTAACGGATATTGCTTATTTTGACAACAGTACATCTTTAATTTTTATTTTTAATTTGAATCTTTTGTCTAAATGACATATGATGTATCATGTATCCAAAGATTGTAAGTTAACGGTGCTTAATTTCTGGTTGGGGCCGTAAGGTTGAACTAGCAAGTCCAATACTATCAGTCTTTGTGACAGGAGACAACTATTACCTGGCTGATGTATTGTCTTCTGTAATGACCTCGGTCAGCAAAGATGAATTCGATTTTATTCACGGTGGTCATTTTATTTGGGTAATATTTAAGAAAAAGGAGTATGGATAATATGGAAAAATCAAATTATAGCAACGAAAAGATTTCTGAAGCATTAAAGATGCTTGATGATGCTGCAAAAAGCAAAAAGAAAGAAGTTCAGGATTTACTAAGGGATAAATATCAAAATATAAAAGATGCAATTACTGGATTCGATTCTAAAGAAAGAATTGAATCAATCAAGCAATCCGCTGCCAATGCTGCAGCAAAAGCGCGTGAATTGAGTGAAGATAGGGTCAAAGAGATTGCGAAGAAAACGGATCAAAATGTTCACGACAATCCATGGCCTTATATTGGTGGCGCTGCATTTTGTTCTCTGCTGATCGGTTATATACTGGGTCGTAAAGATTAAATTTGGTTTTCATCGTTAAACTATGAAGAATATTTTTAGTTCGATAATTAATAATATTGTTAGCCCAATTTTGAAGGTTAGCCGGCAAACTTCTCTTAAGTTATTAAAGATTGAGATTGCGCGTTGTCGTATTAAAGTAGTGAAGAATGTACGTAAAGTCTTTCTGAGCGGTATTAGTATACTTCTGTTGCTTAGTCTTTTTACAAGTGGTTTTTTAATGTTAATTGCCACTGCTTTTATAATTGTTAAGGTAAAAATTGGATTGGCAACAGCCACAGTTTGTCTGTTCTTTGTGGGATCTGCCTGTTGTCTATTTTCAATATGCTTATTATCTATTATTAGTTCTGAAAAAATGTGGGTAAAGTATTCCGGTTGTGATTCGGTTCTGGATGACGTTTTTGCGGAAAAGTAACAATTTATCCTTACGAGCCTCTTGCAATACCGACTACAGAGGGTGGATAGTAAGTAAAAAGACTGCTGACAATATTGGATTCTTTCTTAGGAACTGGATTTGTCCATCTTTCCTAATTCTTCCAACGCTCCCTGAATTGTAGACTGCAAGGCTTTTTTTATGGCTTCTATTTGGACTTTATCCGGTTTGCCAGTTCATTCATCCATAAAAAACTTCTTGAATTCAATGGCTATCGAGCAAGTTTTTCTCGGAAATTGATGATCAATCCAGCGAGAGAATTGACCGCCCTTGAATTTTACGTTTTCCCGAACATCCAATTGACTCCCGAGAAAATTAAAAACGCCAAGGTCGTTTATAAAGCGATCAATCAGCGGTGCCCATTTTTTACGATTCATGGTACCTGTACCAATATTAACCTGAGGATTGAGTTTTGGATCTCCCGGTGGATTATCAGGGCCTTCGCGACGATGATTATAAGTATGTAGATCAGAAACAACAATGCGTTAAAAAAGATGCTGAAGTTTGCCAAGAACGGTTCGAATTTCCTCAGAAAAGGCATCGTACTGATGTAGAGATTCTTTAATAATTTCATCTCTTGGCGCTGTACGCCAAACGTTGAGTCCCCATGCGTCCTCTGGATTTAGGTAAACCGCGTTTTTCCTGGCCCGGTTTAGATCAACTTCAAATCGCGACCTTAGTCCGACAACCCATGTATTTGCTACCGCGGTCCATTCTCCGGTGAAGAGATCTTCTTCCCTGAGTCGTTCAGCATCTGAAAGCGCTATGATACTTGCAACTTTATCCTTGATTCAATGTCCATCATGTATCGCGACTGTCACCAAAGGGCTTGTGCCCATTGGTATTTCAAATGATTCGTTGTTCGTTTTCAATCCTTTCATCTGGGAATTTGAAGAAAATGTTATAATTGGTATTTTGCTAAACAATTCGATTGTTAGCTATTGCTGAACGAAAGATGTTAACATGTTGATGGTAAATTAGTTGCGTTAAAAATATTTGTTAAAGCTTTTTTAGACTTGTAAAGGTTAGTGAATTGTTGCAAATTATTTGATATAAATATGTTAAGCCTAATTCGCTACACCGATAAAAACAGCGATTAACCAACCATTCATCATCTTCCCACTGGTAGAATCCTAACAAAAGAACACCAGGTGCCTCAATTAATTCAATTTCCATTTTATTGGATAATACCCGATATACCACACTCGAAAGTAAAATTATTTAAAGCCAAAATACTTGTACTGTTTATATCGTTACTTATCCATTTGATTATTGTCAATGGAACTTGTGGATACTTGACCTGGTTTTCCTTCTTTTTGATTGTTAAAAAATCGCTGTGTAGGATACGCAAGGTCAATATCCTCGTGCTGACTAAAGGATCGAAGAATATCACGCCAGATGGTCTGTTCGGTTCCGCGCCTTTGTCTTGGGTCACAGAGATAACGTAATGTTAGCATCACACCACTGTCACGGACTGATAGATAAACTGTAGGTGTCAGTTTTGTATAAAATATCATATATTTACGTGCCGCTTCACGAACTTTCTTTTGAGCTGTTCTGGACAGATGTTCCGTCTGCGATATGACGATATCCAGTAAAATTTTTTCTGCCTTTTCCCAGTGACTTTCAAAAGTGATAAGAACCTGAATTTCATTCCAGATATATTCAAATCCTTTGGAATAGTTCGCAAGAGGTTCCTGGAATACGCGACCGTTTGGTATGTGAATTATCCGACCGGTGCTTTGCTCAGCATCGACCCAATTTCCGATTTCCATCATCGAGAACATAAATATTCGCAGGTCAATGACATCTCCCTTTATCTGTCCAATTTCGATCCGATCGCCTACTTCAAAGGGGCGTCTCCATAAAATGAACGCCCATCCGGCCAAATTGACAATCGGGACCTGCAACGCAATAGCCAATCCTGCAGTTATCAAACCCAGAAAAGTAGACAAAGTTTGAATTCCCTCAAACCAGATCCGTCCGACCATGATCAACACAAGGAAAAACGCTATGTAGGATGACATTTTTCGCCAATGGTATCTCACTTTGTCATCCAACGTTTTTGAGTTGGCAATTCTGAGAATGACAAAACGGAGTACGACGATGATGAAGATGGTTAAGATCGATAATGTGATTTTATAGAACAGTTCCGGATTGATACCGAATAGTCCTTCTATCCATTGGATTATATTATTCATTTTTAATTCCACTCGTGGGTTTAATTCCCCGACATTTGCCGTGCTCATTGAGCACTCTCGTACCGCTGAGCGGTAGGAGCTGTCTCTTTCTGTCAAAATACAGTATTCGGCTATCCGGCAGCTGAAGTGGATGCAGGGTTGTAAGATATTGCAGTTGAAAATATTGCAAGACACGCAAATATCTACTAAAAAGTAGATAGAACATTGTTTGCAACTTCCTATCAACCAATGAATTGTGACAATGCGCCGCTTTCAACTGTCGAATATAGGTTTATGGGTTACCAGTATAACTATATTGCCACTCATACAATATAGACATTCTTAATTTTGGACATAATACTTGTTGGAAAATTTCAACATTGCATAGACTTGCAGGTCTGCGTATAGAGACGCAGAGTAAAAACGTGTGTATGGACTACCAACTTTGTCTCCACGCCGAAACTGTGGTGGGTTTTCCAAATAGTCCTTAATAAAATTAATTCTCGAAGCTTTCATAACCGGATTCCATAACAAAAAGACATGAAAACTCGACCAATTCTATTGTGCTATGCATCATCTTAATACTAGACTCTGGAGAAAATCCGAAAATGTTTAAATCCGCAAGTGGCGCTGCCTTGAGGGCTGATTGATAGGTACCTGACAAAAAAACTTTTTCAGCAGAAGCGGGAATTCTGGCACTATGAATAATACCGTCTAAAAACTTAATCGCCTCGTCTTTTTTTTCATTTCGTTCAATGACAGTGATCAGTCTCAGATCCGCATGCCAATTTTTGAACAACTGAAGCGCGATCAATATCAATAAATCAAGGTTCTGGCTGCCGACACGATACCAGACATTTATAGTTTCGTTTTTCCCGAATCCTGCTTTCGGGTGAGGATATAATATTAATATTCCCATTTGCTGATATGTATAAATTGAAATAATCTCACCTAAACCTTTGTCTTTGGCTATATCCCCACTCATGGTGAGAAAAACTAGATTTGGAGGAAAAAAAGCACCTTTAAGGACCTGCGATATTATATTTATTCCTTCTAAAACTTTATCACTATCAACCGTTATCTCCACAGTAAAAATACCTTCCTTCTTTAAAGGTGAAACCAATTCTTTCAGCTGTTGATCCGCCTGTTCTAATTTGTTTTTTTCATGAGATTTACCGTAGAGTTTTCTTCTAAACAAACTTTCATCTTTTGCTCTTGGTATGACAGAGAATATACGTAATGTGCCACTGGGAAAAACGATGTCCCGGACAAAGTTCATAAGATGAAACCATTCTTTCGGGTTTTCTACCGGAACAATCAGATTCGGTTTCCATGATTTCGCGTGTTGCGGCATCTGGGCAGACGTTTTCGCAGCCCACTCTGCGATTGTGCAAAATAGGGCGCTGCCGACATCACCCCAAGGAGTATCGAGTTCCCGTTTTACCTGCACAGTATAGATTACTAAAATGCAGAAAATCGCGGTTGCAGCAAAAGTGGCATTGATAAGGAACATGACAGCTAAGCACCAAATTGCGCCGATTAAGGGAATAAACAATGGAATCTTAAAGGTTGGACGAAAGGAAGGAATTCCAATTGCTTTTTCGATGAACACGGCCAGATTTAACGCCAGGTAAGTTAATAACGTAAACATCGTCAATAACGGGGCGATTGAATTTAGGTCTCCATAAAGAATATTTACCTCAATGACGATGCTGGTAAAAATAAGAGCAATTTGTGGTTCTCCATTCTTGCTTAGCTTCGCAAAATACTTCGAAAAGGGTATCACCTTATCCTGCCCTAAAGCTAGTAGTGTCCGAGGACCGCCGATAATAGATCCGAGAGCTGATGACAGCGTCGCGCCAATGATTCCTGCAATTACTAAAATTTTCCAACGGGAAACGTCAGCCATTAACGTAAAGTTATTGATGAGTAAATCAGAGGAGCTTGTGTAATCGAACCAGAACGCGGCAGCCAGGTAAATTAATAATGACGTTGCCACAGCAGACAGTATTCCTATGGGAAGACTTCGTTGCGGATCCTTTAGATCCCCGGACATAGCTGCTCCAGCAGTAATCCCGGTTACTGCGGGGAAAAAAATAGCGAACACATCCCAAAATGGCACTTGTTCAAAGCTGCCCCACATAACGATTTCGTGTTTTCCGTCGCCTTTCCCTAAGAAAAAAGAGACCAATGAAATCACAATTATACCCATGATAAAATACTGCGCTTTCATTGCTGCTTTGGTGCTGATAATTGTGATCGTCAGCAAGCCGAGCAGAGCTAATGATGAAATAATCTGTGAATTGTGGGTAGGAAATATGGACAGCCAGCATTCAGTAAAACCAGTAATATACATGGCCGCGCCTAATGCCTGAGACAGATATAGGGGAATTCCGATAGCACTTCCAACTTCAACACCTAAAGAACGCGAAACCAGGGCATAGGCGCCACCAGCGCCAATTTTGATATTTGTAGCCATCGAAGACAACGCCAGAGCGGTGGTAATTGTCACCAACTTAGCTAATAGAATGATTAATATGGCGCCGCCAAGACCGGCATTGCCAACGACCCAACCCAGGCGAAGATACATTATTACGCCGATAATCGTCAAAATAGTTGGCGTAAAAACCCCCTCAAATGTTCCAAATTGATTGGGTCCGTTATTTTTCATTGAATCATGTCTCTAAAATCATGTTTGCCGTTTGAAGCCGGATAATAAACGCTTGCAGACCAGTTAATTGGAAAAAGCGAAATTATGGGAAGTATTTTTGCTAGGCACTGGAGTTGCCTAACTTTTCCAATTCGTCTATGACTCCTACTGTTGTTCTTTGTAACGCTTCCTTTATAGCTTTTACCTGAAATTCATCCGGTTCTCCGGTCCACTCATCCATAAAAAATTTCTTGAATTCAATGGCTATAGAGCAAACTGTTCGAGGAAATTCTTGATGTACCCATCGGGAAAATTGACCGCCCTGAAATTTTACATTTTCGCGCACATCCAGGCTGCGACCGTTGTAGTCATACGCTCGTAAATCGGTGATGAATCTTTCCACAATCGGGGACCAAAGTACGCGGTCCATTGTTCCGGTGCCGATATTTACTTCAGGGTTCTCGTTCGAATCCTCTGGATCCATATTCGGCCCGTTTCGCCGATGATTATAGGTATGGAGATCGTACACCACTATTTTTCCGTGAGTCGCTATTAATTCGTTAAAGAATGTTTTTACCCCTGCATAAAAATCGTCGTATTCTTTGAGCGAACTGCTGATGATTTCCGGAGTGAGAGATTCATTCCATACACATAACCCCCATGCATCTTCAGGTTGTTGGTATACGGCTTTGTCCCGTGGCCGATTTAGGTCCACTTCGAACCGAGATCGCAAACCAATAATCTGATTCCCGGCAACACTGGCCCATTGTCCAGTATGAGGATCTTCCTCTCGGAGTCGTTCAGTTTCTGAAAGGGCCAGAAGAGGTGTAATTTGATCTCTTATTTTATGCCCGTCATGAATGGCGGCAGCAACCAAGGGGGTTGCACTGGTAGATAAGGCGTAAATTTTTGAATCCATGTTTTTTCCTCTACTTTAAGTCATATTGCTTTCGTTAGACGTTCCGTGTCATTGATCAGAAATTGAATAACACGCCGAATATTTCTAAAACCACTTTAGCTTCCTAAAAAGAATTACCTACCCAACGACAGTAACACTGAGAATTCCGCAAAACAAGCAGAATGCATTCATCTCTTCCGCACTAGGAATGCCCCCCTACCCAGTAATCCCGTGAGAAAGCTGAGAGGTAAAAAGATGGTCGCGATGACGGATAGGACATGCATATTCTTATTAAGCCTTTCCGATCAGCATGATTATTTGTTCTTCACATAACTGTGCACTTTTGCGAAAAAAATATGATGGGCATATGATACTCAAAAAGTTCTTAAGGGATAACAAAAAGGGTTTGCCAATACCTACCACAAGTTTACTGTATCATGGTTTCAAGATAGGAGTAGTTAATTGTACTAAGCGCGAATTTACGAAATTGTGCTTCAATATCTGTCAGCATTTTTTCGATCGTCTGATAAAAAGCATTATATTGGGCTAAAGAATGTTGAACATGTTCGGAATCAGTCGGACTTTTCCAAACCTGTAGCCCCCAGGCGTCCTCTGGAGTACGGTAGACCGCTTTCTCTCTGGGTCGGTTGAGATCCACTTCAAATCGTGATCTGATGCCCACGATTCGGTTTTTTGCAACTTCTGTCCAATACCCGGTATAGGGATCTTCTTCGCGAAGCCTATCCTTTTCTGAAATAGCCACCAAGTTATCCAAACCATCCCTAATAAAATGTCCGTCGTGAATTGCTGCTGCGACCAATGGACTTTCACTTGTTATAATTTCCCAAATTTTACTCATTTCACGATCCTTCCAAGGTCATTTTATTAATGATGCTATTATTTGACTTTAGGATCAGCAACAGAAAGGCCACAAAGGGGCTAATTTATAAGCAATTTATTGACTGTGAAAGAGTTATGCCAGACATAAATGACAGGGTGTTCTTGTAAAGTGGGAAGAGCAGAATTCCAATTTCCGGTAGAATGAATGAAATTAGAACTGTTAGTTCCTGTTACTTTTTTTGAAAACAAAATTTTTTTCTGGTTTCATGAAATATTGTAAGTAAACCGGCCAAAATCATCGACAATGAATTAGAGTGTAAATTATGGTTGAATAAATCAAACATAATTAGACTGACAGGCAGGAAAATAAAGCTGATCATTCGTCATGATCCCGATTTTATTAAATGCCCGATGCCTCTTCGGCCAGTTGTTTTAATGCATCATGGACAATATCAAGTCGGAATTCCAATGCTTGGACGGATCTGGAGAGTTTTTTTATTTCTCGTTCTAAAGTGATACCTTTTTTACTCAGTTTATCTTCCAGGGGTAATAAGGCAATTTTATCATATGATGAATTGAGTTTTGTACGATTATCAGAAATTTGGTCCTTAAATTTTAGAGCGACTTTGTGTAATAATTCCCTGTCGTAGTGTTTTATTATTTGTTTTAATTTTGCGATTGGTATGTTGTGGTCGAAAAGGGTCTGCTCAAATAATTGAATGTCAGTTTCTGATAAATGCTCTTTAGAAATTGAAATAGAGACTTTATTCTTATCAATCTTTGATTTAGCGCCGTTATTACCATTCAGGTTACTTTCACCTATTACAGAGTTGTCTACTAAATTACCAGCCTCATTTGACAATGCTGACTTGTGGTCTTTTTTTCCACAGCCTATAAAAAACAAAACGGTCATAACTAAACAAATGAATTTTGAGAGTAAATTTGAAATATTCATTGCTTCAACTCTTTGGCTAAAAATCGAAAATGTATATGTAATCCCATCATCGTTTACAATTTGGTTCAGAATGATTTTATATTGCTTGTTAAGCGGGGGTTTAAAATCCAATCAACATAAGTTCCGTATTTGTGGAATAAATTATTTGAAAGGATTTTACCTTGAAGGGCTAAAGGAGCATTCTTCATACTATGATTATGAGCTTGGATAACGTTGTTAATCTTTCGTCCGAAATCTTCTGATCTATAACTGTTTTGATTAACAGCTTCGTCCCAAACTGAATCAACATAATACCTCCAATCGAAACGCCTTATCTGGTGCCAACTTCCATCAATCAACTTGATATAAAGTCCTCGCTTATCATCAGCCAACGGGTCTCCATGACGATATCGCAGGAAATTCCAAAACCGAAAACCTTGAAAATTAGCAACTAAATCAGCATAAGAGTAAATACCAGTTGTATGCAAACCAAAGTATGATGATTCCGTATCAATTCCATATCTCAAAGCCACGGTCAACCCATGTTTATTTATATGAATAATTTTAAAATATGTATACTCCTGAGCTATAAATTGACCAAACTTGTCGGCACCTATTATATGGTCATCAATTTTACATACGTCGCCTAGTCGCCGATAAAAGAAAAGTGCAGGCTCTTTCATTGACCCCACATCACGATAAATTGATTCCTTTTTTCGGTTCGACATAATTCATCAGTTAAATTCCTCTCTATTTCGGTTTCTATCTTACTGACGAGTTTACCACCGAGCTTTCGGCGAATTGCTCGATACAACGTTCTATCGTGTCTGTTATTGCATCGATTGGCAATGAACAGGGCTTCTTTAATGCTTTTATTTAAAATAGCATTAAGTTTATCAAGAGAATCAAGCGTTAGGCATTCCCTATTTGTATAACTGTCATTTTCGCGGCTGTGAACAATGGTATTTGGGAAATACAGCGTGGTTGATACAAAAAAAAGATAACATATTTTACTATTATAGCATAAAAGAACGGGCAAAGTTCACCTTTTTTAACATGGATGAACATTGACCCGTTGTGCTTTCGATTTAGTATTATTCACCATAGATTGAAAAGTCCATAATTAATTATTTTCCTCTTGGTCATGGTTTATAAATAGCATTCAAAGAGTTTTACTAATCCTTATTATTTTCCTTGACCTCTTCAAATTTATTCACGGTTAAAATATTATCTCCCTCCTCATTTTCTGTCACTGTACCTGTTATTTTGACTGTCTTTCCAACATATTTAAGTAATTTCTTTTCTTGATTATTGCTGGCGACCAGGTATTCACTAAACAATTTAAAATCCCAAATTGACACGCCTATAACCGCATCGTCATCATCTGTAATACTTTCAACCCCTCCAGTTATGCTAATTTCTTTCTCTTTTTTTGTTGTCGTTTTCTTTTCGTCAGCTGCGAAAATAGAAATTGAAAATAAAATTAAAGTTAACAGTAAAAATTTCTCTATTAGGACATTCTTGTTCATGATTTTTCCCTTCCGTTATTTTAGTGTCGATTATGTTAATGTTTTTGATATTTAACTACTGATTGAAAACGTCTATGCAATTTGTTCTTTCGCTTGAACCTACATGGCATTAGCACTTATTACGCCAATCTAATGTTTCTGAATTATAAAAAATACATAACTATTTTTCATTAAGTTAGTTAAACTTCGATAATTTTTTTTTTGGGGCGGTCATGGTTTGCAAATATTTACGATTTTAATCGATACATTACATCTAAAATCGGAATTGTCAGTTCTGTTTCTTAATTGGATTTAGTTTTTTTCATATATATATATCCGGAGAAAATTAAGTTCAATAGATGGCTTTAATGTCCAAATATCTCTCAGGCAAGATGGTGGATTTAGGTCTATGTCGAGTCGAGAATGTGCGCCAACAATTAGTGTCGTGGAAACTTCGGTCCACAATCCAATAAATGGATTTTCTACACGTAATCTTTGAGAATCAGAAAGAGCAATATGAGCCTCTAATTGGGGAGAGATTTCATGTCCCTCGTAAATTACTCTCGCGATCACCGCTGTTTCGCCTGTTTTAAGTTTCTGAATATTTAGTTGCACCCCTCTACCTTTCTCTTTAAAAATTTGGACATGTTCGCAGCAACTGCTTCAGTTTAGTTCCTCTAGGACATGTCGATTCTGAGACTTAAAATCGTCTTTGCTGATCGCATGTTTATTTAAAAGCTTACTAACTTGCCTGGTACTAACTCCGGCAGCTTCTGCCGTTGACTTGATCTTCCCGCGATTTGCAGTAAGTGTCGCTGTTAGGTACTCGCGTTCTAACGTTTCCACTGCTATCTCTCTTGCTTCTCTCAAAGTCATGTTTTCAAAACTTGCCATCGTCTGCATTCCATCTGGTTTATTTTCAGTGGAACGAAGTTCACTAAATCGAATTTCCTGTGGAAGACTGCCTAACCCAATCTTCGTTGACTGTTCAATTATAAATGCCCGTTCAATCAAATTTTCCAATTCCCGAACATTCCCTGGCCATTCATAAGTTTCGAAGGCGTCGTACACGTCGCTACTGATTTCTGGTACTTTCTTATTGTAGATAGTATGTAGTCTTTCTAAAAATGAGTCAATGAGAGCAGGAATATCTTCTTTTCGCTCTCGCAGTGGTGGAACTTCAATTGGGAATACATTTAGTCGATAGTAGAGATCTGATCGAAACAGTTTGTTTGCACACAACGTGAGCAGGTTTTCGTTCGTGGCGGCGATCACCCTGGCATTAGATTTTATGGTTTTTTCATCACCTATGCGTTGAACAACCTTGTCCTGTAATACCTGTAATAATTTAATTTGGGCAAGCATTGGCATCGTCCCAACCTCGTCAAGGAATATAGTGCCCCCGTCGGCTAGTTGAAATTTGCCAAGTTTGTCTCTGGAAGCACCCGTAAATGCACCTCGAACATGTCCGAACAATTCGCTTTCCAACAACGAATCTGGTATTGCGCTACAATGCACCGAGATAAATGGCTTATTCGCACGTTCACTCAGCCGATGAACCAGCCTGGCCATTATACCTTTTCCGGTACCCGTTTCTCCGTTCAAAAGCACTGTGGCATTGGTCTCTGCCACCGATGTCAATTGACGGTAAACCGCCTGCATCTTCATGTTTTTAGATGACATCTCTTTTGCGTTTTCAGGAACCCACAGAAATTCAGTTACGTCATCGAATGTGACAAGTTCGTTCATTTTTACAGTGATCCTTATGTGTCGATTACAGAAAGTCAATTGTACGCTGCTCAAGAATTTTTTTCACTTTAATATATCTCCCCAAGACTCAGAGACCACCTAAACAGGAAAAAATACTTCCTGTTCAATTATCATTAACAGAACTTATAGTTCTTATTTGTGGGACGTTGTAGTTTGTAAGAATAAAGCAACCTCACCTGAAACGCCGACCAAAGGATATTTAACTTGCATATTATTAATGTATTGTGATTATTCGAATTGTATTGGCGTTTATATTGCTTTATTCCGGCGTTTAATGAATGCTTTGATCTAAATAGAAGAATATCGCATCTGGCCGGTTTTGAAAAGTCAGATGATGAATCGCATAGATGAGCGAGTGCTATGAATGACAAGAAAATAATTGTTGGTTTCGATTTCTTCGACTCCACAGAAAATGCAGTTTCAATTGCTTCGAGTTTGTCGCGGCTATTTGATTGCACGTTAATTCCCGTGCATGCAATTGATTATGTTCCATATCACTATGGGTTGAATTACTGGAACAAAATCTATGATGAAATATATCCCCGAATGAAGGCTGCAGTCGACAAGATGACAGAAATTGGAGCCAAAGTTGACTTTCCGGTTATAGCAGAAGGACGACCATACGACGTATTGCTTAAAGCCGCCGACGACCATGATGTAGGAATGATTGTAGTGGGACAATGTCGAACCAGAATTTTGGATCGCGTTTCAGGGACTACGTGCAAGAAGTTAATTCGAAATGCCCGGCAACCAGTCATGGTTCTTAAACATCAAGCGACGGTTCCAGGCATAAGGAGGATATTGTGTGCCATCGATTTTTCACTAACGTCGAATACAGTTCTGTCTTTAGCTATTTTGCTGGCAGCGAGGATTAATTGTCAGCTTGATATCATTAATGTTGCTCCTGAACCGCGACGATATCCCGGAATATCAAAGGTGGACTATCAGGTGATTTCGATGGATTATGGACCAGAGCTTAAGGAAAATCTCTTTTCTGAACCGGGTACCGGTAACTGTATCGTTGGGGAAAAGTTAGAGTCAGTTTTTAACAATTACTTGACAACATTTGACTTGACTGGAATTCGCTATAGCTCCTGGTTTCGGTATGGCGTCCCCAGTAAGGAAATTCTCCGTACCACTCAATCCGGGGACTATGATCTACTTATTATTGGGACCAAAGGGCAGAATAACGTTTCGCGGATTTCTCTGGGAAATACGGCTGAAAAAATCATAAATGACAGTCCCTGCTCACTGATAGTCGTTCCTTATAGCGAATTGTTATCGACCTTAGAGCTTGGAGGCCGACGAAGTGGAGCAATCAAAACCTTAGTACAACGTATTTAGTATGGTTACTATTAATTCTGAGATATTAAAATGTTACAGTTTACTATTCACAATCTTCCATTTCACGGAGGCGCCAATGAAAAATTGAATATGAGATTTCAGGCAATTATCCACTAATTTTTCTATGTAATTAACCAAAGGTAGTAAACCAATAATAAGGAGCAAAATATGAAATCACTAATGCAATCAGCAATTGTAAAACAATTCCTAATTCTCGGTCTCGGAATGTTCTCTATTTGTATAGTCGGAATTCTCTACGCTAATCATGACCAGAACAGCCTAAATGGTCAACGGGTATTAAATGATAATATTGAAGCTGAAGCACCAGATTACGGTGACGAGTTCTTATGGGGCGATGACGACAACGAAGACGCCGACAACGAAGACGCCGACAACGAAGATACAGACAACGAAGATACAGACAATGAAGATACAGATAATGAAGATACGGATAGCGGAGATAATACTGATAGTGATGCCGAAGATATCGAAGAGAAAGATGAGTAGCAGACATTTTCAAATGGACGAGCCTGAAGATCCAGGATTGGAAGGTGTAACCTGATTTTACCTCCTGGCGGGCGAGAGCACTGGACAATTAGACGCCGGTTTTTCGCCCGCTTCTTATCTTTCGATCGTACAAATAGGTTTAACGAATTTGATATGAAATTTGCGTCAGCTATAGAATAACCACCGATGGCCAATGTTGAGTTTGTAAATCGGCATCAAGCTTAACTTGGCGCACCATTTCTCACAAGAATGTGAATGAAGAGTGTCAATATACAGTTTTATGACAACTTACAAATCCGCAGGAATACCCACTTTGGTCCTTTGAGGTAATTTGTCAATCGTTATCGAGCTGAAAATTGTTACTATTCGTCGCATCATTGTGAGAAATGCGGGTTAAGAGTCAAACAGAATTTTTGAATGATCTTGATATCTTTCTATAATTTTTAAAAATGTGATCGCTGTACTTCAAAAATGACGGTCCTCGCTCGCAGTTTGAGTATCAGATCATAGACCTATCAACCTGCGACAGTTGGAAGATTTTTTAGTGCTCGAGCAATTTTGGGATATAATGATTTTACTTCACTGGGAGATAATTAGTGGAAGATGTTGATAAATTGATAAGTAAACGAAGGGGAATATAGACGTGTCAACTTGTCACCGAATTGTAATTTTTGGCTATTTCATTGCTTTAATTCATATAGGAGTGGCCCGGGAAGTCGACAGCTTCAAACTGCGACCACCGCAAAGCCAGGATTCCGGCACTAGCCTTAACGAGATTTTCAACAGGGAATTGGATGAAGCTATTGCCGAAGCAAATAAGCAGGGTGTTCCAGATGAGAAGAAGCTCTATCGGGCAATACTTCGAAAACTTGGTGGAAGGATAATAAGTAAATTTGAAAATTTAGCAGCCGAGGAATTGGACATCATTCCAATCGAAAGTGACCAATCCATATATCGTGACGTCAAGACGCTGGCTGCCCCCGTGCTGTTGTTCTATCGACGGTTGGGAGGGCTTTGCAGAATTGATGATTGTGTCGTCGGGACTGACAAATTTGGGCATTTTTTAGCTCAAGGTTATACCTACTATAAAATTGCCCATCTAAAAGGAAGGGGTTTAGAAAAAGCTTTAGAATATGGCGCGAATTCGGAATCATCGTATTTTGGATTACATGCAACAGGTATTTTTTCGTATGCGGACTTGGTCGCCAACTTTCAAGGATACCGATTCTGGAATTTTCTGTTGCTCCGACATCCGGATCCGCTCGGAGATGATAAACACGGACCATTCATCGAATTATCGCATGAAAAATGGCGGAAAGTCAAACATTTCGATTGGTCATATTTTGTCGATCCTGCATGGGATGAAGCTATCAATAAAAACGAATATCGAACGGCAAAGATTCAGCAGGCTGTAGTAGATCGAATAAAGACCCCACTCGTTCAGTTCGAATATGATTATTCTGCCTTCAACGACCAACTAATGGCCGGAGTATGCGCCAGGTACGGATCATACGCTGACAACCTATTAAATTTTACGTTTTACAGAAAGTAAAGCAGCTTCCAGGATGAATGCAGTAATCCGCAAACTAGTATACGAAAACCAGGAATAAAATCAGATGCATATTCTGATCACAGACGATGACTCCTGCGCAAGGAGTTTGTTGATGCATTTTTTACAGAGGAGAATCTGATATTGCGAAAGATGGCGAAGAAGCAATCAACAGGGTGAGACATGATTGGATATTGGCGACCTATGATTGCTCTCCTTGCCTATTCTTAGGAATAATTATCCTAACTCGTAATTGTCTTGATTGGGCTTAGAACCACTTCAGTTTCCTAAAAAGAATTACCTGTCCAACAATAATGACACTGAGAATTCCGCAAAACAGCCAGAATGCGTTCGTCTCTTCTGCACCCGGAATCCCTCCTACGTTGATGCCCAGTAATCCCGTGAGAAAGCTGAGAGGTAAGAAGATGGCCGCAATGACAGATAGGACATACATATTCTTATTGAGTCTATCCGCCAGAAAATTTGCCAATTCGTCTTTGACGATCTGCGCCCGTTCTCGTATAGCATCTAAATCTTCTACATAGCGCATTACGCGGTCATAACTTTCAGTTAGGTGACGTTTATGTGTAGTGTCCAACCACTCAAAGTCCGCAATACGTAACTGCCCAATTGCATCTTTCTGTGGGGCCATATAACGCCGAAGCAAAATAGCCTGCTTACGTATATCGATAATACTCTCACGCAGTGACGTATCAGGGTTTTCAAGGATTTTTTCTTCGACATTGTCGGTGAGTTCATCGAGCTCGGTTAATACCGGCTCCATACGCTCAAACAATCCTGAAACAAGCATGCAAATAAATTGCCCTGCGTTCTTAGGCCCTTTTCCAGCTTTAATTCTCTTTTCAATATCAGGGACGACTTTCAGTTGTCGTTTTTGCAGACTGATAATACGATGACTATCTACCCAGAGACGAATGGAAATCATATCTTCAGGTTCAGCATTTTTATTAAGATTAACTCCGCGCAAGATGACCATTGCACCATCATTGATTTCAATAATCCGTGGGCGGGTTTCTTCTGCCAGGAGGGCATCTATCACAAACGGATCAAGGTAGGAAACTTCTTTCTCAAGCCATCCCTTGGTATCTGGGTGCTTCACATCCAGATGAGCCCACGCCAACTCGTCATCCCTTATTTGCTTGCTTACGGCCTCTCCTATTAGCTGTTTGCCACCACCGTTCCCATCAAAGCCATATGCCATTAATACGTGATCGCTCATTTGGGTATCTCTCCACTCTTAATGTGTAGATCACGCTGGGGAAACGGTATTCGTATTTTGTTCTCCTTAAATTTGTTCCAGATAGAGAATAGAACATCGCTCCTTGGCCGCTTTCGCCCCTTGGTGACATTATCCACCCAAAAATACAAGGTGAAATTCACTGAGCTATCACCAAAATCCACGAGATAGCATTCGGCTATTGGAAGTTTACTGCATCGTGGGTGTTCATTGGCCGCTTCCAAGATAAGCTCATTTGCTCTATCGAGGTCAGTACCGTATGAAACGCCAATATCAATACTGACGCGCCCTTGACTATTGCTGTATGTCCAGTTCGTCACTCTGTTAGTAATAAAGTCTTCATTCGGAACCATTATTTCCCGGCTATCAAAGGTTTCCATCAACGTAAAGCGTGCTCCCGTATGGCGAATAAAACCTACGGTACCATCGCTCAATTCGACCAAGTCATCCTCTTCGACAGACTTCTCACATAGCAAAATGATGCCGCTAATAAAGTTGGAAGTGATTTTCTGTAGGCCGAATCCAACGCCAATTCCAATGGCACCACTGAAAATTGCGAGACCAGTTAAATCGATACCAAGCACATCGAGAGCAATCAGAAAGGCAATAAAATAAACGACGGTCTGAAATGCTTTGGTAATGAGGGATCGATTACTCACCTTTACTTTATGTAAACTTTTAATTCGGGTTTCGCCAAACTCGGAGAAAATACCTGCGAGCCAAAACAGAATCATGATCGCAAGCGATGCTGTTGCAAGGAGGTATACAGAGAATCGTACGTCCCCTGCACTAAATGATAATGCGTCAGAATCCAGAAACTCTTTAATTGGTTGTAAGTACCCCAAGAAGCCAATCGAGAAAAATGAGATGCCAAGGAACACCAATAATAGTTTGGCAATCCATGCACGGGGCTTTAATAATGTTGTCCAAAGTTTATTCATTTCTTGCTTACTATGTTAGGGAATTGATCGGCCGGCACATTTGGGTTTTGTTCATCGGTTGAGATAGAGGCTTATCCGGGCAGCATGACTATCTTCCGAAACTAATTTACTCATCGCAAATTACAGTATCTCATCTTGATAACTTTACTAACTTTATTTACCGTTATTTCAATGGTTTCCATTAATTGAAATCGATTCTGGGACGAGGAGAAAGACCAAAGAACAATCTGACTCTGGTTTAGCTGGAGAATCTTCTAAAAGTTTTTTCCCGCTTTCTTAATAGCGAGAAATACAGGAATAAACTAATAGAATATTGTAAAAGAAATGGTATCTCTGCCAAATTTAATCGGCCTAAAAAAGGGGACTTCTATGGATCTATTAAGGGATCTTTGTGTCAAAATATGCTTGTGTTATTCAATTGATTTTCCTCTCTGGCAGTGGAATTGTCAGGGATGGCGGTAAATAAATTAGCCGTTGAGTTAATAAGTGATTTTCAGAGACGGCTTATTAACATCACTGAAAAACGAAAGTAGAGTTTAACGTCACATATCTGCACTGTGACGAACCAGAGAGAACTTTTATGGTATTTTCCAATTTCCTTCTTGTCCTCCACTTGATAATTCTTCGCCATTTGGATGAACTAAATTATAAAACTCGTCTAGATTAATAAGACCATCCTTGCTTCCATCTTTTTCTGGGGGAACCCTGACTTTCAATCGTGCTTTAAATTCTGACATAAACTATTTCTTTTGTGATATGAAGTAGATGTGTCAACATTGATTTTTAACCCCATGTAAATTAATCACTGGTAACTCCGTAATATATGGAAACATATTCTGAAACTATACTAATTTTTCTACTCTTACTTTGAGAAGATCTTCTTTAGAATACTTATATTTAAACCGCTAATCATGAAACATTCTATATGAATAGCTCAAGATACTCAGACCCTTTATCATAAATTTTTTCCCTCTGGGCGGCATTTGCCTAAAAAATTTATTGAAGGGTCAGCTTTCAGTTCTTTCGCTATTATTCGCTATAAGATTCCCAATAACTTGAGGGAATCATCCAGATGGTGGTTTTGTCTCGGAGGACTATATAAAATGGCAAAAAATGAACAGATTATCGAACACTTGTATCTGCTTTCGTTGTATTATCTCAAATATGGACACCTACCATCATTCAAGGATTATGAAATTGATGTGGAAAAAAACCAGTTTTATAAGACCTGTTTGGGAAGGTATTCTAACCGTGTAGACTTTACTTGTGAAGAAGGTCAACAGCTATTGAATGAATATATAAACAACAATCAAATGCGAAATTTGGTTGTTTAGTTTTTTTCTTTTTTTATGTATTGATGCGAAAACTATCCGACTTTTGTCAGTTAACTATCTATTCTATTCCATTTTCCCCATACATTGACAACAATATTTATCAATGACCGGTTCATCTCAATAATTATGTGGAATGAACCAACCGAAAAACAACTTCAAAGCATACCAGCAATGTATTCAACCCAGGACAAGAATTCGCTTGAACTAAAAATTCATGAACACTTTTTCATTGGTGGTTGTGATTGGTACGCTGCCGAATATGATCCAAACGATCGGCAATTCTTTGGGTACACGATTCTCAATGGAGATCGTCAAAATGCTGAATGGGGATACTTCTCCTTCGATGAACTCAGAGAAATAAACATACAGGGATTCCAAGTTGACCGAGATTTGTACTGGGAACCCCAAAAAGCAGGTGGTATTGAGAAAATAGTTAAGTTAGAATAAAAAAGTTAATGTCTGGTACTTTGGCGAAAGGGATAGCTCCTTCCGCAGTCTTTCCGAATGCATTTTCAATAGCTGCTTTTTCTTCATCTTTTAACGATTCGACATATTTAGGCGAATAAACTGCATTTTCACAGTTTATAATAATAAATTTGCTGATTATCACTGCGCGCTCTTGATAATCTAAATTAGTCAATTGATTCCAAAATATTGATAAGAGATTTTCAAACCGTTTATGATAGTGAAAAATGATAAAAGTTTCTTTTTTAGTTGGCAAAATTGTTAAAGGTATATACGGAACCTCATCCTTAGAATTTAGATCTATCAATTGCTTCCCGTACAGATCATATTCTGGATTGGTCATACTCGATACTGCTACATTTGCTTTTCCTGGATAAGTAAAGGTAATAAATCGTGACAAATGAAATTTTTTTGTTTTAATTTGTGAACGAAGAGAGTCAAAATCACGCTTAATGCCATTTATTGATAATTTTATTCCTTTAAGGTATGGACGTAAAAAAGTTTGAGAATTTTGAATAAAACCAAATGCAGCTTCTTTATCCAGATTAAAAGTAGTTTGAAGGCATTCAACATCTCCTTTTTGCGCTAATTTTAATACAAGTGAATACACTTGTTCATGATTAAGTTTAAGCCAATATTCGGCGTCGTAAATTTTGACGTCTATTTTTTTGATTTAATCTGACACAATTTCCTTCCAATGAACTTTGCTTTATTTTTTTTTGTGTTCTATTACGATAGCTTTTATATGCTATCGTATTAATAAAAGGGCCGAAATTATGAG
>JAJFLO010000358.1 GCA_021772675.1 Verrucomicrobiota bacterium | reverse complement strand
CGCCCTCCCCCCCCCCCCAAAAAACGAAAAAGTCATCCGAAATAGGCAAGCGCGTGGTCGTGATACCTTTTCGAACGGGGTCTAACTAAAAGCTGTAGGGATACATCAAACAATCTAACATTTTCTCAAAGAATATTAAACGGAGATTTTTATGAATAGACCAAAGAAGAAAATCGGACGTAACGATCCGTGCCACTGCAACTCTGGAAAGAAATACAAGAAGTGTTGCCTGCGGGTGGATGAGGAGAAAGCGCTGCTTGAGCGTGAAAAATCGCGTGTAGAGGGAAATAACACGAGACCTGCGCGTGACCGACTCACCGAAGGACGGGGTATCGATGGTGATCCGGGCGAACTTGACGCGAGCAATACAAACATCGAAGATTGGAAATATGAGGACAACAACGAATACGATTTCGGCATTGAGAAAGAGACAGTTGAAAACCGGCAGTCCTGGTGTAACGCGCCGGTAAGGAGTTATGCCAAGCCTGATCCGATACCCGATGCAACGCCGGAAGTTGATGCAATTGTCGAAGCTTGGTGGGATGAATTTATGCCGGTATATCGCAAGCGCGATCTGCACTCAATGAACCGGATGATGGATGAGTTTATCGAGGAACACCCAGATAAAGTGCCGCACCTCCATCTCCATGACGAGTGTCTTCTGGAATGGTCTGCCGCAATGTGTAAAGAAGAGCGTCATGAGGAATTGATTGAAAAGTTGTTTCGAATTCGAGAAGATTTCCCAATTGTCTATGATCAGGTTTTTCAGTATCTCGATTTAGATCTGGCCGAGGCGTTAGTTATTGTTAACCGGAAAGGAGAAATCAGCCGAATCGTGGACCGCTACGCAGTATATCCTGATACCGACTGCGATTACCTTGCGAAATTGGTGGATCTTCTCTTGGTTACCAATCTACAGGATGAGGTTTTTGCATTGGCGCGGGCTACGGCCGTACCGTGCGCCTGTTCTTCCGGCGTGATGGGATATGGGCCAACACTGAGATGGCTGGAGTTTGAGGCTGCGATTCCGGCTTTTGAAAGGCGCGAGAGTTCGGATGAAGCTGCTTTGCTCCTGATCAAGGCATATGAAAAACTAGAATTGCCCTTTGAGCACGGCTTAACACAGGACGATGCCAAAATATGGTTGGCGGATATGTTTACGCCGACCGACAGGAAAGTCTTTGCAGAAGGAACGAAGAGTCAACAGGAAGGTGCAATTCGGCGACTCTGTTACAATCTTGCGGTATGGTTACACGATTCAAGATACCTGACTTGGGCAAGCGCAACATATTTTTGTAATCTGTTGCTTGACTACTATTTGGATAACTCAGAAAACCGAGAACTGATGGCCAATCCATTATTGCTGAAGGAGAAGGACGTGGAGGCTTACATCTGCAGTCACTTCCGTGATTTCTTTCATATAAACGGCACGAAAGCGCTGTCCCTACTGCAAGCGTTCTGGTTTCTTGCGAGCTTTTTGCGTGCGGTAGACCAGTGGTCCAGGGAACCGTTGCAGCTCCTCGAAAACCTATGCATTAACATGTATGGGAACGTAAAAAAAGCACTGGCACCCACGGAGCCAGCGAAATTTCTTTTCCACAATTTCCCAGAATACCGATTTGCAGTCGATTAAATGAGTAAGTTTCTGTCATCCTCAATCGCGTATCGACGAAACTCCCGGACCCGTTTCGTTGGAGTAAGTTAGTGCCGCAACAGAACTCAGTAACAGATTCAAATTAGCCTGATTAATTCATGCGGCTTCGTTGCAAGAGCGCTTCGCTTTCTTTAGATCAATGAGTTATGCAGGTTCCGCAGGTGAAGGCTTCCAGCTCGTAGAACTTACAGCTCGGAGAGAATAGTGTTGAAAATCCGCCGTGGTGGAAACTATATCGAACCCGAATAACTTCACACCTCGTTGATATTATGTGATATGATGTCTTGTAATAGAAAGTTTATGCATAATGCAGGACTAGGTTAGTCCAACTTCTTCCCGTGTCTGATTGAGAATAATCTCGATCTTGAAAGCTTCCTAACCTTCATCGAAATTACTAGCAAATTCAACTCTTGTAGTTTTTCGATTATTAATATATTTCTGTAGATCACTCATTTTTATTTTTTCCTTCTTAAATATAACAATCTCATAATCGCTTTTTTGCAAATGCTCTACCAGATGGTGATTTAAGATATTTTTCAAATGCAAGGGCTTGATCTCTATCCGAAAGTGAAATTGCTGTTTTTATTTTCCAGGGTTTGAATGAACGAGTATATACCGAAAACCATCAGGTTTTCGACAGGTTTCTGTAAAATCACTGCCTAAATTGAGAAACGAATGTCGAAAAACTTACTGCCTGCAGTATAGTCGCAACAACCATCGTTGTGTGATTTTAATCTCTTTTCAAGGTCTTCAGTGAATCCGGTGTAGAACCGGTCTGGAAATTTTATACTTTGGAGGATATAGACGTAAAAGAAATTCATTTTTGGCTTTGTATATTTTAAAGATCAAAAATATGATTGGAATGTTACGGAAGAGAAGATAGAACCCGGACTTTGCTAAATTGGCGCACCAGATATTTTAACTCCCAGTACCTTTTCAAGGCAAGTGCAACAAGCCAATTAAATGAAACGATTACCCGACTTCGTTTCAATGAACTACGTCGCGGCAGCCTTTGCTAAACCGATATACCGAGATTTTAAACCTTTAGTACTTGTTTTATGCTGGCGTACCGAGCCTTCGCTAAATATCAATTTAGCGAAGGCTCGGGTCCCTCTCTTTATTCACAACGAACCACCTGTAGTTATACAGAACTATCTAAGGAAACATTAGTTACATCAATATTTTATTCGATTTTCAATAACGAAAACTTGAATTTTCGACTTGGAGACCGTCCGAAACATCTTAACGGTGGTCGTGTCCCGAACCGAAAAGAACAGAGGAAATTTGAAACATATAAAACACGACGGCAGCGTTCACCGATCGTCGTTGCTAAAGATTATAAGCAACAGTTCAACAAATCGGATTATAAGAGCATCCGTGCATTTGCAAGAACAAATAATCTTGATTGGTCAATGGTTGCGAAGCACTTGAAACTCTTGACACTACCCTCTGACATTCTAACTTTTCTGGAAAATAACCAATCTCCTGAAGTTCTTAGTAAATGCCATTTGAAGTATTTATATTCATTAACAACACTTCAACCTGAAAAAGCCAATCAAAAATTTGCGCAAATGATGTGTAAACGAACGGTGTTGGGTTTGTCCCGAAAAACAGCCTCGGATTCAGCCTCAAACGATGCTATAACCACACCATGGGAACTCTGAAAAAATCACCTGTACACCTGTTCGAAGACCTGCCCTCTAACACCGCCAAGCACTGCGAGAACGACCATATGGCGAAACTGGCAGTGCTTGGAAAGGAAAACTTTATTCCGACGCAACTTCATTATTGGTAGCATCTTACAACTTGACATTACCAAGATTAATGCTACCTTGAGAAGAAGGTATCTCGTTGTAAATTCATAAATCAAAGGAGGCAAGATTATCATGAGAAAAGCTGAAGCAACCACTGTCGGGAATGAATTTTACAGTCCGATGCTGCGGGCTCTCGAAAATGCGAAAGGGCGGAGGGAATGCCCCGAATTTACGGACGAACATTTTCTGCAAGCCGGAATTGGGCGATGCTTGGACGACGTACGCAGTGGACGAGACTGGGTTCAAAAAGCAATGGCGATTTTCGATCTGGATATCACCGTTGATCGTTTCTTCACCAGCTTGAAAAGCGACAGACGACTGGAGCTTGTCGGAAACGTCGCCGACATCGTTCGATCAGAAGTTGATGAGACTGCTCCGGCCTCAGACGATCCCTTTGCAGAACATGCCGAACTCGATGGTTTTGCAATCTATGCCGCGGACGGTCACTTCCATGGGACCTCTGCTCATGAGGAACTGATTGTTGGCAAGCGTTATCCGGTCGGGCATTTCTTTGGCATGAACCTTCGGACTCAAACCATGAATCACTTGGACGTGGCCCGGCCCAAGGCCAAACGAGAGCATGACATTACCGCTTTGAAGCGCTTGGAAGCAGATGCCCTTCGGATGGGAGAACCGACGGGGCAAAAGGTCATTCTTGCCTACGATCCGGCAATCTACGACTTCGATCAGTGGAGGAGGTGGAAGCAGTCGAAGGGGATTTACGTCGTAACCCGGATGAAGGAACCATCCTGATGATCTGCGGCGACCGTGAGTTTGACCGTGAGGATTCACGCAATTCCGGGATTCTATCGAATCAGTTGGGAGAAACGAACAGCGGAGACATGTTGCGCAAGATTGTCTACGTGGAACCGGCAACTGGCAGTAAGTTCGTATTCCTAACCAACGAAATGACGTTGCCCCCGGGACTGATCGCTTTCATATACAAGAAGAGGTGGGATATTGAAAAGGTGTTCGACCAATTCAAGAACAAACTGATGGAGAAAAAGGCATGGGCGAAATCACCAAACGGCGAATGCGCCCAGGCGCAATTCATGGCCCTCACTCCCAACCTCACCTTGCTGTTGGAACGGAAAATCGAATTGGAAGAAGGTATCTCGGATACCAAGATCGAAAGGAAGAGAAAGCGAAGGATCGGAGGGGATCGCCAGAGGATCCAAGAGGCGGGGAGGAAAGAGAATATTCTTGTCTCCCGACCCTATAAAGCCGTCCAGAGGTCGTTTCAATTTCTCAGATGGCTCAGGAACTCCCTGCTGATCAAGACTTCCTGGAGGCAGGCTATGGAGGCCCTGAGGCCCCTCATGGTGGCCTATTTGTCATGAAAAACCCAACACCGTTCGTGTAAACATCAGAATTAGATGCCCAATAACATTAAGAATTAATTAATCTACAATTTTCCAATACCCTCCTTTATCTGATCCGACGCGATCATCAAATATCTCGACTGTCACATTGCCGCCTTTTTTCGGAATAAACTCGATGAGTTACAGCGTTAATAATTGCTTCTTGCAATGCTTGATAAGAGATCTCTTTGATTTTTCAAAATAACAATAATGGATAAACTCTTTATTAAAATTCTTGGGATGAAAACAGAAATCATTCTAACCAATTTTCAGTTTGTAATTCTTTAATTCTCCTAAAATGGTTATGATTATTAGTAACCAAGGTCATGTTGTTGGTTAAAGCAATAGATGCGATCATAATATCTGCATCCGTTATTAATTTTCCTTGAATACTTAATCCTGCTTTTAATTTCCCAAAATTCTCAGCAGCTGTATCATCAAAATGTAATACCGGGATTTTTTCCGATATTTTCTCTATATTATTAAGATTTTTCTGCTCAAACTCAGACTTGAAAGCTCCATAATAAAGCTCAGCCTTAGAAATTATTGAGAAAGAAATGTTAGTTATCCCAACGGACAAAGCTTTCTTTTCTATTTCTAAATTTCCATTTAACCTATGTTTACCACTTAACTCACCCTTATTTTTGTAAATTCTTCATTTTCAAGCATTAAAAAATTTTGCAATTATTTTTTAAGTATAATAAATATTGCTTGATATTTTTATTATTATACTTATTATAATGTTTTTA
>JAJFLO010000357.1 GCA_021772675.1 Verrucomicrobiota bacterium | reverse complement strand
TTCTCAGCAAAACTCTGCGGTACTTTTTATCCCCTCTCTTAAAATTTTGGTCATCGATAAACATTGTGACTACTAAAATAAGGCCTTTATTGTTTATTTCAAGTAAAATATAAAAAAATAAACTATTTTAATTAGTGACCAGAATATTTACATAGAAATATATGTAAATTACTATTATATATTTGGTTAGCTTAAAATATGCCCTCGAAGATCCGTTTTATGAATTGGTTATGACACAAAAATGAAGTACTGGACTTTCATATGGCTAGTGTTGAAAAGTTTTAGGAAAGGAGTCTGAGAGAGAATTCGCCGCGGCGAATTTCTCTCAGTATGAGCAGCGCGATCTACTACGTTTTATATCCGTGTCGATCCGTGAAAATCCGTGGTTAAGTTAAATTTTGGTTGCGGCTTGGCCGCGCTAAGATTTTTCGCGTGTTTCGCGGGAAATTGGTCTTTGCATTTTGGGCGTCCTGCTAGTGCTAATTGATTCTCACAACACGATGTCCCTTGGCGGTATCCTCAATCTTCCAACCTTTGGCGGTAATTTCATCCCGCAAGCGATCTGCAGTAGCAAAATCCCGATCGGTTCGCGCTTGGATACGGTCTTCAACCATCTGTAAAATATCAGCAGGGACTTCGTCTTCCTTTTCAACCTGAAGCGCGCCAAACACCGTATCAATATTCCGGCAAAAATTTAATAAATCTTCCGCTGCGGCACCACCTATTTTTTTCGCATCCATCAACTTGTTGACCTCTTTCATGAAATCAAAAAAAGAGGCTAAAGCTGCCGATATATTCAAGTCATCTTCAATGCTGCTGCGGAATCTGAATTCAGTGTCAGCAATTAATTCTTTGACCTTATCATCTCCCTGGTCCGACTCTTTGAGCAGCTCTTTCAAGCGAATGAAAAACTCATCAATCCGTTGTAAGACAGATCGTGTCCCGGAAAGGCCATCAAATGTAAAATTCAAGTGCTGACGATAATGCGCGCTCATAATCAGCCAGCGAATTTCCCTACCGCTATATCCTTTGTCAATCAAATCACGCAAGGTGTGGAAGTTCCCAAGTGACTTCGACATTTTTTCGCCATTAACAATCAAATGAGAGCAATGAAGCCAATAATTAACAAATTTTTCTCCGGTCGAGGCTTCACTTTGGGCGATCTCGTCCTCATGGTGTGGAAACATATTATCGATTCCGCCTGTATGAATATCAAAATGATTTCCCAGTAACGTCATGCTCATAGCCGAACACTCAATATGCCATCCAGGCCGTCCCCTCCCCCATGGGCTCTCCCAAAACACATCACCATCATCCTCTACCCAATGCTTCCACAGTGCAAAATCAGCAACCGATTCTTTACCGTATTCATCCGCACTTACCCGTGCGCCGGGACGCTGACCTTCCATATCAATATGCGCCAAGCAGCCGTAATTGGGAAATTTTTCAATTGAAAAATAAACAGATGAATCATCACCAATATAAGCAAATCCTTTATCGATGAGAGATTCAATGATTTTGATCATGCCACCAATATGTTTAGTCGCTTCCGGATAATGTTCAGCTTTTTCAATGCCCAGTGTTTCAATATCATTGAAGAACGCCTTCTTATACTCGCTGGTAAAACTATCCAAATCCATTCCTCTTTCTCTGGAATCACGTATGGTTTTATCATCGACATCAGTCAAGTTCATGACTTGTGTTACCTGATAACCACAATACTTCAGCGTTCTTCGCAGGATATCCTCAAAAATATAAGCGCGAAAATTACCGATATGTGCGTAGTTGTAAACCGTAGGCCCACAGGTATACAGACCAACTTTACCTGGTTCAATCGACTTAAATTCTTCAAGTGTTCGTGTAAGTGTATTATAAAATTTTAATGACATAGCAATCTGATATTGAATTTATTTTTTTGCCTTTTCAATCCTAATCTTAATCTTAATCATAATCATAATCAGTCTGAAAAAATGAAAGGGAATAGTTAGGTTACTTCAATCTCATTTACGCGATTAAGATTATGAATTAGGATTATGAAAAAACTTCCAATTAACAGCCAATAATTGAGCTGATTCTTAGGAATATGGTACAGTTTGTATCACCATTTAACTTAAAAAGTTTAAATTATGGAATTAAACATTACATTGCAAGGATTTTTTGATAAGTAGTGTCTGTCCAGAAATAGCAGTTTTCCATAATATTGACGGCAAAAAAGTAACTCTGGCATTCCTGCCTGAGTAATAAAAATTGATATAGCAGTCAAGAATGACCGCTTTACTTTTGCCATTTCGGAACAGACACTAAGTAAAGAACAAATTCAAATAACCATAAGATTTACTATCCCGCAAAATGAGTAGACAACTTTACTTCGATTTAGATTTTTCACCAGCCAAAGATAAAGAAAATACTTCAAATCCATTACAACTAAAATCCGTTGATCTTCGACGAGCCGTCTTGGCCTGGTTAGTTAAAGAAAATGTAAATGGCATTGGTACCGACACACCCACTCGCATAAAACGATTTAGAGCCGATCTCGCTGGTTTTTGGAATGTATCAAAACAAAACACCAACTGGGACGGCCCGGCAAAACTACTCCTTCCTTGCCATACTATCATTGTCGAACTTCGCGGAAATCGTGATGCCTGTTGGCCAGATTGCGCCAGTTCTGCAGAACTGCTTCCTCAATTACGGGACCTGAAACATAAGCGTATTGAGCTACAGGAATCAATTCGAAAAAATGAACCTCAATTAAAAGACACATCCACTTTGTTTGAAGAATACACCGACTGGCATTATGAAAAATCAGAGAACACTGATTATCACGGATTATGCAAGAAAATTGAAAAAACGAAGAAAGCAATTTACAAAGGGTCCCGCTTTGAATCAATGATGAGTGCAGGTGTTGCAGATTATCTATATCTGGCTGTACCTGAAAAATCAGTACATCCACACGAATTAGCTGATGGTTGGGGATTGATATGGATCGATGAAAAATTAAAGACTCGTGTTATTTCAAAATCTGAAAATCGCAACTGTGCTCCAGAAAACAGATTTCATCTAATCCAAAATATAGCATCTTCAAATATAGAAAATGCATTATTCAGGAATGGTGTGTACAATAAAAACGGCCAATTAAAGTTCGTGCCCCTACCCCGAAAAAAGCGCGGAACCTATTCTCCCAAAAACGTAACTTGACAAGGAATTAATACATATCTATAATATCCCCAAGTATTTTGCTAGAATGGTTGGTGGATGATAAAGTTGTTATTAGAATGGGAATCCTCCAACCTAATACCTATTCCCTAAAACCTACCACCTAAGGTTATCGGGGCGATTAGCTCAGTTGGTTAGAGCGCTTGCTCGACACGCAAGAGGTCACAGGTTCGAATCCTGTATCGCCCACCAATAATTTCTGCCTGAAACGGTTATTTGATAATTCTTGTTAAATGCTGATAATTGTAGAAATAATAAAAAATTCAACACCAAAATCCACACCAATAACTTTTAGACGCTTTTTCCGTGGTCACTAAAATCAAATTTAAACCCCCATATTGTTAATAACAATTTGCCCATCATTAACGATAATCTCTAAATTATCTTGATAATTGAAACCAGCTTTTTGCAACCAATAACCGGAAAACTTAATTAAGGGTAGCTGGATATTGTTATAGCCTGGGTTGTTCTTTTCGAATCGGTTTTGATAGTATACTTGTAAATGTCTTTCTTTTTGGGTATTGTTATTCATGACAATATTTCCTTTAATTTTAAGCGGTTAACGGTTTTATTGTTTAGTCCGGTGATAGCACCACCTATCGCCGGACACTCTTAATCTTCTGTTATATCTCATCTCCTTTTTTAAATTTAATCATTACACACTTAGTGTGTAGACATAAGCAAAAAATATATGCTACTTCTTTAGCTGTGTATTCCTTTTAATTAATTGGCCGATATAGGCCGAAAAAGACCTATCGTCTTTCTGCGCTGCTTTTTTACCTGCTTTAATTATTTCTTCTTCAAGTATGATATTTATTCGCTTTTTCATAATTCCAATCATTTTAATTACTACACACATAATACACACTAATTTAACACGTTTCAAGTCTTTTGTAAAAATATATTTGTTTTTTTAATGGCATGTCATAAACATTGTCAATGAGTCTGGACTATGGTCGGTATCAAATAAAAACTCACATAGGCGTTTTTAAGTGAGCGGGGGGCAAATGAGATATTGTATTATATATAGCTCTCATATATTTTGGGCCGATTTTCAGGAGATTTTACCAGCCATTTTATTCAGTCTATTCATATTGTTGTATTCTGTTATCGATAAATTATATTGCCAAAGACTGATTAATCGAATTGGAGGGATAAATCATGCAGGGTATTAATAAAAATCTTTATATCGTTTTAGTTGTTTTCTTTCTTTCCATCTCTTTCCTTTTTAGTGTCCCCAATCTAGTAAACTTCCAAGGCTCATTAAGTGACAGCAGCGGTAATCCTATATCTGGTTTAAAATCAATAACATTCGCTTTTTACACTTACCATGATGCTACAAATTACGATTGGCAGGAAACTCAGAACGTACACGTGACGGATGGTCTATACACGGTTCAACTTGGTTCCGCGACTCCCTTTCAGGAAGGTTTATTTTCAGAACCTGAATTATGGCTTGGCATTAAAGTCGGTACTGATGATGAGCAAACACCCAGAATCAGAATTATCAGTGTTCCATATTCACTTTATTCGAAACGATCAGAAAAAGCTGATGTTGCAGCGGCAGTAGAAACTGATGCTATCGGGTCGGATCAGTTGGCTGACAATTCAGTAACGACAAATGATATTCAGGATGGTTCAATTGTCAATGCTGATATTGCAGTGGGAAACTTTCAAAATATCAACGGAGTTGGAGACTTGGATTTTTTAACTGTAAAAGGGAATGTAACTCTTGCCACTACATCTGGAAATGTTGGGATAGGCGTAGTCAATCCAGGTGCACTGTTAACAATAAAAGGAGCTGACGGTGTACAAACAAGATCACAGCTTTTCATAGGTGCCACGAGCGATTCTATCCAAGGAGCCGTTTTGAGTCTTAGTGCAGTAGAAAACGGCGGACATAATTTTCAAATCATCTCTACTGGCAGTTCAGCAACTCAAGGCCCTGTTAAGTTGATATTCAATAATCAATCAAATAATATTGATCTGATGACATTAACTAGTGGCGGACGTGTTGGTATTGGAACAATTAATCCCACAACTAAACTTGATGTTGCTGGAACTGTAACAGCAACTGCGTTTATTGGAGATGGTTCCGGACTTACTAATCTGACTGTTCAGACCGCTGAAATAGAGAATGTAGCCATTACGGTTGATAAACTCGCAGTTAACTCTGTAAGTACGGTTAAGATTCAAGATTCTGCTGCCACAACTGATAACATAGCAGATGATGCTGTAGTAACTGATAAAATATTAGACAATGCAGTAACTGAAGCTAAGATCAGCAATTTTTCGGTTACAAAAACCAAAATTGCAATTGACGCAGTGACGACGACCCGAATAGTAAATCAGAATGTAACCGAAGAGAAACTGGCGGATTCAGCCGTTTCTACTGATAAGATTGCTGATGGCTCAATAACCGCAGCTAAACTATCTCCTTCGTTAAGTGGTGTTCCTATTGGAGGTATAGTTTTTTCGACAAATGAAAATGATTCAAATCTGTTGGCAAATGGATACAATTCATTTTCTAAAGTTGAAGTCGAACCGAATGATATTTGGGAAATTATCTCTTCAAATAACGCGCCATCGAACCGCTATCTACATACAGCTATATGGACGGGGTCTAAAATGATTGTTTGGGCTGGCCGCGAAAGTCCCTCTGGAGGCACTGAAGCAGTGACCAATACAGGTGCTTCATATGATCCGGTGACTGATGCTTGGAGCGCAATTTCAACTACGAATTCACCTGTGGCAAGACAGAATCATACCGCCGTTTGGACAGGTGAAAAAATGATAGTATGGGGTGGACTTAATGGTGCGTCGAGTGTAAACCTACCTAGCCCTGGCGGAATTTATGATGCATCAAATGACACATGGAGTTTAACAAATGGAACTGATGAACCCAATCTCAGGTCATTTCATACCGCAGTTTGGACAGGTTCTATAATGATCGTTTGGGGAGGCATTTCTGATAATTCAATGTTTGAAGAAATTGGAGGTATTTATGATCCCACTCAAGATGCTTGGAGTGCTGTTTCTACTGTCAACTCTCCAGAAGGAAGAACTCAACATACAGCGGTGTGGACAGGTTCTGAAATGATTGTATGGGGTGGCCGCATACAAGGAGGAGGACTTGCGCCTAATTCCGTTCATATGTATGACCCAGAAGTAAATGCATGGATAACAATTTCTACATCAGATGCACCTCAAGCCCGGGCAGCACATACAGCTATCTGGACAGGCTCAAAAATGATTATATGGGGTGGACATGTTCCCGGTAGTCTATCCACTACAGGAGGAATATTCGATCCCCAAACAAATTCTTGGGAAATGACAAATACAATTAATGCTCCTGCACCTAGAATGGGACATACAGCGGTTTCGTTGAATTCCAAAATGATTATCTGGGGGGGGAGTTTTATTTTTGAAACCGAATATTTTAATACGGGAGCGGTATATGATCAATTAACAGATCAGTGGACACATATTGGAGTTGATGAAGCACTTCAGCCCAGACAAATTCACACTGCGATTGCCACAAACGGGAAAATGATAGTATGGGGTGGACTTGGATTTGATCAATGGGGATCTAGGGGAAATAATATATCACTTAGTACAGGTGGAATATATGATCCCATTAAAGACGTAAAAAACTATTATATGTACATAAAGGAATAAGCAAAGACATGCGCTGGATAATCGTTTTAATTTTAACAAGTTCATTAACTTATGCCAACACATTCAATTCTTTGTCCGGTTATACCTCATCAGTCAATCACCAAAGTTATATTTCAATATATTCAGGTTTCAATGCTCAGCCATCCAAGCTAATCTTGTTCAATACAAAAACATCTCACCTAACTCCCGATGCAGATGGTGATACAATTCCGGATATATATGAAATAGACAATGATAATGATGGATTAACCGATCAGGATGAACTGTTCACGCATATGACACTTCACAATAATCCTGATTCAGATGGAGATGAATTGCTAGATGGGGCTGAAGTTAATACAACAAAAACACTGCCGCATATCCCTGATACGGATATGGATGAAATGCCGGATGGTTGGGAGGTAGTACATTTACTCAACCCGTTGGTCGATGATGCCAGTATAGACGCTGATGGAGATGGATTCAGTAATATTAAGGAATTTATCAATGGTACCAATCCTAACATTTATTCTCTAACATTAGAAGCAGGATGGAATTTAGTATCGCTTGCCAGAATTCCAGATGATAGTTCTGTCACAAATATTTTTAAGGATGACATCACGGGTTCTGCATGGTATTGGGATAATAATCAATTTCAAAAAGCAACTAATATTGATCCATTAAAGGGGTACTGGGTTTACTCCAAATCTTTACAGGATATCCTGTTTGTAAAAAATGATGACGACATCACAACATTAATAAATGCCGTCACCGGATTAGAATCTTTTTTTTTTCGAGAAATACTGCCTTAGCTATCACTGATGAACTTGAACAAAAAGAAATTTTACGGAAACGTAGAAAAGTTAAAGAACCAAGGTAATCAACGATTTAACAGTTCTGCTTCTTTGGGCAAATCAGGGCAAATCAGGGTCGGACCTCTAATCTGAAGTTTTAAGCGGACAGACGAAAGCAGATCAGAGTCGGACCTACGCTATTGACTTAAAGACAAACTGTGGGAATAAATCATGTGAGCAGACCCTTGTCTGACCTCTAATCTGAAGTTTTAGGAAGATGGACGAAATTGTGATGATATCAGAAAATAATATAATAATTTGGATGTATTAAATCTAAACCAAGGAGAAAAAAATGAAAACAATGAATTGTAAACAACTCGGAGGGGCGTGCGAAAAAGAATTTCAGGCTAACACTTTTGAAGAGATTGCAGAAATGAGCAAAAAACATGGCATGGAAATGTTTCAAAAACAAGATGAAGCACATCTCAAAGCAATGAATGAAATACAAGAACTTATGCAAAAACCAGAAGCGATGAAAGATTGGTTTGAGAGTAAGAAAAAAGAATTTGAGGCATTACCTGTAGATTAGAAAAACAGAACAGGATCAGGGACCTACGCTATTGACTTAAAGCCAAACTGTGGGAATAAATCATGTATAAAACAAGGACTTACACTCACGGCATTAAACTAAACTTCTTGATAAACCTACAATTGCATAGATATCGAGAAAACAGATAATTATTTATTGGCAAAGAAAAGATGAAAAAACGGAAGTAAGTAAAACTCTCGAAGGCACAACTTAGGACCTCATTAATTGCAAATAAAACTGTAGAACCTTATATGTTTATCACACCTCTAATCTTAAGTTTTAACCTATGTTTACCACTTAACTCACCCTTATTTTTGTAAATTCTTCATTTTCAAGCATTAAAAAATTTTGCAATTATTTTTTAAGTATAATAAATATTGCTTGATATTTTTATTATTATACTTATTATAATGTTTTTA
>JAJFLO010000356.1 GCA_021772675.1 Verrucomicrobiota bacterium | reverse complement strand
GGCATTTCTACATCAAAGTCATCAATTATTGCTTCTGGTAAAATCAAAAATCACCAAAAGTACACGGTGAACTATTGTCAAAATCAAAATAGACGGTTTTCAAAGTGCCAAAATATAAGAATATCAACCCACCAGTCTCATTATGATAGGATATTTATGATCGTAGAAGGTTAATATATTATTGTTAAGTAACTTATAGAATAAATAAAATTAATTTTGAGCTTAGAACAATACAGTTTTCGCACTATAAATCCTAATTAGCTTTCAAATTGGTTCAAATCGCCGTTGCAATATTCGGTTAATCATTAATTATTGGCCATAAATAGATAACTTTACTGCGTGATATTTTTATAAAAGTAATGTAAATTATTCTAATTAAACCAGTAAACCTTCACCGACCACACGTATCGATCTCGCATACCTAAAAGCGTTAGATGTATCCGAAAGCGTTTTTGTCAGGCCTCGACCACCTACGTAACGACCCTCCAAAAAAAGACTCAGTTGGCCGCAAAAGGGGTGTCGAATGTGTGTTTTTATACTCCAAAGCAACGCGGCAGAGTATAAAAATTAGTGTCTACATACTTGTTGGGTTTTATCGTCTTCGAATGCCGTACTTTGGATGCCGTCGTTGATGTTTGACCACCGTCACCCGGACTATCTGATCCTCAATCGTTTGAAAATATATGACATATGGAAATCGCTTCATTAACGTTCGTCGAATGTCACCACCGATAATCATCCATCGTTTCGGAGTTGATGAGATATTCAGAATCTGTTTTTCAAATTCGTTGAGAAACTGATCACCTAATCCAAGTGCCCGCTCATTATAAAAGTCAATGATTTGGCGTAATTCGTTCTCAACGGATGGATGGTATTCAACTCTCATGTCTTAATCTGGACATCATATCATGATGAGATATTGCCGTAACCTCTCCATTATCGATTTCTTCGTCCCGACGACGAGCCAATTCGATCGCGTCATCATCAGAAATATCACATGGTATTTCAAATGGATCTTCAAGACTTTCCCATATTGTCTCTGCCAATGTTGCCCTGTCGCGAGGACCAAGCCGTAAAGCTTCGCTGGCAATCTGATCAATGCTCATAATTTCCTCCTGTATTTCGGTTTTTTTTACCCAACGCTAAAGGGACTGTTTTGATATCTGTTTTGTTTCTATATTTCACTTGTTAATATTGAACTCATCGGAGTTTTTTACGAATCGTTTCCGACAGGATAGGATTCGCTTTTGATCAACCTGATCGGGTTATGCCATCCAATATAGCAGAATTGTAAAGATGGGTTCTGCTGTCCAGCAGAATTAATCCCGTTCGTTTCCACGCTGATCTCCCACCTTAAAGCATTTCTGAACCTGATGTCCTCAGATATCGTGAAGCTGAGGCACTTCAAATGCGAGTGGCGCGAGTATATGAAGTTGTCCTCAAGCGTCTTGTTCGGTTATTTTTTTCTGTCGCTTTATAATCCGAGTAATCGAGCGGAGAGCTTCATTGACTGAGTCATGGTCAGGGAAGAATGTTGCGACATCAGGGTCAATGACAACAACATTGGTACCTTCTTCATATTTTTGGGTGTATTTGCTTTTAACGCCTTTACTGAAATCATATTCTTCCAGCATATCAGGATCTTTAGACATTTTCTTCATATTTCTTCCTCTCGCCTTTTGTTGCTTTTCTTGCACTTATGATTCGAATCCTGTCACCCCTTTCAGAATGAATCACAACCAAAGATCTATTTTTAAATGATGTACCGATTAAAATATATCGATCTTCATCGTCAGAATGTAATGGATCAAAAATGGTTAGTGATAGAGTATCTTTAAAAGCTGTACTTGCTTCGTCAAATGACACTCCATGTATTTCTAAATTTTTCTTGGCTTTTTCTGGATCCCATTCAAATAGTAACATTTAGGATTACCTTAACATGATTTTGAATTATTATACCATATCTGTAGTTAACAATCAAACAATGGGACTTTTAGTATACCGAACGTTTGAATTGATCCACCTGCTATCCGAGTAAACTTTGACTGAAAAATTTACTCTGATGGCAACACTCAAAACTTAAAATCGCGCGCTATTGTAGCAGGTTGGAATCAAATGATTTGTTTAGCTGTTGCAGTCACCTTGGTTTCGGTATATTTGAGAATGTCGAATCGATAATCGCTTTGTCTTTCTGTTCCAACTGCGCGGCTAGTGTTTCAGCCTCTTTGTAATGTTCGGAATGTGTGAGGTCGTCGCCAAACACAGCCGCAGCATAACACAGGATAGCGTGCGCGAACGCTACTTCCCAATTTGGGCTATCATTTTCGGTAACAAAATCAAAGTTGTGTCGGGCATAGTGAAGCGCAAGATCGGCATGCCCCAGCAATGCATGAACCTGTCCGAGAAGTCCGTCGGCTCGCGCTCTATTGACATCTTTCCCGACCACAGACCAATGAAAGGAAGAAGCGTAAGCGGCTTTCAATATTGCCATGTCTTCATCGTCGGTGCGGTCTACTTTCTCGGATAGCTCCCAAGCGGAATTGATACATTCGATGGCGAACCATCGATGCCATTTCTTGACTTCTTCTGGATTGGGTTGTTCAGTCATATTACATGATTCCCAGCTAACGCTAAGATCAGGCGCGGCGACTAGCCGTTGCCTGAATTCTTTCAGATATCGTTGTTCATGATCCATTTGAGAAGAGCGTAGCGGATCTCAAATTGGATCAATGAAATGGTTCTATTTTGATCTTAATCATTTTTCGAATTTTCTCAACTAGCATATGTGGACCTACCAAGTAAGAAAACATCTCATCTTCGATACGAATGCTGATCTTCTGTCCGTCTATTTTAAAACACTCCCAATTGACTTCGTAGCAAGGTGTCCCGTGCTCTCGATATTTAGTTGCGTTCAATTCGTTAAGCACTGAATCCAAAACATCCAATTCAGGTCGGTCGAGTGGCACTTCCTGTTTTCCGAAGACTTTTAAGATGAGATTCCGTATGCTTGAAGCAGCCATTGTTAATTATAGAACGACCTAGATCAGGTATGGAGTGGAGCGCAGCGGAAGTCCATTACCTGAATCTCTTTGTTGTGTTTTAGGTTTTTGCGGCTTCTCTCGATTCTCCGGCAATGAAGCCAACTTTAATGTCACTTCCCGAAAAGGCCTTACGAAGATGCTCTTCTGCACTCTGCATATCTGACTCTCCACGAAGAATATTCCCCGTTCGATAGGCCTCAAGACTGCTTTGCACTTCGTTTATTGAGACCGCAAACCATTTCTGTTGATCGTCTGAAACCATCGTTTCGGCCAGCTTATCAAGACGCTGGGTCAACAAAGCCTGCTGATCTTGCAATGTCGTTTGATCTTCCGCTGGAAAATCAGGGGCATGGCAGCAAAAATAGATCATCTGATCCAATGTCGTTAAGTTAAGCCATTGTGGAAAAGTCAAGTTGAAAACGCAGTGTTTTCAATGAAATAAATATTCCATAAACAATTGAATACAAGCATATTACGTGCTATATTCAAGCATGATGGATAATAAAAACAATACC
>JAJFLO010000355.1 GCA_021772675.1 Verrucomicrobiota bacterium | reverse complement strand
GAAATCCAGGAAAAATTGCTGGGCCGGATGAAAATCCGGACAAATCAAGAACTCCCAACTCCAATCAGTCTACCAATTCCCACCTCAAAATCTAAAAATTTTACCCAAAAATCCCAACGGATGAGTTTTTTGACCCTACGCGAAGCGATTAATCCCTTTGGCTTAAAACTTAAACCTATTCCATTCAACGACTAAAAACGCAATAACGCAAGTGTGACCGAAAGCCCCTCGAAACATTTATCCCGAAATCCTCCTAAAAATTCATATCGGATGAAAAAAAGTGAAATTTTACGGTAAATTCTCATCAGGCGACCCAGCTTTTGCCAAAAAAATTCACTCCGAATTCACGCGGATGAGTTTTTTGACCTTACGGGATCAATTAGTGCAAATTAGGATAGTTCGACTCTCTTTTCAATCTGATCCGAAATTGGAAAAGGAGAGCTCTTCGTAAAATTCCTTAAAAAGTTCGATATCCGTTCTTGACATATTCTGGCCGATGAAGGTGTATATATAACTCTCGCCATCTTCCCCTTTTCGACTTCGACCAAGACCCTCTATAAAAATATCGTGGAATTTGTGATATTCGCTACCTTCATCACTGCTTATTTTTACGCCTAATTTCAACATGTCGCAGCTCATAACTTTCGATTCATCTTTAATTTCCTTCGGTAGGGAACTCTGATCGATGTCGCAATCCTTAAATTTGACATTAATTAATTTTGCATTTTCGAACGATGGTTTACCGATTATTTTGCAATTTCGAAACAACGTCTCTTTTAATTTTGCATCAGAAAAATCTGGACTATCGAATGTCGTTGTGTTGAATATAACGTAGGCTAAGTTGGTACCTGAAAATCGACAACCGCTTAAATTAACACCTCTAAAAAAAGAATGGGCAAGATTTGCTTGATCAAAAATACAACCTGTCAATATTTTATCATTATCAGGTTCGATTCTCTTTAGATTAGAACCAATAAAACTAGCGTTTGCTAAACATCCGCTACCGATAAGTTCTAACTGACATTCAATACCGTCAAATCTCGCCGATTCAAAATTGCAGACACTAATTGTAATTGTAGGAGAATCGTTTCTTCCGGGAACTGATGTCGCATAGGAAAAGTCTGCATTGGGTATTTCCAAACCATTTAGATAATAGCTACCAACGAAAGGAAAACCTCTGAGATCAATGTATCCAGATAAATGGGAAGAATACTCGATTAACTCGACTACCTTCTCAAATTCCGACCTCGGAGCTTTCTTGTCGAACAGAGAAAATACTTTATCTCTAATTCTTTGCCCATCAGTGGTTGTCCATCGCGTTTGTAGCTGCTTAATTTTTGACTGTTTAACCATAATCTATTTCCTGAGCTTTTCTTTCATTCATCAAAATCCTCAAACTCTATTTTTTGGTTATCGAGATCTGGCCTGACATCCAGTTTCTTTTGAGTATCGACATCGTAACCGTGGGCAACTGTAACTTTAACATCGGGGTTTTTCTCGTATTTACTAATTTTTCCTTCTTGCTTTACTGTTGAGTAATCTGCTACATAAATTTCATTTGTTCCGTATTCATACCTAACGTCGGTTTTAAGGGTTTTACCGTCAACATCCAGTCCTCTTTCAATTTTTATTTTCCCATCTGTCAAGAGTGGTGCAAGATTGGGGTCTGACTTAATTTTTTTCCGCAAGAGATCTTCCGCTATTTCATGGACTAGATTACCATACCACATCTCCTGTATCCAACGATCTTCAAGAAGTCTGTTTTTACCAAAATATTTCTCACCCCATTTTTTTCCAGTATGCTTTCCATTATGAATTGCCTCCAATGCCAACTCCAAAGACTCGGCGACGAGATCGTCCAATTTTTTAACTGAATTGGGTAAGGAATCAAATATATCTGCGCCTTTTCTAAATACACGTTCGGTCTTTCCAATATTCTTTAGTTTTTTTACCTTCTTTGGCTTTGCAGGAACATCAATGGGAGGTGGTGAGGTGCCTGAGTCTTCCAGATTTTTTCGCTTCTTTTTCTTTTTCTTTGTCAATTTGTTAAGTCGACCACCTGTTGTAAGTATTCCCGCAGCCTCATCGAAAGTGGAGAATGACGCCTCTGTTACTCTTTTCCCGGCCTCAAAATATTTACTGGGGTCTGATGCACCTTCTTCAAACAAGTCTAACGCATCACCACCCAGCCTTGCGGTTCCTAAAAACGGCACCATATCTTTTAACTGGTCAACTGCCTCCTGACTGCCTTCTGAAGCGGCGAAAATCGTGCTCATTAAATCTTTTCCCAGTTGATAGGCCATATAGGGATGAGTTATCAAATTTGCGCCATCGCCAATGATACGAACGATACCCCATATACTTCCAACGTAGACACCGTAGTCCGGACTGAGCGTACCATCTATGATCCCAGCGGTTACCCATGCCTGAATCGTTTCTTCCACTGAATCAAGTGCTTGTGTACCCCAATCACCACTGATGAATAAACCCCAGAATCCGCGTTTGATTGCCTTAATTAGAGCACGGGTATTTGCTTTGCCCAACTGATCGTCGTGCGAAAGTTTCTCAAAATTATCCAGAAGGATTGGACCGTGGTCCTGCTCCAGCTCAACTAAATCATCAAACAATTCCTCCGAGTCTATAAGGGACACAATGTTCTTAAATTCCGGATCTGACTTTAATTTTAGATAGTTCAGTAATCTTTTGTATCTCTCAAGAAAATCACTGGCCGCAGAATCTTCACCGGTTTCAAGAGCTTTCAAAAGTATTTTATGCAACTTGTGAAGATACCATTTACGATCTTGCTCAGTTAGAAGTAAAAACGCACGCTGATCGCCGGGAATCAATGTCTCTGCTATAATCTCTCCGTTTATTTCCTGAACAGCCAATGCTACACTAAATGAAAAATTGTCAAAATTATCCTGATCTCCTCCCGATCGTTTGGGAATTGTTTGGGATAATTCATTGGTCAATGCTAACGTATTGAGTTCCTGGTATAAAAAATCCTCTCGTTGTTCAAGGGTCAAATTATCGGGAATATTGTTTACATTGATACTCATATTCCCATTAACTGCCTTTAATGTAGCAATGCGCGTTGCTGAGCTTAAAATTATGGCATTATTGCAATTGACTACCGGATTGATGCTGACCTGAAGATCGATTCCCGAAGCACGTAATGCTGAGGTCTCACTAAAGCGCCCGGTACTCGAAAGATTCACCACGGCTTCGCCATTCGGGTTCAAAATAATATCGTTATTTAAGTCGACACCATTGATAATGCACATACCGGATGGGTTGGCCAGCCAAACATCATCAAGGTTACCCGAAAAGCCACCGCCGATTTGGACTGGATTCACATCGGCAGCAGGTGAGGTAAATAGTGCATTCCGCACATCGTTTATGCGGATTTCACAGGATGTAAACGACGCTTCAACCCGAGTCCAGACATTCGTCTGCAACCGCATCGGATCGGTGACTGAATAATGAATTGGATTTCCTTCATTATCAACCTCAGTTGAAACGATGGTAAACCTGGGTTCAAGATCTTCGGTTAATTCCAAATTATACTCTCCCTCTTTGCTAATTAGCATGCCGCCGCCTTGCTGAGGATTGACCCAAACCCGAAAGATTATTCCTTCTCGTAAGCGTAATGGTTCGGCATCTTCAATTGTCAAGTTGTCCGGTTCTTCAAAAAATAATGAGGCAGTTCCTTCATATTTGACATCCGTGTCAAGTGTCGCTCCGTGATTAATTCCGTCACGACCGCCTGCTGAATCGAAAACTTCGCCTTTGCTTCCAACACTATCGAAGTAATATCGTGCTGCTTCCAGATCATGATGCAAAGCCGGACCGTCCGCAAATACAATTTTATCAATATGGCCGTTAAACCCTGAACCTATTGTGATTGCTTCGGGCGATGAAAGATCAGGCTGACCCGGTGCATGACGTACATTAGATTTTTCGCCAACAATTATCCGAACCAGCCCATCTTTATATTCTCCGGTAATCTGCTGCCAATCGTTTAAGGGTAAAATTTCCTGAAAGTTTACTGAAAAATCGCCAGCGTCCGTCGTTACGGTGAATGTCGGTCTACCGTCACTACTTAACTCCAATTGATATTCACCCGGCTTGGAAATCAGTGTGCCGCTTCCCGTTTCCGAATTGACCCAAACCGTCATACGAACCCCCTCGTGAAGCCGAAGCGATGGGGTATCGGCCAGTGTTACAACATCGTCAACGCCGTTAAAACTGAGGGATGCAGCCCCCTCACGCTTTATAGCCGAGTCAAGAATTGCACCCGAAACAGTGCCAATAATGCCGCCCACTGAATCGACTATCGTTCCATCGGTTGTAATCGTATCCATCGGGAACCGTGATAAAATATTCGGATCGCTTTCACCGGTTCCGGAAATATTCGCTGTAAATCCCGCAAAAAGAGGCGCTGATATTGTCACATCAGTTGACGTGTCATATGAAAAATCAATCGAATTTCCGTCCAATTGAGGAATGGCAACAATACCCGGAAAATTGGTATCGCCTGCAAGCACTTTTCTGGCTGCAGAAACACTGATTGAAGCGCTAGACGCAAACGGTACAGCAAGTCCCTCAACGGTATTGCCGATGGCCGCAGTCACCAGCGCTTCGCCAGTCAACCCGTTCCCAGAAAACAAGGTAGTTGTTGACGAACCTCCCGAAACAGTTGATGAATTTATTGACAAACTGCCGTTCGTTGTATACCAAAGTACCGGGGTTCCGTCAGGAACGTTTGCGTTGACGGTTATTGCGGCTGATTCGCCAAGATTGATGTCCAAACTTCCAATAGAACTGGACATGCCTGTTATATTGACTGAATCATTGGATATCGTTTCCGTTTTTCCGAAAAAATCGCCAATGATCAGGACATTCTGATCGGCTTCAATAATGCCGGAACGAATCGTTGCCTTTGCCTCGCCATTAGCGTCGGTTAGAAAATCCTCCTCAACAATTTCACCTGGACCTTGCAACTCCCATTCTACTGGAGTCTCTTCACCAACACGATTTCCATATTGATCTCTAAACGTCGCTGTCAGGATCATTTCCGAATGACCGTCTGCAGGATACGAGGACGCACTTCCACCATCAACTTCCCTAATAACCGTTATGTCGGCGCACGATCCGGGTATAGTCATAATTTTTGCTGTCTTAAATTTCTGGTTGCGGGTTATCGTACAACCATCATATTCTAACGAGACAAGTTTCCCCTCAATTTGATAGTCGCTGCCGGCTTCAGTGTCCAAGGTTAGGGTAGTTTTTGTGTCACCAAAGACATCTGTCACCGTTGATGTTTCACTTAAACTCCCACCACTTCCACTGACTATCTGCCAACTTATGGATGCGTTTTCTGGCAGTGGATTTGGAAACGGCAGATGAGGTGGACCTTCTCGGGCATACAAGTCACCGCTGTCAAAAAACTCGTAAACATTTCCATCGGGTACTTTGTCGTAAACAAAACCGAAAACGTTGATATCAACCTGGTTGAAATCTGCAGAAATTTCATGAAATGTTTCACCCGTACTTTCATTCTCTATTTCTACAGCATCCGGTGAAACAAAAAAATCCAGGGGTACGGTAAAGACTTTTACTTCATCCCTAACAAATTCCGTGCCACTCCCGTTGCTCAGAACCAACGACAGAATCACTTCTCCGGCGTTAACGCCTTCGACCAAATAGGAAACATCGCCACTGAGCATATCCGAAGTCACATTTCGCGGCAATGACAGTACATTGCCGGAGGAATTAAATAAGCGAATTCCTCCAGGATTAAACGGCAGCGAAACCATAGATAAGGTCGCAGTGACCCCCGTCGAAAGTCCGCTATCCAGTTTCCGCAGAATGACTTTTCCCATGTCATCTTTATCACTCGCTCCGTTAATTGCAGAGTCCCCATGATCGACAGAACCATCAGCATTGTCATCATCATCGTTTTTAATTAGATAAAGCCCTTCTTTGTACTCAATACTGTCAGTAACAACCGTAGTTTTATCTGGTTTTATGATATCCAAATCAACGCGGGATACTGTCAGCACATCCTCGGACACGTACTGGTTCTCATCGTTAAATCCCCGAACGGTTATATCCCGAACAAAACCGCGAGGATCATACCAGGAAACAATGGTGTATTCTCCACTGAAAACAAGGGATCCCGACATAATCTCTTCTCCAGTTGAAGCTTCTATTTTCAGTCCATCAAAATACAACCTTAACTGAAGATCAAATTGGGACTCTATACCAAGCTCAAACGTTGATCCAGTGCCAGAGATTCCGGAACCGTTCGGGAGCTGTTCGTCCTGTTCGGAAACTGCTTTTATATCCACTTGTCCAGGAATCAAACTGACAATATCCTCTGAGAAAAGGATGTCATTTCCCTTAAAGTGGTAAAAAGACTGTAGGACAATATCGGCATAGCGTAGATGGACTGGCAACGATAAAGAATCAATCTTATATTCTGTTTGAGAAATTACTTCGGTAACTTCAGAGGTCACCCCGGAGATGTCGATCAGATTACTATCAAATTTCAACACGTGAAAAAATTGCTCCGGATCATCACTGATTCCTTCGGAATTGAAGATCAGCCCTGTCGTTGTATCATTCGTTTTCAGTACGCCGGCCCCGTAGGGACGCTGTTCATCCCAGTTTGGAATCGGGTTATCATCGACAACTGCGATAAGGTCTACGTGAACATCGACTGTCTGAATCTGTAGCCATGAATCCATATCCCGACGGATTCCATGTTCCTCAATTTCATCAATTTCACCATCGCCGTTGTTATCCAAACCGTCATCTTCCAAATCAACCCGGAGTGACCGAATTACCACTTTTGAAGTATCCAGTATCGATGCATTCGACGATGCATTCATTGCGTTAAATGCTCCCGGATCTATTATAATCTGGGTTACTTCCGGACACTCTGCCAGGAATTTAATGAGTCGACAGGTTGCCACTTCATCAAATTCATCCAGGTCTGCAAGCACACTGTTGTTTAAGGGATCCGAATCATTCGACAATACGAAATCATAGGGATTATCAGTACCGTCTGTACGAAAATATTGAATATTGGCAATATCGCCAGCGCGCCGGTCCAAATGGACAACATTCCCGGATTCATCGGTTTGAATCCCCCAGCCCGGCGGACTTAAATCTGTTATCACAAAGTATGAGTGAGTCGTTGTTCCTGATAAATAATCGTGATGCCAACGACGCCCCACCCGTTCCAACACCTTTATTAATGCGGGTTTTCCCGCATTTGATCGATTTTTCCCACGGAGTTCACGATGCCGATATCCAGTTCCAGTAATAGGTAAATGTATACCCTGACTGGCGTCATTATTATAATCCAATGTCGTCGTTTTTTCAGTATATGCAGACGTGACCACCCATGAATCAATAAATTCGGAATCTTGCCAATTTAAGCGGTTATATGCCTCAACGTGGTCCGATAACCGATCGCCATCAATATTATCTGATAAATACGTAGATGTCAGTTTGGGATTCTTAAGCGTTTCACCATCAGCACTCCTGAGTGACATCAGGTTTTTAGGTAACCCACCTTCGGAAAAAGAGGCCTCCCCTTTAGATGCCATCACCTGCTTTAATGTCAATAAATCGACTCCCCCAAAAAAGGCGTTGGATGGATTACCTCCCCTCATTCCGACATAAGCAAGTGAACCATTGGCGGTAAACTCAACTGATTCTGGAAATAGTTCTTTTATACTTGAAGTCACTTCATTGACTTGCATATCTTTTTCAAGCGCTGCTTTGATTGAGAATTTCTCTGATATCGGCGTATCTGACGAATAGCCGTGTAAACTCATTGCCGGCTCTAATTCGAGAATACCTAGATTATTGGTCCATTTCATCGTGACTAACCCCATGTCTCCCTTTGGGTCAATGCCAATATCCGACGCTCCAACCATATCATTTGTATATAGATTTTGATATGCCTTCAATATGCCATAATTCTGAAATACTTTATCATATTCCCCAAAAATCGTGAGTTTTCGAAGTGTATCCTGAATAGCAGATCCACTGGCAAACCCGGAACCTGTGCCAGATAATGACACCGCATTGCCAAATGCAGCATCTTTTAGAACATCAAAAAATGTTACCGTTGGATGTTTCACATTTCTTGCATATCTGGCCAGTCGTGCTCCAAGTCGTTTTTCTCCTTCAACTAACGTCGGTAAGTATCCCAAATAATCGCCGACCTCCGTATCACTGCCTCCCGGCCGTTTCTGCAAATCGATTATCAGCATCCCTCCTTCAGTCTCATCACGTGGAGGAATGCGACCTAAAACAGGATCGAATATACCGATCCCGTTTGGACCTTGTGCAGTGATAATGGCATAGTCTTCATCTGGAGATATCGCAAAAGAGAATGGGCCTAAAAACGCATCGCTGCCGCCGCGCTCCAGATCACCTAATTCCGCCTCTGGACGAACTATATCCTTTGACCATGCAAATTTTATATCTGTGTCTGTAGAGACACTAAGAGAAGCGACTAAATCGCCAGTATCTGTATCGGTAGATGTAAACAGTTGCGCTCCCATCGGCCGTTCTATGCGATACGCGCCAAATTCACCGAAATCTGTTGAATCACTGTAAGGTTCAGATACTAATTCTGAAAAATCAGCAACATAGTAGAGATAGTTACCCGAAGGCCCAACCTCTATCTGAGTGAAATTTTTATGGTCGAATACAAAACTCATCTTCCAGCCGTAAACATCTTCCACAACACTTGAATCGGTGGCAGCATCATAAACCGTTATTGGCTTTATATTGGTGGCCATAAGCTTATCCTTAAAGGCAATGAAAGCAAGAGACGCATCCCGACTGATCGCAAGAGACCGTGCACCACCGTCCTGTGGGTAAAGAACTGAACCATCGGGTGTTAACTCCGCCACCGGATCGGTATCTGTTGAAGATAATGAATAGGCACTTAAACGAGTCTCCGTAAGAGAGCCGGTAATTGTATGAAGACGCTGATTGTCAGGGGATATGGCAATATCTTTAAGAACTCCTTTCGGGACTTCAAAATCGCTTATCGCATCTTTGAGTGCAGTGAACAACTGTTCACGACTGCTCGACGCGATAATACCGCCTTCATTTTTGGTTTGATCGACAACCTGGGAAAGGACAAGAAGACCGGTGAACAGTAAGGCGATTGCAAGAAAATAACATACCCACTCAGTAATTTGGATTGACAGCCTCAAACTTGAATCCCATCGTCTTATACTTATCTGGCACAAATCACTTCTTTATTTGCTTCCTCAAGTATAAAAAATCAGAAAAAACTC
>JAJFLO010000354.1 GCA_021772675.1 Verrucomicrobiota bacterium | reverse complement strand
CCCACTTCGTATGCGCTAAGCTTTGCCAGTTCTTCATTGTACAGTCCTTTCTGGTATACTCCCCCAAAACGAGAGCTTCCTCGAAGGACTGTACTGTCTTAAATCTCGTCGGGCACGGCAGAGCCTAGTAGAGTCTCACCGGCAGAGCCGGTGGTTTACGGATTGAATTAGAATGACTTAGAATACAAATTCCTAAATAATTAATTTAGCCGGCTCTGCCGGGGTTTTCGTCTCACATCAATTGTATTACTTCTTCGGTGCCGCTTGCACTTAACACATTTATATTAAATTAGATATATATTATAAATTACATATTTTCATAGTTGAATTTATTTTATAATGCACTTTATTTGATTTAAGAATCTCATCGACTATCGTTCCATATTCAATTAGAAACTCTGGATGAGAAATTAAGTTTAGTTTATAAAAAACGCGAGGGCCTGTGGACGGAGGCAGCAGTAGTTGGCAGTAAGAGTTGGCTATCTGGTTTTACTTCAGGTCTTGTCATCTTCTAAATTGATGTCAGATTTTTCCCTGAACGAAGATAACGAAAGTTATGGATTGTATATATCAAAACGCGAGAATGAGAATTTCTGGACAAATCGGCAGAATTTATATTAAACGCTAATTTCACACTGAAAATCATTGTTTAACCGGGTTTTAATTATATTTTAAGAATGTATCTAATTTAATATAAATAGTTTAAGCGCAAACGGCACCGTAAGATTATGTATACTTACCTTCTCAATGCAAAACCGGATATATTTACAGCTTTTGAGAAAAAGTTAAATGGCAAGACAACCAGCTTGGTGGAACGGGTAATGAGGACAGTCAATTTGAGAATAAATGTAGGAAAATGGAGTACCAGTGGAGCATTAAATGCTCTAAAAGTCAGGCTTGCCTATTACTACAATGGTTTTGATGTTTGTGATAAAAACTATGGAAAGATTAGAATTCAAAAGGTATAGTGCGAGAACAAAATTGTAATGAAACTCTCTATATCCAATCGAAAAATACAGAGACTAAATCTCGTTAGACAAGAGGATGGTTACGGCTTCTTTTGCTTAGCAGAAATTCATCAGAAAGTATTACAATGTTTGGACATTAATCAAACTCTGTCATAGTTGAGATAATATCGAAATCACCAGTGAAATTTTAGCGGAAATCTAAAATCATTGGAGTTTTAGAAACACTTCAGAAATTATGTTAAAGTGGACTTGAAAACCAGGTCTCCAAGGTCAAACGCTACCAATAATTTTAATTAAGGGAATATAACAATGGCTAGTGATACGATAAATGGGAAGGTAAATTCAAAAGCGCGGATTGGACAGCAATGTAATCTTATAGAAGGCCTGGCGCCTTCATGGTGGAATGGAGAGTCGAATTCTCCTGTGATGGAGCCTCTGCAAGGACAGACGCTTTCTGTCGAAGATGTACCGGATCTTTCTCATGAGCGCTGGATAAAACATCAAAAAATCAGTTTATGTAAAAACTGGAGTCAGTTTATTGCGGCGTTTTTTGCTGATTTTAATACTGGCGGTCGCGGTGGGGCGCATGTTTATGCTTTACAGCAACCTGGCTCTGATGCGGTCGGCGCTTTTGCGAACTGGTTAGGTATTTCTCCGGCACTGGCGAATGATAATAGTGGCTGTGGGTTTGCCCTGGTAAGGAAATTTAAACAAACCGTTATACAGACGCCAACCGACGCTTTTGATGGCGCAGAACAGCTATTGTCGGATATCGTTAGCAGTAGTTCTTCTCATAAACAGATGTTGGACTACTTTTCTGACAATGGAACGCATGTCTTAAGCAGCATTACCTGGGGTGATGTTTTTGGTCAGGTGTTTGTATACGATAAAGAACATTTTGATGCGGTGGAAGATAGCTTTCCTGAGGATATGCGTACAGGCGGGGATTCCGGCTTTTTTCGGAATTTCACCCAACTGCGAGATGAAGACTACGAAAAAGGTTACGTCAAAGAGGCTGGGAAATTGTGGCTGGCCAGTGGTGACCCTGATATAGCAGATATCGCCAAAGCCAGTGTGGACCCGGTCAATGGGTTAAAAGAAAGCTTTTTTCAAGTGATTTCCAATCCAGAGGTCAGTAAAAACCTGTATGCCATTGAAACTGTGACGGCGACGGGTTTTGCGTTGGCGCCGATTGTTGATCAGTTGCTGCCTGTGTTTTCGGCGGATGTGATTGATGATGGCGAGGCTGATATTAAAGAGGAGGATAATAAAGAGATAGATAGTAGAGAGGATCAGAGCTCGGTTTCTTGCCCAGTTGAATTGGCAAGAATTGTAACACTGGGTAACTTATCAGAAGCCAATGGCCGGTTTCATCGTTATGGAGAAGACGGTGCACCGGACTTTGATAAGAAGGTCTGGCCTGACTACGCGGAAATATATCAGGATTTTCAGCCGGAAGTCGTTAGTCGAGCGTGTACAAAAAGAATGTCGGTTAAGCGGCCTTTTGTGAATCTGGATACACTCGCATTTGAATTCCCGTTGTATCAGGACCACGTAGAGGACTTTATTGTTATTGCTGATGTTATTCAGGTTCATCGACAAAACATTTATCTACCGGGAAACAATATTACGTTGATCTGTCATCGGCTGGTGTGTGGCAACGAAGGTAATACGGCACCCAGTATGCGCCTTTCTCAAGAAGCCTATGATTCGTTTACTATATATACAGAAGAGATGCGAGGCACATTATCCATTGTTAATCGTGATGCAAAGGTTCACAGGACGCTGGCAGATGGTGAAATAGTTGAATCGAATAATGAGCAAGAAGAAGCTTCAATAGTTGTTACAGGGCGAATAGATGATCCTTTACCGTTGGATTATTTTAAGCTTGGTGAGAACTGGCATGCAGATAACTTGCTCGAAGGTTTGGAATATGGATTATTAGCAACCGAAACTATATTGGGCTTTGCGTCAGGCGACGCGCGTCAAGTGGCTCGCGATAATGCGATTTGGATGAGTCGAATATTATCAGAGGATGAGGGCAGTATAGGTGAAGCACGTGATCCCCGTTACAGAGCACTTAAGTTACGTGCGCAAACGGCCTTTTTGACAGATAGATACAACCGGCCAATTTTTGTGCCTGCGTTTTCTTTTTCAGCCTACAAGCCAAAAATTGATGCTTTGTTGAAAGCCATTGCAACCTATGACAAAGAAAAAAGTAAAATCAACGAGGCAATCCGTGCTGAGCTGAGTGAGCAAGAGCGCAGAGCCTCAGAAAAAACGATGAATGAAAACCTGCAGTCGATAGGCGCTTTCCTTGCCGATCAAGCGGTTGCATTGAGCAAACATGAGGATGATGTTAGTAAGGAAATCGACAAGCTTGATGAAGAGCAACAGGAAACCTTAAATAAGCTGAATAAGAAGTTGCCGACACAACTGGCAACCTTGCAAGCGGCGCAGAAAAACTTTTCTGATGCCCATACAGTCTTAAAAAAGGCATTGGAAGACTATGTTATCAAAGAAGCTATTTGGACCGCGATTGATTTGACCATGAGCCTGGGTTCGGTAATGGTGAATGTTGGATCGATAGGTGATTTTACCGGTAAATTGGCAAAAACCGTACAAGATACGCCTGAAAAATTTCAGAAACTTGTATCCATTTTACAAAAAATCGAGGGGTTTCTGAAACTGTTAAAAGTCTTTATCGATATCTATGACAATATTTCTGATTTAGTCGGATTGGCGGGTGTCGGTGATAACGATCTTAATGAGCTGATTGAAGCCTATGCGATGAAAGACGGTGCATCGGTTTTACCCACAAATGCAGATTGGACTGACTTTGAAATTGAATTGAGTGTAATGACCAGTGGATTGCCTTCAGAGGTCAGCGCCGAAAAGGCGAAGTTTATTGCGGCAGGTAAACGTATGTCTATTGCGGCTAAAGCCTGGTCATCAACGCAGGGGAAAATCATTGAAGTTGGATTGGAACGAGTGAGATTGGACTGGAAACGGCAGGTTTCTGATGGTCATAGAGACCGCATGGAGGCCTTGAGCAAAACCATACAAACCAAAGATTTACCTGAAAATGAGCGCGCTAATATTGATTTGTTTGGCATCAGCGCTTATTTCGAGGGTCAGGCGAGCGCACTACGCCTCAGTTTAGCCAAAACATTGTTAGAATATGATGCAGCGCTTCAGTATTTCTATTTTTACAAGGCTAAGCCGATTACCCGATATGATTTGGCCTCTTTGTATAAAGCGATGGTTGATCGTTCTGGTGCAGCCTTAAAGGGATTCTCTCCCGCCGAACACCGTCCGACAAATGTAGACGATCCATTGGTGGTCAAGTTGCCACGGTCTTCAGTGGCTGAGTTAAGGTCTGCTGAGGGGCTTAATTTTGATGTCTGTTTAAATCATCCGGCATTTTTGGGCTTTATCCGGGTGCGGATTTTAGAAGTTCGCGTGAAAGTGTCTGGAGTGAGCAGCCCTGAAACCAATCGTTATTTTTTTAGTTTGTTGAGTCAAAATTTCCCATTGCATGATAGAGGTTTGTCTCGCGAAGCGCTTGATTTTGAGTCTGTACCGTTCAGATATAACTATGTGCACAATACCAAAGACGACAAACCTCATGCGACCAATAGAATATCTTCTCGTTTGGAGGCAAGTTTTAATGATATGACACCGTTTACCAATTGGAAACTCACCTTGCCGGAAAGGGGTGACAATGTAGGCCTTGTTTTTGATGAGGAAACCTGTGATATCGAATTGGAATTTTATGTGAATGCAGCCTATACAGGCTTTGGCGCCTCTTCGAATGATCAGGAACATGTACCGAGAACGAACCAGCTTCAACGTAAGTTTTCCAGAGGCCCTGCACAGGCTAAGGCCGCAGCTGGAAAGTCTATTGCAAAACTTATGGGCGAAATGAGCGGAAAATCGGTAACCAATGATTGGGATGCTGTTTGTTTGTTAGATATGGAAAAGGTAAATAATTTGTTTGCGCAACGTTATGAAAAAGAAATAGCGGGCGCTGTGCAAACGCTGGCTAAAAACATTACCTTGCCGCAATTTGTTTATACCAGTGATTATGACGATCTGGAAGAAGAAGAAAACAAGGCTGATGTGGATTTAACCGTTGGTCCTCCCAAAATACAACTGTTGGGTGACGGGTCTATTCGGGCATCCGTTTATATGGATGTTCTGAGTGGTACGATTCGTAGAAGACGTTATGAGCGCGAACGCGATTCAAAAAATGATCCCTGGGGTGAGTGGGAAGTGACCAAAGACAGAACGCAAGATATCGAGCCTGACAAAAATGCGATTCGCTGCGATGTGAATCTTCAAAAGTTACGTGGCAGGGCTAATAAGGCTTTGAGTATTGACGAGGAAGATTATCGTGTTGTCGTTAACCTGGGTGAAGGTACGTTTGCAACCAGTGTTGATATGGATGGGCCCATTGCTACGATGGTGACCAGCGAACTGAAAAAATATTTCACGGCCCTAGAGTCACATTATGATTATTGTTTAGGGGTTGCAAAGTGGGATTTACCGCATACACCTAAACCCTTACGTCCCAAAAGTTTTGAATTTACCACGCGTGTATTTGAAGGCTCAAATCCAGAATCCCCGAAAGGCGTGCTGGTGATGCTCATTAATACGGAGTCTCAATCGTCGAAGCCCCCGAGAAGAAATGATGTAGATCTGGATAATGACCAGCTGTTAGCCGAAGACAAGACAGCCTCTTTGATTATTTCCAGTCGGTTAATCTTTCAGGATCTTATTTATCCTCAAATACAGGGTAAATGGGCGCATACGTCAAATGGTTATTCTGCCCGTATATCGCCAAGCTCAGGTAACGATGGAAAAGCGGTTATTTTACAGGGAGAAGGTCAAATTTATATTGGAACGAGTTCATCTGGCCCGGATTTATTCAATCGTTTGAAAGAAAGAGATACGCTTATTCCGTTAGACGGTTTCAGGGCGGAAGGGGTGATGCAAAAGTTGAAAATCACCTGGGAGCAGGCGTGGCATCAAGAGTTTGCATACTATAATAGTTCGGGCTTTGGCGCGCCGCAAATCTATGGTACAGATTTTCAATTGTCTTTAGAGAAAGAAGCCGTATTGAAGGTCAAAACGGTTAACGGCAAGCCCGTCTTGGAAATTGCATCGATTAGCCTGAACCCTTCTGTGACCTATACAAAACCGGATATTTATCGACAAATTTCAGAAGCGCTTCTTCCGCAAGATATTCGGGCTAATGTTGTGCTGGCGCAACTGCAGCGAGCGATGAATGAGAAATTACCGGCGGTGACGATTAATTTAGGCGATTTATCGTTATTTGCTGTCAGTAATTTATTATTCCCAGGTGCAAAAGTCTTAAGTCTGGAAGAGAACTCGGCTTATTTGCCCGGCGACTTGTGGATAATAGGTGACGTTGCGGATCAGTATAGGGAGTTTTAACGTTAAAAGACTCCCAGGGTCATAGTTTCTTATTGATGTCAAGCCTTCTTTCCAAAATTTTGGTGAAAAAGGCTTCTCCTTCCTCAAAAAAGTAATTTTTTTAGCTATCTTAGATTATTATTTGATGGGCATTAGGGTCATACCTTTAATATTAAGTTTTCTGCTTGTCTTTATCTATTTCGTGCCTTAGCTTTCCTTCATGGCCCGGTCCTCTTCGAATTGAATATCCCGATGCTTGCTATCATGTTGTTAACCGCGGCAATCAGCGAACAATAGTCTTTCATGATGATTGGCATTACAAGATGTTTGCAGAAAAACTTGGGTATTTTGCTGGTGAGTTTCGCATCTCCGTGTTTGCGTGCTGTTGCATGCCGAATCACTTTCATCTTTACCTGAGGACTAAAGAAGCAAACCTTAGCCGTTTCATGCAAAGTTTTTTGACATCCTTTTGTATTAGCAGCAACAAGAAAAGACGAACGTCAGGCCATATCTTTCAAGGCCGGTTTAAAGCGCATCTAGTAGAGGATGAGTTATATCGTTCCCGTCTTTCTCGATACATTCACCTGAATCCTGTTCGGATCCAAGCTCTTCGAGACGCGAATCTTGAAGAGCGTCATAATCATCTGCGCGAGTTTAAGTGGTCGAGCTATAGTAGCTATTTAGGAATTAGTAACCCGGAAAAGTGGTTGGAGTGTGCGCCAATACTTTCGAGTTGGGGCGTCAAGAAACGCGAGCAGATGCTTAATTATGCAAGATACGTCGAAGAAGGATTGCTTAAGAATCTTGAAAATCCCTTTGACAGCGTGGTTGAACAGTCAATTATCGGTAGTGATCGATTCATTGATCGCATCAAGCGGAAATATCTTTTACAGCGAACAGGGGACAAAAATGAAGAACATTCACTTGTTCATTTGCAGCAGTCATTTTCGGTAGATGAAGTCATCAATCATGTTTCATTAGTTTTGGGCGTCAAATCCAGTCTGCTACTTAAGCGCAAATCAGGTCATCGGGATGCACGCCGTTTAGCGATGTACTGTGTCTGCACCTACTGTCGGAACACCCATAGTTTTAATGACCTGGCCCAGTGCTTTTCAGTAAGTGCGAGTGCGTTAACTCAGGCTCGTGATAAGGTGCGAGACGACTCATCACCCAGTTTTCACGACGTATTAAAAAAAATTGACAATGCCCTTCAGGAACAGAAAACTTAATATTAAGGGTGTGACCCTGATGCCTCATAAAGAGAGAGATGTGGATAGGGAATTTGAATTTATTTTATTATATAATCGCCGATAGAATCAGGAATTACTACAAAATTGACCGCTGTTTTCGTCAGAAAACGGATTGTAAACCTACAGATTCACTCTATCAGATCGAAAAGATTTAAATCAAATCTAAACGTGAATACGATCAATTTATTATTGGACTGTTCTTAAGTATCTTAATGAAGTAAAAAAAAATACACCGGCAGATTACAGATAATTTATGTAAAACCATGCCCAGTCTGCATCACTACCTATTCCATCAGTCAGCAATAATTTTCCATAAGGAGGTTCATGCTGTAAGAATAAGCCATCATTGGTTTGCAAATTGATTACCGGTCCTGGTTTTATCATCCCATTAAACGCCAGAGCGTCCTCCATAGTTTCGGCTTCAGCGACAAAGATAGTTTCATTATCACTTTCTCTGGTTCGCAAAAATTTTCCATTATCTGCCTGTAGATAAAATTCCCTTTCATCGCCAGTCCCACCATGCTCATTCCATATATAATTAGGAAAACGAGCTGTAAAATTACAGGTTGAATCATACAAGCGCTTATCACAGGTAACTTCGTTGCTCTCAGTTACTCTTATATAATGACCATCAGCGGCCCTTAATTGAATAATAGCTTTTTCCCTTATCACAACATCAGAAATCTCTGCGGTTGCAATAATACGACCATAGAGATAATCAGGCATGTCACGAAAAACTTCCCAATACATACATTTTCTTTCTGGATCTTTTATATTACCAAGATTGGGCCGACAACCGAATTCTGTCGACTGAAAAATTGTCAAATAACCTTCTTCCCAGGTAATATAATTCGCAGAATTAGGATGAATCGGATCTTCAGGATCGGGAGTGCAGTGTGCCCAGTTATAACATTCTGCACCTCTGCCCACTGGATAGGTAATGGTAAAAAAAGGTTCGTTATTAAGATCCGGTTTTACACCATCAATAGGGTTCTCCAGAGCCCAAAAACCAACTGTGACTCTAGGACCGCTTTGTGGTAACGGGTAAGTCGCATCATTTTTGATATAATCTTTGAGATAATCATCTATTGTTTTTGGGGGCTGTGTGCCTGGTACATTCATAATGATCCCTTTCTATTGTTATATTTTAGTTCTCTGGACTTTTGTCCGAACCGGGTAGCCTTTCTATTCTAAATAGTGTCATCGCTTAAATCGTACGTTTGTGTGCCGTGCGTGTCCAATTTTTAATTAGCGAGATTTTTAAATGATATAACGTGTGTGTCGAATAAAGCCCATAACCAACCAGGCGGAGACAGCCCGCAGGAGACGTTAGCCGACTGCAAGGTTATTCCCGTATTGGCTATTTAAGGAAAATATGCCCATACACCTACCTAAAATTGATTCCCATCAGTTGCCCTATGCACAGATATTTTCCCTCTAAGAGATATTACTGCACTTTAACAATCTGTAAATAATAGGTTCCAAAATCGCCATGGTCTTCTGGAAAATACTCCGTCCAATTGGCCCATTTGGTGACTCCGGGTTCATCTGAATTCAATCTCTCGTCGATTTCTTCCTGACTATGTTCCGGGCCCATTTCAGACCATTCGTATTTGCCGTCCATGTACCGTGCATTTTTGGCTCCATTGTAGTGCTCATGCTCCTCTGGATTCTTTCGGCAAGAGTCTTTTTCAACATGCCGACACCAAGTGAAAGTGTCTTCACCTAATGGATAAACGAGATCTCCTTCCGCCCGAATATACTCATCGCCCTGTTTTATGAATCTTCCTATTACGATTTCACTATCAACCTCTGGGTTATATTCCTCTCTCATTTGTTGACCTTCTGGTAACGGATTGTTAAGTTATTTATTAAGAATAATATCTTCAGTAGCAACTATAACCATTTTAACGCCAATGTTAACCTGATTGCAATAATATTTATGACACACAACGTTCAGAATCCTCTGCCCAAAGCGAAGCGTTATTTTCTTGAGCATAACAAGTCCATGTTCTGATTTCAATTTTTTCCTATTCCGAGGCTGCCGGGATTGCCCTTATGTTTAGATTCTTAATAGTTCTTTTTTCAATTTTGCCAATCTCTTTGCCAACCCCTTGTCATTGCTTAATCGAATCTCCATTTTTTTACACCCGGAATTTCAAATGATAGGCATTTTGATTTTTTACTTAGTTTAACATGAACAGTTTCAGTGAGATTATTGGGGACGCTTCATAACGTCTCTTTTTTATTTTACACTTTTTTGTCTGTTGATGCGACGATGGCATACCACTACTTTAACAAAATACTGCAATAAGTGGATTACTCAATGATTAGGCAGCTATTTCATCGACCTGAGCCGAGGATGTCGCGAATTTCAGGATTTGTTCAGCATAATCGGTTGTCTCGGATTTTCCCGTTAAACGTTGCCATCGCGATGTTCCTTTGTAGGGACCGCGATTTGCGATTTTGTGGTTGATAGAATAGACAATCAGATTGAGCATTTTCTGATCAATTTGACCTCTACAGGTATTTAGATGATCGCGTATGAGAGAATTCGTTGATTCCAAAGGAGATGATGAGCGTACATTCTCTTCGAGGCGATCAAAGACGGTTTGGAACCATTTGTCTATGGGTAAATTTTAAAAATTAGTGGTCGGCGAAAGTTAAAATGCTTTATTATAAGTAATTATAAATGATAAAATAATTTTTCTTTGCTTGTTCGTTTTGTTTTTAGCTGTAAAACTGAAAATTATAAAGATGTCACAATCGAACGTCTCCTTGTTTGAAGGGGTTTCAAGCTACGGATTACAAATGTCGAATCGTGCGCCGTCAGGATTTATCCGCGATCTGACAAACTGAATCAATTTTATAGCCATAAACAATATTTCTTTTACCTGAGTTAAAATGAAATATATCTTTAATTTGTTTATAATGAATATGTTAAGCTTCGTCGACCACTATTATTGTATACTGGAGAAAGACTTCTTCGCAAAGTTGGGGCAGCCGGGCTCTGACTGGACGCTGCCGTCGCAAACCTTGGTCGTCCTGACCTTCGACGAGTCTGATTTCGAAGACACCGCCTACGCAGGCCCGAACCGGATCTACACTGTGCTTCTGGGAGACATGGTGGAGCCCGGAACCTGCGAATCTGAACCTTACAACCACTACAGTCTCATCCGGACGATTGAAGAAAACTTTGCGCTCGGCACCCTGGCCAAGAACGATGCATCTTCAAATTGGTTTCGCTTTCTCTGGAAGGAGCGCTTCAGCTGGGATCCACCTGAGTCGATCCCAGCAGCGAGCCAAGGGGGAATCGCTTCCGCAAGCTGTGACGGTAGCCTGTTCCTGATCACCCTTGATATCTCGAGCCAACTCTTATGGCAGAGCTATGACGGCCAGATATGGTCGCAGCCAGCCAAGATCGGCCCGTCGGCTGGCGTTTTCGCACTCGCTTCGACAGGGAATGGACTTCTGTTGGTCTACCAGGCAAACGGCAGCCAAGATCTACTCGCGTTGAACTGGACTTCGAAGAACGGTTGGGCGGAAGAACCGATCGCACTCGGTGTCAAGACCGATGGTAACATTGCCTTGGCAGCATTCCCCCGTGGAGGCGCTATTCTTGCCTATACCGGGACAGGCTCCGCCGGCTCGGAGCTCCCCATCAGCTCACTCTTGATAGAAACACCCATTCAAGCTCCATTCAAACCCTCCCCTAAATCTCTCGGCCGCTCGACCAGCGGGGATCTTGCGATTTCAACTTTGGGATCGACAGTCTATCTTGTTTACAGGGGCTCCCAAGGTGACCCGCAAAATGACTCGTTTACAGGGTCTCAGATGCTTGTTGCGTCGTTTGAAACAGCCAACTTCAACACGGTGGCCAACAGTACGGTGGCCAACAAATGGTCGCCGCCGCCTTCGAAGTCTCCCCCACCTGCTGGCAGTCTGTATGTTGTAGGGGAAGTGAGCCAAAGTGACGGACACGCCGATTTTCCGCCTCCAGCCAACCCCACTTTGATCGCGCCGGATAGCGCCATCGTCATGGCCCAGCTCGATGGCTGCATCAGACTGATGGCAAGCCCTATCGACGGCGGTGCTTTGATTTCGGAAACCTTCTCACTCAGCGGGGTGATGACCGCGGGATCCCCAACTGCGCTCAAGCGTGATCCTCGCAGCAGCTTTGGCTGGGGCACCTTGATGGAAGTCGGGTGGGGGCCCGTCGAAAATTTGGGCTCGGCCTTTCAACCGGAGCCCCAGAGCCCCATGGCCTTGGCGGTCTGCGAGAGCAAGCTGTACGTTTTCTTCGTTGCCGAAGGCTCCGGTAAGATTCAGATGGCCGTCGGTAGGTATTGAGCCTCCTGGGGCCATCTCCGGTCTAACGCGTCAAGAGTTCTCCTCTATTGTTTCACCCAAATAGTCAAAAAAAGTAGCTATTATCAAGCCGCAGAACCCGACGCTTGAGACTGATCAGTCGTTATATGAAGTCGTTACGCGACGGGCCTTGGTTTTATGTAACCTATAGGTATTGAATTCATAGTTCTTTCAGTTAAATTCAGGTCATGAAATGCCACATGGTAGCGCCGTTTTATTAGTTCCCGAAAGTGCCGTTTTCTAATTCCCTGTCTTTTCTTCCTTGATCTTCTTCCTGATTTTTCCTTCTCGCCCTCTGAAAAAAGAGTTCAGTGTCTTCTTGTTGACTGAGGACAACGGTGTCTGTGTTTACGTGTCTCACGCTGGGACACGGGGGTCACACCTGCGGTATTGCGTTTATTTGTCTATTATGTTTTCTTTTAATAGTTTCTCGATAGATTTGAGTTGAATCTCCAATTCTTCGTCATCCATGATCATTGTTTTCACTTTATCCCGTGATCTTGTTACAGAAATTGAACATCGCTCTGCCATATCGGTTAGAGACATTGTTGATCGACAGTATTTACTCAAACAATACAGTAATACTCGTCGATATTCACGGTAAACTGATTTTCGTTTTAGAATAGCTAAGGGATCAACTCCATAGATTTTCCCAACAAGATTAACAATTTCATCAAAAGTAAAAGAACTTTGTAGATGACTTAACGCTGTATGGTCTGTTTTAGTTCTGTTGTTAACGTCACGACCGAGAATATATTCGCGCTTAATTTTGTCAACGAAACTATCGCTACCGATTAAACTTTGGTGTGATATATCATCAAAAGGGTTATCTATGTCTTTGAGTAAACCTTCCTCGACATAACCCCGATAATTTTTCATTTGTTCCTTACGTTTTGTCCCCCACCCCGAAAGCACATTCGATAATTCCAACCATTTAGGTTTGGCCTCAATTCCAAGATAATACCTGAAACTAGACCATTTATAATCATGAAGATACTTTTTCTTTTCAGATAGTTCCACGTTTTTAATGCCG
>JAJFLO010000353.1 GCA_021772675.1 Verrucomicrobiota bacterium | reverse complement strand
AATGTTTAGAACAATGCTCGGTGAATCTTTGATATTGTATGCCACAAATGGAACCGACCAAGCATTACCTGACGAGCATCGAAATGAACGCTTGGCAGCATGAGGTCCACCTCAAAAATGAACTGCAAAACTTGAGTAATTTATTAATCGTTTTCATTTCTTATTAGAACGTTCAGGATGATCGATTTTCTATGCGAGCCGCGCGAGTATAGAAAATTAGATCATCCGCGTGTTCGCTTTTCTTTGGTTTGAACACCTGTGAAAAGGATGTCGTCTTATCATTAACAACCAAGATCGTAAGCGGATTCATGGAAGTTACATAGGAGTCTGGATGTCTTGGCTCCCCGTTTACGAATATGAAAATTCCGCCTTCCCCAGTGTCGTAAACAACGAAATCCTTCGAAGCTCCCTTTTTTAGATCAAAATGTCGTTTCGTTCCCGAAGGAAATTGAACGTCAATGCTTGCGTCTGCTACGCTATCATTTATCAAATAAAAATGATCGTGGTACATGAAAAACTCATTGTAAACACCACGTACATACATGATCCGATTAAGCCACAAAATAAGATAAGACTAATTTTTAGACTGGAGGTTTTCATTAGCGAACGTCATAGATAACTTATATGGTTTTGGAGCGAAGCGGAAATACCATATTAGGTTGATCTAATTGTTAAGCTTTTTTGTTCTTTGATATGGAGGTGACTTTAACTTCTTTGCCAGCATGATCTACATAGTATGAAACTAAATACTTCTTGATTCCTTTTATGCAATATTCACGAGTTTTAGGATCTTCAAGACTAATGAAGTCTCCTTCGTCAAAAGGATTAGATTCCAAATAGTTCAAAAATGCTAAGATTGCATATTGTGTTTGTTTGGGAAGGCTTCTGAGAACAAGTGTAGCCTCAAGAGAAAGGAAAACATGATAATCAAGCATTTACATCAATTCTTTTTTAAGGTCATCCAAAAGAACCCACTCTTTAGAAGTGTCTAAAATATCTGATTGTTCTTGAACGAACTTAGAATTTCGACTAGCCAGAAGTGCTGCAAGCATATCTGATAATCTTTCCTGTTCCTCTGGGCGCAATTCAATAATTTCTTGCTTTAGTGATGCTAAACTCATTTTTCTACCATAATTTTTATTAATATACAGTATGAATGCAAATCAGTCAATTGTTAGCTTTTTCGCTTAACGACTGAACTGAGTCATTTCATATACGAGCGCGGCGAGTATATGAAATTGATTTCCAGTGATTTGTTATGTTTTCAATCTCGAAACAGTTCGAATTGTTTGGCAAGCTTTGCCATAGATTTGGTTTCTTTGTAAAATTCCACTCTTATCCCATACCTACCTTTTGAAACGTTCTTAATTCTTTTTCTAACTTCTTCAGGTAATCGTTTTAGACTTTCTACATAATAGGATTTGCCGACTTGCTTGAGTATGCCCTTACTGATTAGGGCATCAAAATCGAGCGGCATAGACAAGGCATGTGCTTTATTGGCAACCATTTTCCCAAGTTCGTTCACTTTTTTTTCATCCATATTAACTCCAATTCAATATTTCTCGTTTCCTATATAACGTCATGATCATCTACAGCCATGAAGCCAGCGGCAGAATGGATGTTGGAATGAATCATATTGTTGGCCCTTTATTCCATCTTGAATTCCATGATTTTAGCTATCACAAATCCGCTCATTCCGTATGATGTTGATATTGTCCATCCCTCACATTCCGTGTTCTTAAAATGTTTGAGACAAGCCATAGTTGAATCGTCCCATTTTCCGGGCCTGCCATATTTAACTCCCCTGTCAAATTCAGATGAATAGTCAATCAAAATTTGATCAATATCGCACTGTACTATATCGAATAAGATGGACTGCATGTTGTCTGAGACTATGAGATAGGCTTCCACCGCACGAAAAACCACATCTGTTTTCTCCACCGGAGCCCTATCCCGAAACTCAGTATGTAAAATGATTTCCCGATTTTAACAGGAGACAGAGTATCCCGTAATAAAATTATCGTGAATTGAAGTTTGAGTCATTTTCTATGGCCAACTATATTATTAGTGTGGTTGAAGCTTATATCAGATTGATACCAAAATATCTTGAAATATCAATCATTTTTTCGAAAACAACGGCAAAATCCAAGCTTTCATCAATATTCTATGCCGATATTTATTAATATATTGATTCTGTATAATAATGAGATTGTTGATATTCATCGGAAAATTCCAGGATTACACCAATAAAAATCTCCGCCGATGGTAAAAACTTAATGGGTGACCCTAATTGGTTCTAATTGGTTCTATATAGAAACTGCAATGATTCACTCCACGAATAAGGAATCGGTGCATGATATATTCTCTTCTCTCACTGATTTCCTTACATCAAATCCATCGACATAGTCTGAAATCGCCTAAATGAAAAAATTGGATATAAAAATTAAATATAACCTATAAAAATGTCAGATTTAAAATGTTAAACAATTTATTGACAATAACATAACATTCGCCGACTGCGACTATCTAGACAAGATATGTGAGATTGCTTCCACGGCTAGGTTTGAACCCGCTTTGGATCGGGGCAATTAAGGCAAACGTTCTTTTAAAGTATCCATTGGCTTTGGCACTGTTATCGGCTCAGTAGGAGGTGTTGGTAGCTGCCGGTCAATGATTTCCGCAATCTGCCAGTGTGATTCTGTTAGATCACTAATTCGGTTTCCATTGCTATCCCATCGATTAGGATCGGTTCCCAACCGAGATTCTGTATAATTGGAAAGCCCATCTTGGTCAGGATCTGCGGAAGCACTCACTTCTTTAGCCGACATTTTGGGAAAATGTAATTTTTCCCAATTGTCGGGCAAGTAGTCAGCATCTGTGTCGCCTTCACGTGGATGTGACGAATTTGCCAAAAGAGGATTGGTTCCTGACACAACCTCCTCTCCGTCAGGCTTCTGATCATTGTCAGAGTCATGGTTATTGGGGTCTGTTCCATACCTATATTCCTCTCGATTTTTTAAACCATCTCTGTCTGAGTCACGATAAGGATGGATTTCTCTAAGACTCAGATTTGGGTAATGCCCACGTTCCCATTTGTCATCCAAACCGTCTCCATCCACGTCCTTAGGTCGATTATGAAAATAACCGATTCGTTTTTCAACCGTCACCGCATTGACGCCTTCCCCAAGAGTGGTGATGACGGTGAGTTGGTATCCTCCATATTGGTCAAAAATCCAAGAACTCCCGAATATCCCGTCTCCTTTCAGACCATCGTAGGACTCTCCCATATCTGCTAAATCAATCACCTCTTCCGTGCGATCGGGAGCCGTAATACGTAGCTTTTGTGAGGTGTTTTTCAGGAAACCTGTAGGTGCAACTTCAGTTCCGGGAAACCGTGGGCCAGCAATCAGTCCCGCTTGAATAATTCCTAAAGTTCTTTGCGGTCCAACAGGTTTTAAATGGCCAAACCGAGCAACGGCATGGACCGGAAGTTTTGCAGAAACGGTGCTTAAAACCTCCATTTCCTGTTCAAACACCGAAATTTCCATTTCATAAGCCCCCGGCTGCGGGTTAGGCAGGGTAAACACCCACGAAGTTGGGCTTCGTCTCAAATTTCCTTCTACTTGGATGGGTTGGCGTTCAGAGTTAAAAATCCTAGGATACACGGAAGCAACGGCATGACGGAAACTTACGGCAAATTTAACTTGCATGGTCCCTTCTGGGATTACTATCCGGTACATTTTCGATTCATCCCTTGCGATGTTTTCACCTTTGGTAAAGATGCGTTGATCCCCATAGATATCTTCTTCTATCCGCTTATAGCTTTCGGACAAGCGTCCGAAGATACTCAAGGAGTTTCCAATATAAACAAAGCGGGGTTGCCCTCCGGTTTCCTCAGCGATGTCACCATGTAATTCGCGATCAGCATCCTCTCCCAAAGCTATCGTATGAACTCGAATATCACTATTTTCTTGCCGAAGAAATTGATGCCAAACGGGATTTTCTCCATCTTTCCAAAAGGGTTCGCTATTCTCCAATCCATCACTTAATAAAAGGATAGAGCGGGTCCGGTCTTGTGAATTGTCCAGCATTGCCAATGCCCGTAACAGTCCGCCACCAATGGATGTATCACGAGGTTCAGGAATAATCTCGTTGACAATATTACCGATCCGATCCCGATTTCCGGGTTCATTCAGTTCAAGAAGCCCCTCAAACTGGTCAACTGTATGCGTATTAAACGTAACCAGGCCCACACGGTCTTGGTCGGCCAAAGCACTGACATAAAAACTGGCGGCGGTTCGAGCAGCGAGGTATTTGTCATCATGGTTCATGCTGCCGGAGGTATCGGTTAGCAGTATATGATCCACAGGCTCTTGCTCCTCATGATATCGAACTGCATCTACTTGCCGCGTAACTCTTAAAATCCCGCCATCATCCCAAATCAATTCTAATAAGTAGTTGCCCGAGGCATCTTGACGAGGTGGATTGACAATCACCCAATATTCCCCTTCTACTTTGGAAAAACCAATGACTTCGGCTTCCACTCCGTTGATTTTAACTGTGAGGTTGTCATGCCGGATTTCACCAAATGGCAATTCCTTCACCAGACGAATCAACAACGGCTTTCTAAGGTTTGCATCAACTGGAGATCCCACATTTGAGAAACGTGAAGTGGTGGGTTCCAGCAGCCGAAGTCCATCGTGATAATTAGAAGTCCGTTGCGGATTGTGCCGATTCATTCCCCAAGCAATGCCTCCATCGCGGACGGGAGCGTTTAAATCAAACACATGCACCGGGCCACTAGTCTGATTTGAAACCAAACTTACTTCCCAATCTCCATCCCCATCCAAGTCAGCAATGACCGGGGCACGCCACAAGTCTTGCTCGATAAATAGAGGAAAACGTTCGTCATCATCTGCCAAATCGGTCCCATCGTGATTCAAGCCCCAGATGCTCCGGAATGGAACCTGTTCATGATTACGAGTGCCAAACAGGATTTCAAAAAAAGGATCCTCATCAAGGTCGAAAATGGAGGGTTGGGCTTGTGCCAATCCCATTTCAGGGGAGCTAAAAGGTTCTTCCCATCCAGGTAGTACAATACCGTTAGCCTGATATACCGTAAGATGTGGAGTAACATTTGGGGAAAATCCACGATAGTAAGCAATCACAATGTCTGGCGCTGTGGAGTCATCATTAGGACTTAAATCGCCTAAAGCTAAAAAGCCTTGTCTTGCGCCTGCGGGTCTAACACCCCCCTCCCATCCGGGAAGCAAGCTGGAGTCAATATTAAAAATTTTGGTTAAACCGACCTCTTGACAGGTAATGATTTCAAGATCCGCATCTTGATCCATATTCGCCAAGGCTAGATTCACAAACGGAAAATTCTCGCTAACAAAAATCCCGTTTTCCCAAGGAGAGCCATTCGCTTGCCAAACCTGCAAAATACCAAGTTGATCAGGCTCAGTTCCAGAAGCCGCCCATGCTAAATCCAATTCTCCATTGGCATCGAGGTCTCCTACGACTGGCAGCATCGATACCGCGCCTTCTATCTCCGCTCCATAAATTCTCCATAAACTTCCGTCTTCTTGAAACGCTAATAGGCGTCCATTGACTTCAAAAATTGGTGAATCTCTATCGGTTACAGCAGTCCCTCCTGCAATGAGAATTTCGAGATCACCATCGTTGTCAAGATCGGCTAAAACCGGAGCCAAATCTTCTTCTTGGAAATTTATCGGATCTTGATAACTGCGAGTTCCCAAAGCCAGTGGCCACGGTTCCATTTGTTCTCCATTTGAGCGATAGACGTGAAGGATGTCATTGTGAGTTCCGTGCTCCGTAGCCCTTATAACGATCTCCGGAAATCCGTCCCCATCAATGTCGCCAACCGCAGGCGTCGCGTAATAGTTTTGTCGAAACCAGCGACGTGGATGCCAGTCAGGCATCGGGCGACCATCATGTTGAAATACATAAATATGAGAAGTTGTATTGACAATCAGTTCCAATAAACCATCACCATTAAGATCGTAGACTACAGGAGCTGCCGTGCGAGGACGATTCTCAATTTCGGCAGGAAACCCGTTTTGCTCGGGAAAAACGGTAACATCGACGACGATAGGAACCATCATTTGAGCTAAAACTCGCCCATTTGCTCCCCTGACCGCCAATCGTAACGTCACTTCTTGTGATCGCGGCAGGTTCTCAAAAGGAATCCGTTCAAAAAGAATACCGTCAATGAACGTCCCATCATCTTCCTGCTCAGGTATCCTCGGTTCACCTATTGGCGGAACCACAACCACCCAATCCTCATTCTCCAAGTCATCAATTTCATGAGTCGGCGCCGCCTGGAGCAAATAATGATCAAAATCAGGATGAAAAGCGAAGCCGCGAACCATCCCTAGGTCGGTCACCATCAAACTTCCGTCAATGATATCTAAATAGGCATGGGGAACATCAATACGGCCAAAATCTTGATAGCTACGGCCTCCTGAAGTGACCTCCAGACGAATAGAGTTGATTCCGGTTGCCAGTTGGTCACGATCAATAACAACGCTTCTTTGCCCACCATCTAAAACTAGCGGTGCATCTCGCAAGTACGGCGTTCGCTGCGAATACACTTCAACCCATGCGTCTTCGTCAATCGGAGGTGCTCCAGGAGCATGGACCACCATGACAGGGAGGTTTAGCCCACTTTCCGGAATGCCTGCGATGACCCGAATCACCAAGGATTCTCCTATGAGATGCAACTGTTCCCGACGATTCTCGCTGAGATATCCATCGGGAGGCATTAGCAATTTTGCTTCGGCGATTTCTTGAATTTGCATCAATAGATCCAACCCTGACCTGGCGTTCACCATTCCCCAGCCCGAATGGTAATCAAAACCAGGAAAATTTTGCTCGGGATTAGCTTCTTCGGGAGGTTCATGACTGGAAAGACGCAAAATTTGACGGTATTGCTCCGGTGTGAGTCCAGGCCGCTGAGACATCAATAAACTGATGACGCCTCCTAATACCGGCGAAGCAGCACTGGATCCACTAAAAATGGTTACTTCGTTGTCTGCAGCCAAACTGGCCATTCCGGTGCCCGGTGCTGCAATATCATTGTTGACCGAAAACGAACTCGTTTCTTCTGCCCGGCCCGATCTTTGAAAATTGCTGACACCAATCCCATATGGTGACCTCGCCAACCTTGTACCAACCCTATATGCCCCGACATTTCCCAATGAAACAACCATGGGAATATTGGCTTCTGCTAGTTCTTGTATCTGCGCATAAAGGTTTGGATCTGCACCGAAACTAGTGCTGCTTACTACTAAATCCGCCCCCATCTCAAGTGCGTAATCCAATGCCTTTCGCGGTTGAGGGGCTGTAGAACCCGTGAAGACAGGCAGAATGAAGCTGTTCCAATTCATTCCCGCAACATCAATTTCATTATCAGTAGTGGCGGCGATTAAACCCGCAACGGAGGTTCCGTGATCCTCTGCCGGATCAAAGGGAATTGGAGTGTTATCATTAAAGTTCCACCCCACAACGTCACCGGGATATGGGTCCTCCCCTTCTCCATCTTCAGGGAGGCCCATATATACTTCGTATATAGTGTCTCGGGCTGCCAATAGATCTTCACCGTCAATATAGCCAGTCTCATTACTATCACGGAGCATAACACTCCCCATTAATGCCTGCATTGGGTTATGATTTCGGTGATCGACCGGAGGGTTGAAGTCCCTAAAGGTTAGTGTGTCCGGAAGATTATCCGAACTAAATCCGTTAGCGTCTTCTACAAATCGTTCAGGGAGTTCTCCTGTATTAATCCAAATACGTTCGTAAATATCTTCATGTTTGATATCGACACCACTATCTAGGATTGCAATCAATAAGTCAGGAGAACCTTTCTGAATTTCCCAGGCTTCTGGAGCGTCGATGTCAAAGTCCGACTCTTGATGAAATCCCCATTGTGACTCCAGTTCAGGATCGTTCGGAAAAACAGGTAGTTGCAAACGATCCGCATCCTCTAATACAGAGCAATATTCAACGGCCTTGATTTGCTCAAAACGTGCGCAAATTTCATTAGGACTATAATCTGGAGAAAAATAGGCGATAAATTGGCGTTCCTCCGCTTTGTACAGTTTAAGAATGTGATTTGGGCGGGCTTTCTTTCCTTTCAGCTTCCGATATTCTTCATCCGTTAGAACACGAATTTGGTTCTTTTCTCTGACTTCCAGGTAAGGGAATTGCCTCTGCAGTTTAACGATTGGTAAGCGTTTTACCAGATTTTGATCTGATTCGGAAAATCGAATGCGTTCCCACCCAACACTACGAGGCGTAGTCTTGAAGGTATAGTTGATCGCATCTGAATGAAAGCTTAGATAGATTTGACCTTCGACAATATGGCGTTGTGGATAAATATGTGTTCCTGAAGATGGCTTTGCAGGTCTCTCTCCATTTATAGGATTTTGTGCCCTTACCGGTAGTTCAGGCGTGAATATGACCATCCCAATGATGAGGATATAATGATAGAACCAAGATTTTTTCATACTGCCTCCGAGTTGTTAGTGATTGTGTCATTCCTGCGACAAACGATTAAGTCGACAACCTGGTCCAATGATAAAAGGGATAAAGCGATGCAATTTTCTAATTCTTGTCGAATTGGATGCCAAAAGTGTTTCTGAACACGCCCTTGAAGAATCTCAGACATTTTTGCGCCGTCAATATCCTCCGTATCATTTTCTGTCTTGATATGGTCAAATAACACTTCGGAGGTAACCGTTCAGCCCCCCCGGTTTTCCTTTTTATTAGCGCTGTGCTCTGCTGGAGCAGCTATGCTACGGCAGCAGCGGGAATTGGGGGGGCATCGTGGCCGCGTCGTCTTTCAGAGATGACATGTGCCAGATAATTCCAT
>JAJFLO010000352.1 GCA_021772675.1 Verrucomicrobiota bacterium | reverse complement strand
TTGGATTACCGAACTTGCTAAATCGCAAAATATTAGACAAAGTGAATAAAGCCACGAATTACGTATAATAAATGTTTTAAATATTTTGTTATCTTATTCTTAGGGAGTACTTTAACTTTTTAAAGTGGTAAACATAGGATTTAACCAATAAATGATGATATCAGTATCAAGTAAAAACATTATATATTGATTTCCCGTCCCATAGATCGCGAAGAAATAATGTCATTACAGATTTCTTCAGGGGATCGTTTATCTTGCCAGAGACCACACAAACCTGATGAATTTTCAATTTCTTTAGAATAAATTACAATGTTAACTTTGGTGCCATCAGGTAAATTTACTGAGCTTTCGGGTACTACAATATTATTTTCGATATGTCCAGCAACAATCATAGTTAACCTCCATTCTTGCCTAAAATTTATACTACAGGAAAATCAATTTAAGACTAATTGTATAAAACTATAGCTGTTTTCCGGCACTTATCCAGAGACTTGTTAATGACATTGACACACCATCTACGGCTCCGCTATCTTTTATCCCCAAGATTACACGACCACCAGATGCATTTGCAAATGCCACAAATTCACGGTCCAAGCGTGAAAGGTTCTCATTGAACTCAAAACGGTAACCTTCACCCTCCGATAATAGAAGATTAAATTCCTCTTTTGTCATACGATGCCTGCACTCGGAATTATGCTTTATGCTAAATCGTCATTCTTGATTTTACCCAAAACTATATCGCCGTTTAAGTCTTTCAATAGTTGGTATATGAGGTTGGAACGACATATTTTGGAACGGTTTTACTTCTTCCAATCGATTAAGTTCCGCAAACGGTGTTTGACTGATCTTCAAATTATATGCGTGGACCATCAGTAATTCCAAGTTAACAACGTCAAGTGTATTATAAGCGAGCAAGGTCTCCAACGCCCTGTCATTTCCCCTGATATAATCCAACCACAGTCCCATTGCAAAGAGACCATTAATTCCCGCCAATTCTCCTCGGTCTATCCCCAGCCTTGCTTCACACTTCTTAAGTCCACCAGTAATATCCAAGCTTTCCAGGACTTGGCGCAAATCAATGTGAGTATGTTCCATAGGAATTTCCAACCTCGACCTAATGAACGGCAAATCAAATATCGTACCGTTGTAAGTGACAACAACTTTGAACCTGTCAATATCGGCTTTAAAGTCATCTAAATTCTGTCCATGAACATAATGTCGAATTTGACTGCCGTCAAAGACAGCAACAGTCGTGATGTAGTCGCCAGGTCCGTCAAGACCGGTTGTTTCTATGTCGATAAATGCCGTAACTCTTCGAAACTCGGGAAAAAGACGCCAGACACAACCAGCAGGTAACGTTTCGTCAAAATAAGCTGCATTATTTTTCGACAGTTCCTGCTGTGAACGCACCAGATATTTCTGGAGTGTCTGTCTTCGAGTAAGCGACAATGGTATTTCCGTGGAATTCAAAGCGTCAGTCCACGAGAAAATTCCTTTGGACCAAAGTTGATCCTCGGTTTTCCGTCCAAAACTCGGAATGTGGCAAAAACTATTCTTAAGCATAAGCTAGTAATTCGGCGGTTCGATGTTTTCGGTTCACGGGAAAAATGCAATGCAGTTATCACCGATATTTGGGGTCTTTGCAGTAATTTGTTTCCTTAAAAACTGCAGGTACGCGCTCTTTTCCCCAGATTTTCTTACCTGCCCGTTTCTGATTCTCAAGAAAGTGCTTGTTTCGTTCCTCATAGTGACGATCAATAGCAACGACAGCTTTCATTACCGATCCATAATCACTATTATGCAGGATTGCTCTGGCCATACCACTGAAAACGGATTCAATAACGTTTAGAAACTGCGCTCCGGTCGGTAGTGGCGCCAGTTTGACAATCGGCCCGGGGTTCATCTTTCGGTATTCGCGGCTATTCACCTCCTCGACTTTCTTGTAAAGTCGTTTTGACGCATGCCATGACGCCGCATCCCATGAGAAATAGATACGTGCCTGATCCGAATATTCATAGAGAAGAATATCCAGCAGTTTGATCATCTCCGCCGTGTTCTTCTTCTGACTGTAAAAGTGTGTCATCTGATTTGTACATAACTCCAAGGCGCCTATGAGGATCAAGCTGCCCCGGCTTTTCTGCCTTTGCAGGATAGTTTTTGTCTCGCCTTTGAGCATAAGAGTCATCCCTCCTCGAGCTTTAATCGCAAACGGCCCGAACTCGTCTACAGAAAAAAAACGATCACGCGGACCAAGTCCCTGCAAAATCGCTGTGATCTTCTTTACCTTTTCCTTGTACTCGGGATCTGTACTCGTCAGCTTAGTTCGCGCTCGTCGCCAGCTTAGGCCAGATTGCCTAATAATTCTACTGATAGTACTGGTGCTAACGCGGATATCTGCTGTATCGATCAAGGCCTGTCTTATGGTCGGTAAAGTCCAAGTAGTCCTGTTGACGTTATATGTCGACGGCAGTGAATGAACAATCTCTAAAATAGTATCAAACCGCTTCTTCTTACTCAATTCAGATTCGGAATTTTTCCTCCTCTTGCGGTTGAATAGTTCATCGGTTCTCCCGTTCTCAACGTATTTCCTGCATCTGTACAAGATATCGTCAGACACTCCGCATATGTCCTTAATAAGATTCCATTTGATTCCCCGCGCATCAGAGAGAACACATAGGGCTGTTCGTCGTTGAAGGAAATAGCCGCTGATGGCGTAATCGACCAATTTGTCGAACGGAACAGTGCCGTCACATTCTTCTGCTAAATCCTGAGGACTACTTGAGCCCAATACTATTTTCAAAATCCACTCAGAAACAGAAGAGCGATCCCAAAATGCCGATTTCAAAGTAGCCTCTTTCTCATTGGGCACGTACAAAGGGCGTACTTCTCGGATATAGCGGTACAAAGTTGCCTCGGACGGTTCGTCGTTTTGACGCAGACCTAAATCGTCAAGTCGGCTAATCAGGTTGCTACCTTTTAACTGAGGGGCTTCTTTAAGGAATTCTTTTATGCTCTGGCAAATAACTGGCGTGAGCGTTCTATGTGTATTCATATCCGACCGTGGCGGATCGTTAAGCGCATTGGTCCCGTGTTTTCTGAATTTGTAATACCAGTCCTCAATAGCCGCACTCGAATATTGCCTGAGAATTCCGTTAGGCAACAAATACAAATTATCTGATATTTCCTTTAAGCGCTCCTTCAAAGTTTTTGAGGACGGTTGTAAGAGTGGACTTATTATAGCAAAACGAACCAGAGACGTATTTGTTATTGAACCAGCAACCAGAGTGGATAAGTCAACAGTTGCGTCTTCATAACTCCTCACAACTGTCAAATTCCGTTTCTTTACTTCGTTAATCTGAAGTTTCTCTATTCCGCCTTGCTGATATAACGAAATGTATCTTAGGCATAGCTGTTGTGATACTCCCAGAACATCAGAAATTACAGTCGGAGAAAATCCTAACAAATTCGCCGTTACCACAGCAATTTTGCGTCGTGTTACCGCTGTGGAAGATTGCATAAATGAAGACAGCACCGCAAGATTGTCAATCTTCGGCTTATCAACATCTGGAACAGACTTCTCCATCAGCAGAGCAATCAGGTGAATCCGGAGTTTATTCTCAGGTGACGTAACCGAAACTGAATTGCGTGAATTAACGGGAGCAGCCAATGATGACAGCCACCTGCGGCGTGCCGCGACATACCGATAGAACGTTGATTGCGACACAGCGTCAGCGTCGTTCGATACAGTTTTTGGAAGAATCGTCCGAATCTTAGATGATTGGGCATCAGGACAAGCCGTCAAAATCCGATCGATTTCTGTTCGCAGGCTGGGGGAAAGATATCTAAATGTGCCCCTATCTCGCCTTGGATTATCCCGAAGGCCGTCAATTCCCCTGTTTCGGTATTTATATAGCCAGTCTTCAATGGTACCACTGGAGTATTGCCTGCGTTCACCATTCGGCAGGCTCCACGACAACTTCGCCAGTTTCTGTAATCAATCCTTTAACGTTTCCTGAGATGGTAACAGCAATGGCTTGATTATGCAAAACCGAAATTTACTTAAATCTTCCATACAAATAAATATAACACTATTCAGGTAAAAACGGGAGCAGGAGGTATACCAATTTCTCAGGTGGAACAGAAAAAGGGAATGAAATGGAAAAGTAAAGCAACGAAATATATAAGATATCTAAATGCCAAACTTGGCGACATTAATCAAGCAAAAGAACTAGCTTATGAAGATACTTCTTGATATGTATTCTGATGCAAGAATTAAGATTCATAAAAAAATTACGTATCAACTGAAACAAACCTTTCTGTCCTGCCGCTATTACAAGGAGAACTACCCTAATTTTTTCATGGGGTGAAAGACGGGTCTCGAACCCGCGACCTCCTGGGCCACAACCAGGCGCTCTAACCAACTGAGCTACAATCACCGTATGCAAAGTAATTAGTAATAAGTTATTAGTGACAAGCAGAACTCCAAGCAACTGAGCTATTCTTCCTGTAGGAAGAACTTTCAGTCACAACCGTATCAAAACGAATAGTAAACAGTCTTCAGCTTGTGGTCAAAATCAAGATTTCACTATTTCACTTCGGCTACCCTATCCTATAGGTTTTATGCTTTCAACAAATTCACTGAAAAAATATTAACTATTTTTAACGATCAATCCTGACTTTTTTTTATTAATGATTATGGTAAACAGTTCAATTATGATTATTATGATTGTTTTCACGTATTTTCTACCATATCAAACATTTTTATCATGCAGTAAACCACGTGCAGAACACCTATTAATTTTTTAATATCTATATACACAATTGACGACAGAATTTCACAAGGACTAAAACTATGGTTAAAAAAATTTCCGGATTAGATCAATTATTCATTAAAGCAGAAGAGCTGGCGAATGATTTTTCTCTTTTCCCAAATTCAGGCGAAGTAAAACCAGACAAGAACCTGGAGGGATTGGTAGAAGACAATAAAGTTGATTCGATTCTTAAAGGACTTCGAAATTTAAAAGTCGACAAGTACATCGAAAAAACAGTTCAACCAACCGAAGATAAATCGCGAATAAGTGCAAGAGCGGTTTTAAAAATGTTTGACGGGGAAATAATTAAGGAGCAAGCTCATGGTCCTCTATACGTCGTCGAAATGTTTCTTAATTTTGCCAGTCATAAACGACGCGTCGGATTTATCGCGCAGGATCGAAATGTAGCGAATGGGGTATGGATGCCTGAGCACCATAATTTGGCGTCTAATATTGTCAATGAATTTATTGAATATTCAATACCTATCATAACGCTGATTGATACACCGGGAGCTGATGCGGATGAAATCGCGAATAGAAACAATCAGGCACACTCGATTTCCCGATTAATTTCGACAATGGCAATTGTTCCATCTCCCACCGTTGGTATTATCTTAGGAAACGGGTATTCCGGGGGTGCGATACCCTTAGCTACAACAAATATTCTCTTATCGGTCAGAGATGGCGTCTTTAACACCATCCAACCACGGGGGCTTGCCAGCATTGCCCGTAAGTACAATTTATCCTGGCAGGAATGTGCAAAATACGTCGGTGTGTCATCGTATGAGCTTTACAGGCAGGGTTATCTTGATGGTGTCATTGATTATGTCCCCGGAGAAGCAATAGACAAACATCAAAATTTACAACGCGCAATTGTCTCAAGTATTATATCGATCGAAAATCGTTCAAAGGAATTCATAAATAATAATGCATATGTATTTGACCACTACATTCGCAGTGTGGATCGTTTTCTGAATCCAAATGAAATAGTGATAGAAGATCAGTATCTGGCACTTCCTCAAACCCCAACCAGTCACCTGAATATTTTCGGCACCGCGATTCGATACCTGCGTTATCTGAATATTCGAAATAAGCTCAAATCCACTACGATAGAGCTGTACGGCAGACTAAGTGATCTTGAAATTCCGGAAGGTGATCTCGGTCAGCGAATCGAAAAGGAACATCGCGATGCATTTAAACAATGGCTGAACAGCCCGCTGGAAATAAAGTATGATGATGCTCTGGGCAAATCCTGGAAAAATTATCAATACTTCAAAGAACGGATATCAAATAAGCGGGGAAAATTCGCAAAAATGATCCTTGGTGATCCAGCCAAAAACTTCCAGGATTCAGAACAGGATTTGCAATTCAGTTTTACATTTCACCTGTATAATCTTTGGAAAACTGGAGCACAGAATAATTTCGTTTCATTAATAAAATATCTTATTAAAAACGACGTCCATCCCGATAGTCAAGTTGGTGACTTAACCATTCTGGATGTGATGCTGAGAACTGATGTTCGGGAAGGTATGATCTTAGAATCTAAGAATCTAATTATTTTCGATCTAATCTATAACAACATTGTTGCAAATCTGAATACTATTGCCAGGGAAGCAAGCGAACATGATACAATCTCGAAAAAAACATTATCAAACCTAATTGACGATTCACTTCCCGGCATCGTTGAATCAGTACGAAATCAACTCCCCAAGGAAAAAATATTTGGTCCAGACAATGATCAGACAAAATTGGAATTTGAAAACTGGCTTAGACAGTTTGTTAAAAATTCAAAACGCCATATTCTGCTCAAATCAATCGAAGAGTGGAAAAAAATTGAATTCCCTCGCTATTCAGAAACTCTTTTCGCAATCATAACGTTTATATTTGATCATCTTCTACATCAATATTACGAATCCGAACAGTCTGGCAAAAAGTTTGAAGGTCGAATCAGTTTGCGAAATATTGGCATGAAAGACTTCTGGAATCGATTAACTATTGCTTACCATGACTTGCTGATTAATGATTTGCTGACGATCAACAAACGAAGCAAGAAGACTACAACAAACGCAATTATTGATAAGTTTTTAACTAATTTCGAAGAACATCATACGAATTTAATGACTAGCGATCCTGTCGGATTCCCCGGATTCAGAATTTCCATTGAACAATCGTTATCAAAAAATATTACGCCATGTGGGATCATTACCGGAATCGCCCAAATCAAGTGCAATAAAATCACCAGAAAAGCGGGCGTTATTATTTCAAATCTTGATTTTCAAGCAGGTGCATTTGATATGGCAAGTGCTGAGAAATTTTGTAAACTGCTTGTTGAATGCGCTGCTAAAAAATTATCAGTTGTCTGCTTTCTTTCGTCTGGAGGCATGCAAACAAAAGAAGGAGCTGGCGCTCTTTTTTCGATGGCCATTGTCAATGACCGGATAACCCGATTTATAAGGGACACTGGTTTACAGATTATTTGTTTCGGATTCGGAGACTGTACAGGGGGGGCACAGGCAAGTTTTGTAACGCATCCGTTGGTTCAAACTTATTATTTTTCTGGGACCAATATGCCATTTGCCGGACAGATCGTCGTACCATCCTATCTGCCATCAACTTCCACATTATCAAATTACCTTTCAAAAACAACAGGAGCAATGCAGGGCCTGGTGAAACACCCATTTTTCGATGATTTAGATGACCAGCTCAGAACGATTGACACAAACATCCCCGTTGCTAAAGAATCCGTAGAAGACGTATTATCAAGAATATTTCAAGGTATTCTGGTTGCAGAGGACGACGAACAGGAAGTCGTAAAAGCAGTTCATCATCTGGATTTGATGCAACCGGTAAAACGCGTTCTCATTCATGCCCGGGGCTGCACCGCCGTAAAACTGATTAGAATTGCCCAAAAACAAAATATTGAAGTTGTTCTAGTCCAATCAGATGCGGATATGGATTCAGTTGCTGCTGACATGCTGACAGATAAAGATAGACTGGTATGCCTGGGCGGTAATACGTCAGACGAAAGTTATCTAAACGCACAGAGTGTCGTGAGAATTGCTGAACGTGAAGAAGCAGACTCACTACACCCCGGCATTGGATTCTTGTCCGAAAATCCACTTTTTGCTGCACTCTGCCAGAATCACCGTCTTAATTTTATTGGCCCCCCGGTTGAAAGCATGGAACAAATGGGGAATAAATCGAATGCAATCAATACTGCTCTTGATCTAAAAATTGCTGTTGTTCCGGGAAGTCACGGAATTATTACCAGCCCTGAAGCCGCACAACGACTCTCTGAAAAAGTCGGCTATCCAATCGTCATAAAGGCCGTACATGGTGGCGGTGGTAAAGGGATAAAAATGGTAGATTCATCTGAAAATTTCAGGGAAATTTTCATTCAGATGAAGGCCGAAGCCAAAAGTGCTTTTGGTAATAGTGATGTTTATATTGAAAAATGTGTCACTTCTTTAAGACATATTGAAGTACAGATTTTACGGGACAAATTCGGCAACACAAAAGTGCTTGGATTAAGAGATTGCAGCGTCCAAAGAAATAACCAGAAAATCATTGAAGAATCCGGTTCGACCTCGTTACCCAAAAACCTGGAGAAGGAAGCATTAAAGTATGCTGAAGCGATTTCAGATAGAATTGGCTACATTGGAGCAGGTACTGTGGAATTCATACATGATCTGAAGTGCGAAGCTGTTTATTTCATGGAAATGAATACTCGATTGCAAGTTGAACATCCGGTAACCGAAACGGTAACTGATATAGATATCGTTGCAACTCAATTTGATATTGCTGCAGGTGAAAGCATCGAAAAAATGAAAGTCAGTCAAAAGGACTATGCGATTGAGGTACGTATTAATGCTGAAAAAGCTGCGATTAATCCCGATGGTGAATTCATCTTTATTCCTGAACCGGGTGAAATTACGGAATTCGAATTTCCAGAAAATAAGAATATTGATGTCATTTCGGCTATGGGTAAAGGCAAAATTGTACCCACCTATTATGATAGCATGATCGTCCAGCTCATATGTAAAGGCAAGGACAGAAATAGTACAATTAAATCTCTGATAGACTACTTAGGCACTGTTAAAATTGAGGGAATTTGCACTAACATCCCATTACTTAAAGCAATACTTTCAGATGAAATTTTCCAGAATGGGGTGTATGACACCACATATCTACCAAAATTTATTGCTCGTATCGATACCAAGAAACTGATTAAAGAAATAGAAAATGCAGCCGGTGATGTGAAACAGTCATTCGATCTAGATAGTCTGAAAATAGAAGGTAGCGATGAAATCAAAGTGTTAGCACCTTCTACCGGAATATTCTACATTACACCTTCACCAACAGAACCTGAATTCGTTAAAATTGGCGACATTATTAATACAACTCAGACTCTTTGTCTCATTGAAGCGATGAAAGTTTTCAGACCAATATCGTTAAACATTTTTAATAATGACGATGGTATCATTTATTCTGAAAATAAAAAATACAAAGTCGTTCGTGTCAATCCTGCCAACGCCCAAGCCGTTAATACTGGTGACTTGCTATTTATCATTAAGCCGGAATAAGAATCAGGCCAAAATGAATGATCAAAGTAAGAAAAAAGATTGAACCAAGGAAAGGTGATCAATGGAAAGGGCAGGTAAAAATAGCCAAAGATGTTGATATATTCCTGAATCCCTGAAGGTTTTCTTTGAATGTAGTTGCGAGGCAGTAAGTATTTAGCCCGGTTTTTTCACACACTTTGAAGCGAGCAAGCCTAGATGGCCTAAATTCACTGTTTGGGCGTAGGTGAGTGGATAACAGTGTGTTAGTACACATTGCGTTCGCGAGAAAATTTAACCGGCTTTGCCGGGGTTTTCGTCTCACATCAATTGTAACTTAAAATACAAGTGCTTATACAATCAAATCAACGAAAAACTCGGACAGGGTAAGGTTTGTAGTCCCGTCTTTAGGCGGAAGTCTTAACGACGCTTCAGCGAGGACATCTCAACCCAGGATCGCTGAAGCTCTCTTAAAACTTCCGCCTGAAGACGGAACTACAAACGGGACATGCTCCTTATTCAAGATATCTTGGAAATTTATTACCAACAAATGTGCAACAACTTAGAATTCAAATTCCTGTACTATCAAGTTAAGACTTTGAATTTAGATGATATACGTTTTTGTAGCAAAAGTATTGTGAGAAATCCGGGTTAGCTGTAGTGATTACTGCAACTGCTTACTAACGAAGCAAATGCATTTAAAGAAAACCTCCACGAAGTGGCGACATATTGCTAATTGGTAAAATACCTAATAGTTATTTCGTCTTGAATCTACCGTCACGGATTCAGGATATTGCCAGAAAATATTATTTAACTTTTACGTAGTTGTCCTATTTCCTGACCGGCTGATCTTAACAATGCTTCGTTCGCTACCAAGATTTGTTAGCCCCACGGCAATAAACATTCTTCCGAGAAGACCATCGGACAAAAAGTTTATTTCTTCAATATTGATGTTATGACGTTCGCAAAGATTTTGAAAGTCTTTCACCGTGACCAAGTGAATATTGGGAGTGTTATACCATTCAAAAGGCAGCGATCCAGACACCGGTAATTTCCCAGTAAAAAATAGAGATAATCGATAAACAAAATAAGCAAAATTGGGAAAACTGATGACACCATTGTTGGAGATTCGAATGATTTGCTTTACTGCCTGTAATGCACTGCGCAATTGTTGGATGGTTTCATTTAGAAGGACACAATCGAAGGTATCATCTGCAATAATGCCTAGTCCGATATCAACATCAAGTTGAATAGCTGGCAATCCTTTACGCATGCATTCTACAACTTTATCGAAATCTAAATCGAGACAAATCCCCGATACATTTTTTCTATTCTTCAATGCCCACATTACGCTTCCATCACCACTTCCGACATCTAGCAGGCGAGTATCATTATCGATCAACGTTGATATCTGCTCAAATTCTAATTCATTTATGGTTTGAGAACTCTCATCAATATTTCGCCCATTAAGGAATGCATCAACCCCTGTCCCTAGCACATCGTATTCGATCAAGAATGCGTCATGACCATACTGAGAGTCGAGTTGAAAATAACTAACGGATTTTCGATTGGTAATGAGCGCTGAAACGATATCCAGTTGTTGAGACGGAGGGAATAGCCAGTCTGTGGTAATTGAAACGATTAAAAAATGGCATTGAGCTGACCGAAATGCATTTTCAATGGATCCGTGTTCTTTCGCTAAATCAAACATATCCATCATACGGCTGACATATAAATAAGAATTCGCGTCAAATTGATCAACAAATTTTCGCCCTTGATAATTTAGATATGATTCAACCTGAAAATTAGTGGAAAACTTTCCAATCTGAGTCGACTGTTTATCTTCTCGCAATTCCCGGCCGAATTTTTTATCCATTGATAACGATGATAAATAGGTTACGTGGCCAATTTGTCGCGCTCTGGATAATCCCTTAACAGGTTTAGTTTCGTTCTGAAGATAATTACCGTCGTGCCATTCTGGATCAGATTCGATTTCCTGCCGTCCAATAACGTCAAAGGCCAATGCTTGTGACGTAAGACTAATAGCCGATGCAATACAAACACAGCGATGAACATAGTCCGGATACTCAATACTCCATTCTAATGCCTGCATACCGCCCATTGAGCCACCGATAACACAGTATAATTTCGGAATTCCTAATTGATCCAATAGTAGTTTTTGAACATGGACAACATCTTTAATCGTTACCATAGGAAATGAGGTGCCATAGGGTTCCTTCGTATCCGGGCTAATCGAGGTGGGACCTGTTGTCCCCTTACACCCACCTAGTATGTTTGCACAAATAACATAATATTTATCGGTATCAATCGGCTTTCCCCGGCCAATCATCGGATCCCACCATCCTGGTTGTTTATCATTCTCATGATTATAAAACGCTGCATGTGGATCACCCGTCAGTGCATGACAAACATAGATAGCATTTAATTTATCTGCAGCCAAGGTTCCATAATCTTCGTAGGCAACATCAATTTCTTTAAGATGTTCGCCAGAAGTCAGCTTAAACCCATCCTCAGGCAGATCTAATTTATGAAATTTTAATTCAACCAATGATTTACCCATATTCATAATTGTTCATAAAATAAATGAAATCCCAAATTTTGAGGATTAATCATCAAATTCATTTCTGATGGTAAAATGATATTTAAGAATAATTAGTATCTAAAGATTTGAAAAAAAGCACGACTAAATATCAAATTTTGAATGCCTACTGCGAAATATCGATTTTTTTTTACACTTATTCGATATTTATAATTCGTTATTAATATTTTACGAGTATTTCACAATATGAACTTGACGCGAGTTTCGAAACCGTAATACCACGAATAGCTCTAACCTATTGATTACCAGCAATTAGCTACATTTCAGATATTAGTGCATTCAACTGGATGGATTCCTTGAAATTGTTTTAAATGGTATTTTCCATTGTTGCGCTTGTATCCGACACCAATGACTCGATATGAGCTACCATCAAAGAAAATCGGAAATTTTTCAGGCAGCCTCCCTGAAAAAATGTTCTAAGAATGAACTACCTCGGGGTAAGCCCACAAGGTATCAAAAAACAAAAATCAAATAGGAACAACCCAAGAGGCGGAGAATTAAACCCTTTTTCGACTAGATCACATACCCGTCATATTGCGGCATGGGAATATTGTTAGCCGGTTCACAAATCATACCGGCTGCGACGGTTGCGTGGGTAGCTTCGTCAATCAATATAAATGACCCCGTGCTGCGGCAACGTTTATAATTATCAAATACTAATTTAGCTTGTGTTTTTATTTTTACTTTTCCAATTTCATTTAAACTTAAACTTGGAACATCGTAATTTTCCGTGAGATCATTTATGTCTGTCCTGAATATAACCTCTTTTATTACCGCCTTTGAAGTTTGATTTAAATGTTTTAGAAAATATTTCCTGCCAGAAAGCAATGGCATTTCATGCATCCAACACACCATCGCTTCAATTTCATTTGATACATAAGGAATGTGATCAGGATGCACGAGCACATCGCCCCGGCTGACATCAATTTCATCTTCGAGCCGAATAGCTACAGACATCGGTGTAAATGCTAAATCTAACGATTGATCCAAATGTAAAATTTCCTTAATGCGAGATCGCTTTCCTGCCGGTAACGACAAAACATCGTCTCCCACTTTGAAAACTCCACAGGCCATTTGACCTGAAAATGCTCGGAAATCATGATATTCATCTGACCGCGGCCGTATCACCCATTGAACAGGGAATCGTGGATCAGAAAAATTACGATCATTAACGATATGCAATGTTTCCAGAAAGGATAAAAATGAGGGACCTTTGTACCAAGGCATTTTTGGGGATAAATCAACAATATTATCACCATCAAGAGCACTCATTGGTATGTAAGTTATATCTTTTATATCAAGCCGACTCGAAAATTTCTCATAATCATCACAGATGGAATCATAAACTTTCTTATCAAAATCCACCAAATCCATTTTATTAACACACAAAACCAAATGAGGTATTCCAAGCAAAGAAGCAATATAACTATGACGTCGAGTCTGCTCAATCACACCTTTACGAGCATCAATTAAAATCACTGCCAAATTTGCAGTTGAAGCACCAGTTACCATATTCCGGGTATATTGAATGTGTCCGGGAGTATCGGCTATGATAAATTTGCGTTTTGGCGTTGCTAAATAGCGGTACGCCACATCAATCGTAATTCCTTGTTCACGCTCAGCACGCAACCCATCAGTTAAATTGGCCAAATTTACTTTCAACTCACCCGATAGTGTAACAGACCGTTCCAAGGCATCCAGCTGATCTTCAAACAATGATTTACTATCATACAATAAACGGCCAATGAGCGTGCTTTTGCCATCGTCAACACTGCCGCAGGTTGAAAATCGCAATAATTCACTTTTCTCGATGCCGTCTTCTATAACTTGTGTTGAATCCATTAAAAGTATCCTTCTTTTTTTCTATCTTCCATAGCCGTTTCTGAAAAGCGATCGTCTGCCCTGCCACCTCGTTCAGAAACTCTAAATGCTGCAATTTCAGTAATGATGTCAGCAACGGTTGAACATGTTGATTCAATTGCACCAGTACAAACCATATCGCCAATAGTGCGAAACCTGACAGTTTTTTTCTGCACCATTTCATTTCGTCTCGGTGCCATATATTCACCAGTGCTTAACCACTGATCATCTCGATAAAAGACGTCACGTTCGTGAGCAAAGTATATTGATGGAATTTCCATTTTTTCACGTTCGATATATTGCCAAACATCAAGCTCAGTCCAGTTACTGATTGGAAAAACTCTAATATTTTCTCCTTCAAAGGTCCGCCCATTATAAATATTCCATAATTCTGGACGCTGGTTCTTTGGATCCCACTGCCCAAATTCATCTCTAAACGAAAAAATCCTTTCTTTTGCCCGTGCCTTTTCTTCGTCTCGTCGTCCGCCACCAAACGCAGCATCAAACTTAAATTCCTCTATAGCGCTTAATAATGTGGGACTTTGCAGTCTATTTCTGCTTACGTTGCCATCCGCGGTTTCTACTGCAATTCCCTTTTGAATTGCGTCTTCCACGGTCCTGACAATGAGTTGCTCTCCAATAGATTCAATCAGATCATCCCTGAATTTCAATACCTCCGGAAAATTATGACCGGTATCAATGTGCATCACCGGAAAAGGAAGCTTGGCTGGACGAAATGCTTTTTCAGCAATACGAAGCATAACCAGTGAATCTTTACCACCTGAAAATAACAATACAGGTTGCTGAAATTCGGCTGCGACTTCTCTCATGATATGAATCGATTCAGACTCGAGAGTATCTAAATGAGATAAACGATAGTGTTCCATAAATTGTAATTTCCATATTATGTTCTAGTGAACAAAGTTAAAGATCTTTGGTTATCTTCTTACTTTAATTTAATGTTGCTTTCATCCATGATGGTTTTCTTTTTATGTAGCTGCGAGGCATCAATTTTTAGTTCTGCGAACTACTGTAGCCTAGCAGTCTGATGCTGGCGAGGCATCAGGAGCGAGCCGAACATAGCGAGACAGGCTAAACAGATGTTTCAGCAACGCAACACCAGTGAAGTGGCAATCGTCAAAAGTTTGATAACGAAGCAGACCTGTCTCGACGTAGTTATACTGCAAGCAGTAGGTTTTTCGACATTCGTCTGTCATTCCAAGCAACAGTTTTACAGAAACCTGTCGAAAACCTGATGGCAGCCTGTATATACAAAACGCAGGCGGATGCATTAAAAAAAGCCATTCTGCAATAGCAGCACGGTCGCTAAAATGTAAAATACCGTTTAGGTAACCGGTTTCATACTCTTCGTCATAGAATCAGGTGTTGGAGTTCACAACTTCAGTTGTGCATTTTTTTCTATCGCACGAGTAAAGTCACGTAGTTCTTCAACGAATTTGACATTGGCAAATAAATAAGCCCAACAGGCTCTATCTGAGATATAAAATTAATACATTACACAACTGATTAACCCTGTCCTAATCACTCATTTTTCGAACCATTTTTCCATCAACGACATGAAGTCCGCATTCTTTTTGTTCAGGAAGCTCCCACCACCATCGACCAGCCCGTATGTCTTCACCGTCTTTTATTGCACGCGTACAGCTGGCACATCCGATACTGGGAAAACCCTGATCATGAAGTTTGTTATAAGGGACATCGTGTGCCTTAATATATTGCCACAGATCGTCCTCGCTCCAATCGCAAAGTGGATTCACTTTCACTAGACTATTTGCAGCATCCCATTGAATTTTTTCTACATCTACTCGGCTGACCGCTTGGTCCTTTCGCAAACCACACACCCAACTGTCTAAGCCTGAAAATGCACGATTAAGGGGTTCCACTTTCCGAGTATGACAGCACATTTTTCGCAACTCGATACTGTTGTAAAACAAATTTACTCCATATGTTGCTACCATATTCTGGACATCATCAGTATTAGGAAAAAATATTGAGACTTTGATATCATATTTGCGTTCCGTTTCTTGAATCAAATCGTAGGTTTCCTGAAACAGTCGACCAGTATCCAACGTGAAAATAGGAATTTCTGGTGCGAATTTCGCGATCATATCAGTGATAACCTGATCTTCGAGCCCAAGAGACGAGGCAAATTTGATCTTAGCCCCAAATTCTTTAGCAGCCCATCGTAAAATCTCAACAGCATCTGCGTCCCTGTGGTCATCGTTCCACTGATCAATTTTATTTTTGTTTTGGTTCATGCTATTTATATTTTTTTGTGCAATTCATCATGTAAAAAAGTAGTAACTTTCTAGTTTGCTGTGTAACTACGATCAATATACTGCAAAACTTGACATTTAGAGGTGCTAGATTTGGAGTTCCGTCTTCAGGCGGCGTTGCGAGATAGGCCCGATCCCGCAAAGTGATGAACCGTACTCTAAACTCATGTATGCAATGCAAACCTGCGTCAAAATGGTCACGTTTCACAGAAGCAACTTTCGAGCCCGGTATTCGGCCTCGATTAATATAAAAGAAACTTGGTTTCGGGTGTCAGGTTTCAGGATAAAACTGAGCACCTAACCCGGATTTCTCACAATACTTCTGTTACAAAAGCCTATATTACCTAAATTCAAAGTCTTAACTTGTCTCGCAAACTCAATGTGTCTGAGTCCATATTCAAAATGTGAGTGGCAAATTGTAAATCGGCCATTCCTGGCTGAATCATATGTGCGCAGTCAGGAATGACCACGTTACTTTGACCTCAACCTCAAGCATCCCCGGAACCACTCACAATTTGAATACGGACTCATGTGTCTCGACACACTGCCATCCACTCATCTACATCAAACCACCGAAGATAGGCAATCCAAGCTTTATCATCACAAAGTTTGCGAGAAAACCAGGCTAAATCTAACACCTAAACTCTGAAGCCCTTAAAATGTTAAGTTTCAGAGAAGAAAACGAATTTTTCTTCCTGATTATCCATCAAAGAGTGCTATTCAAACAGGAGCGTACTCAAATAGCGTTCGCCTCCGCTGGGTAATATAACGACAATGGTTTTTTCCGTATTCTCGGGACGTTTCGCTACCTGAATAGCAGCCCAAGTAGCAGCTCCGGAACTAATACCTGCCAGAATGCCTTCTTTGGTTGCCAATGCACGACCAGTTTCAATCGCATCACTATCTGACACCTTGACAACCTCATCAATACAATCTTCATTTAAAATCAGGGGAACGAATCCTGCTCCAATACCCTGAATAATATGTTTACCCGGACCTTCTCCAGACAAAATTGCAGAAGCCTCAGGCTCCACAGCAATCAATTTAATATCCGAATTTCTTCCCTTCAAAAACTCACCGGCACCTGTTATCGTTCCACCAGTACCAACACCAGAAACAAAAAAATCAACCGTCCCATCAGTGTCTTCCCATACTTCAGGTCCAGTTGTATTACGATGAATCTCTGGATTTGCAGGATTTTCAAATTGTTGAGGCATAAATGAGTTTTCTGTTTCAGCAGCGAGTTGAGTTGCCTTCTCAATGGCCCCCTTCATACCTTTATCTCCTGGTGTCAGCACAATCTCCGCGCCCAAATGCTTGATGACCCGACGTCGTTCTATGGACATAGTCTCCGGCATGGCAATGATCACTCTATAGCCCCGAGCTGCTGCGACAAATGCCAAACCAATTCCAGTATTTCCACTCGTAGGTTCAATAATGACGCCACCGGGTTTGAGACGGCCATCTTTTTCTGCAGCATTGATCATGCTGACAGCAATACGATCTTTGACACTGAATGTCGGATTCTTAAACTCTAACTTTGCAAGTACTGTGGCAACGCATCCTTCCGTCATCCGATTCAGTTTCACCAGGGGGGTATTGCCCATTGTTTCTGTTATGTCATTAAAAATATTCATAGTAAACTCCTTTCATTAACATTTTTGGATAAGTTCTATTAGTTAACTCTAATTTGTCGATGTCATTAAAAACTAGATCACTATAATTCCGCAATAAGTCAAATAACATACTCTGGCTGTGATGTATCTGTTTTATCAAGTAACATTGCCAGTGTTATCTGCGATGCTCTCTTACAGAAAGCATCGAATAAATCCATCCAAACCTGATCAGTCAAATTAACTGACCTTGTATTTCCATATGATTTAACTTGATACACCTGCTGTAGGTCTATATTCGTTTCAAAAACGTTAATGATGTCAAGAACTGTGATATCCTTTACATCTCTTCCTAAGTTATAGCCACCATTTCTACCACGAACGGTATTTACCAGACCAGATTTTTTCAGTGATATCATGATTTGCTCCAGGTAGGGTTCATTGATATTCTGTTTAAACGCTATTTGTTTTCCCTGTGACAATCGCCCGCAAACCGAATCCTCTGCAATATGCAGTAAAATCTTTAAGCTGTATTTTGTTTTTGCTGATATCATTTATTTTATAATAATACTTAAATTCATATAATCTTATAAACATTTATGGGAATAATATATCTGGATTATTAAATGTCAACTAGTTCAAATAAAATTATTCGTGTTTTCAAAAATTTGTTGAGATTTCGAATGGATAGAGCGGTAAGGGCGTGACAAATCCGGTTCTTCTATGACATCTGAAAAAACTATTTGAGTTTATAGGGCCGGAAAAGATAAATCATGAGCGAATTCCACATTTATCCAACAACCAGCACCAGGCGTTAATTCAGTCAACGAATTTTCAGAATCTGGAACTCTTGGATTAAATTTTTTACCTTCAAAAATAACCAATTGAAGATTTGAACTGTCTAGGTCATTTACATTGATAAGGCCAGCCAATGCAATTTTTATATCCATCGGATTTGAAAGAATATAGGCAACATGATTCCATCCGGGTTTTAGTGAGATCGTGTAATTTAATGGATTTAATTGTGTGCCGTTAATAGCTAAATTAGTCGGCATTTTAACCTTTACCCAATGCCCTTTTCCTGCATCCAATAAAGATAACGAATTTAATTCGCAGGGATAATCGGGGCTAAAATTCATTATTTCGCTGACAACCATATCAAGCTGATTATTAGCGATGAGTTCACTAAATAGGCCCAACGGTGTTGGATCAAGTGGTAGTACATTAAAGGATATTTGATTCCACCCTTTGTTCAATATAATCTGTTGATTTTCGATAATACTCGAGTTAGACACAACATTTGCAACATCAAATGGATTAAAATTTTCCGCATGAAAATATCGCCAAACAGTTGTGACTGCTGCCGACCTCGTTTGATTTCCAGCCGATTCAGTGTTTGCAATATAACCATCGCTAAACGTCTGCAAGCCACCATCTGATTTTTGCATTTTTGATTGGGTATCAAATACATCATTCGCATTGTCTACGTCACTTGCGCTACCACCAGATTCATTCGATGCAACCAAAAAAGCCAACCCTAATTGTGCCATTCCTTCGAGCCAAATTCCAGAATCACCATTATACCAAACTCCACCATCAAACGCTTGCCCACTAACTTGTCCAGAACTAAAAAGCTGATTTTTGGCATAATCGAGGACATCCGATATATCCGTACAAAACCTTTTCCTGAACCGATTTCCGAAAGCAAGATATGTCCAAGTCTGAGCATCCATCGAAGGAGGAAAAGCGGGGTTTACTGCGCCTTCTAAATCAGTTAAACCTGTATGAAAAAAAGGCGAAATATCGGTGGGATTAACTAAACTTTGATGATTCGGATTATATAGAGAATTAAAGGTGAATTCAAAAATCTTCCGCGCGCTCTCTGCGTATGTCTGACGTTTAGAAAATTCAATAGCTGATATTTTTGAAGCATATAATAATCCTGCATAAGATTCATTTTGATGTTCTGTCGTTATATTTTCTAAAGCCATATAGCCACTATTTTCTGTAGCTGGAAGGTTGAATCCGTGTTTTATAGCACCAAATGTCCTTGCGACATTTCGCCCATCGATTTCAGTCTCATTCTGCTGACCCCGGATAGTGAGGTAATCCGCCAAGGCCTTAATATTCGATACGAACGAATTATCATCAGTTATAATAGTGTAATACGAAAGAGCCAAAAGATACCAGGCGTTATTCCCATTTCTGATACGCTCAGAAGAAATGTTATCCCCAGTATTATTCTTACCGGTATTAATATCAAACGAACTCGTAAACGCCCCTTTTAACTCATGGTCCACAACATTACCATTTTGATCCTTAACCTGATCAAATTGTTGCTTATTCATCTTGCCAATTATTTGTTTTGCATAGTCAAATCCATTGTCAATATATCCTTGAGTCTCTGCATGGGTGAACATGATCACGGCAAGTGCATTAACGTATAATGTTGCTGAAGTGCCATCAATTTCACTACGAACCAGACCACTATCAGAGTTGATTAAACCTAAAACGAAATCCAGCTCATCCAGTCCCTCACTACTTGACCGAATTTGAATGTCAGCTAATCCGGATACTCCACCTGTTGCTAAAACAGATAATGTTGTGGAAATTTTATCGGCACCAACCGCTTCCATATTGAATTTCCGTGTTCCATTATCAAGCACAAATGATAAATTATCGACGGCAGCATCTATACTATCCTTCAGGGTAAGAATATCCGTTGACTCAGAGAGAGTTATTGTTATCGGACTAATCACTCTCAGCCCAGAACTGTCTACGCCAGTAACCCCTACTTCAAATCCAGAAGCCGTATCAAATTGCAGAGCCCCTGAAATAGGAGTGTAGACTCGTTGAGGAGCGTCGATTACGATTTTACTTAGCGCTTTAGGTTCGATTAATTCGATATTATCGACATTGACATTCGAATTCTGCTGAGGCGAAAGAAGTATGGCCATTCGAGTAAGGTTTGACAGGTCAAAATCACCGGCCCCACTTTGCCGAAGAAATCCTGTCCCTTCAGTATCAAAAGGAATTAAAACCCGAATCCATTCACCATTTGAAGATGACAGTAAAACACGACTACCCGGAGGTTCTTCCCATTCTGATCCGTTACCGAATATGAATTTTATCGAAATCTGATTTTCTTCAGGATTATCGTTATTCGCTGGATTATTTATATTCTTAAATCGATACGAAATCGCTCTAAAACGACTAATATCGCGCTCAGACTGAGATAGTGTACCAATTGATATCCCGCCGAAACCCGATGTTCCGCCCTGAAGCCTTAACGAACGATTACTCTCAAAACCATCTCCCGAAATAATCTGACTGGTACAACCGATACACCCCCAACCACCATCAATTACAGTGGCGGCACCTTCAAAATCATCAACGATTATATCGGCAAAAGCTGCATGTGCTGATATAATTGTAGATAAGGAAATACTAAAAATAATTAAATTGATGGTTTTCATTTGTCTATATTTAAACCGAAATAAGGTACATTCATAAAATTATTCAACGACGGTCAAAATTGAATCTACAAAAAATATCGGTTATGTTCAGTTATTGTATTTAGTAGGTAATATATTGGAGGAGCGAAACCCATGCGCATAGTTGCCCGGGTAATATGAACAATTTTTTAAAAAAATCCAGCGAGTCATATAAATTTAGTGAAAAGAAAAGTGAATAAAATTAAAATATTATTCCTATGCACTGGAAATTCATGTCGCAGCCAGATGGCCGAAGGATTTGCCAGAATTAGCAGCAAACGTAACATTTAAAAACGAAGCGCCTGATTGTTATCGAAAAAGAATTACGTCATATAATTACCAAAATCCCTAATTTCTACTCTCTGAATTAATTTAAAAGGTATTGATTTTTCGAGAAATTAGATAAGAAATTCGACTTGCTCTATTGGAACAATGTCGGGGCAACTCCAAATAAGGAAGAAATCTCTTCTCAGCATTTGCCTGACACAAATTAAAGCAGATTTTTTAAAACTATCCGGAAAATGTGCCGTTTTTGGGGATGCTTCACGCTAAGCTCGAAAAAGTAGTTTACACTTTTGTTAAAAAATATTCCTTTCATTTAAATTGAATATCGAATATCGAACAAGGAATTATGAATGACGAAGGAAAAAACTTCATGATTCTACATTCCTTGTTC
>JAJFLO010000351.1 GCA_021772675.1 Verrucomicrobiota bacterium | reverse complement strand
TAGACGGAAGCCTCAGATGAGCTTTAGCGAGTCAATAGTAGCACGCACTCGCTGAAGCGTCGGTAAAACTTCCGCCTGAAGACGGAACTACAAACCAACACACACTCCTTATCAAGAGATTCTGTAAAATTTATTTAAAATCTGAAATTAGAATGACTTACAATACACTACCTATACTATGAACTTAACCGGCTACACCAGGGCTTTTTCCTGCAAAAGTATAGGTTTCAGGTGTCAGGTGCTAAAGACAATGCTAAAATTTCATAATAAAAATTGACCATTTCAAGGACAATGGAGGAGAATAACTCTGGAATTAACATAAAATGATTCTCATTTAATTTTAACCCGCCACGGTGTTGTCAATACTGAAACCTGAAAACTGTTACCATTTAGCAACTTAGAATACACTACCTATACTATTAAATTAACACAACGCGTTGAATTAGAAAGTGTTGTAGAAATGATGAGGCATACTAATAGGTATCTTGAATGGTTGGCACAACACCTTTGTGACCAAATGGTTGTATTCGTTTGCGAAACATACTTCACGGATTTAGGTTAACTATTAAAAAGGTAGATCTATGTGCGGCATTTTAGGATATTACGCTGATTCTATATCCAGTAGCCAGTTAAATTCAGCATTGGAATACATCCGTCATCGTGGACCCGATGCAATGAATATTTGGAATAATAATGTCATGGGACTCGGTCATGCACGGTTATCAATCATTGATTTAAGCGTAGCAGCGAATCAGCCAATGCATAATGAGAATCATAAGATTCATCTGATTGCGAATGGAGAAATATATAATTATGGCGAACTGAAAAAAAGGCTCGAACAAAGCGGACATACTTTTATTTCAGACTCGGATTCGGAGGTCATACTGCATGGATATGAAGAATGGGGAATCATAACCTTGCTGCAAAAACTGAATGGAATGTTCGCGTTTGCCATCGCAGATGAAATTAATCAGCAATTGATTATTGCAAGGGACCGTATTGGTATTAAACCGCTTTATTATTGGTATGACAATAATGACATCGCATTCGCCTCTGAATTGTCTGCGCTAAAACGACTAGTTCCAACAAAACTTAAAATTGATGAATTTGCCCGAGATAACTATTTTACGTTTGGTTATATCCCTGGAGAACTGACCATCTATCAAAACTGTTCGAAACTTCTTCCCGGTCATTGTTTAATGTTCAAGAAAGATGGGTTGGTAAAAAAATCTTATTGGGAACTTCCAAAACCTAATACGAAAAATGGTACAAAATTGCACACCGATCATATCCAAGAACAAATCGAAGCATCGATATGCAAACGACTATTATCCGATAGACCCATTGGAACATTTCTCAGTGGCGGTATTGATTCTTCATTGGTCACTGCTATCGCCAGCAAATCAATAACTGATTTACAAACCTTCTCAATCGGTTTTGAATTTGACCAGTATGATGAAAGTGCATCTGCAAAAAAAATTGCTGAGTACCTTGGAACCAACCATACAGAATTATTTTGTACCGAGAAAGACGCATTGGATATTATACCAAAACTACCTTCAATGTACGGTGAGCCTTTTGCCGATCCTTCAGCGATTCCTACGTGCATGTTATGTCGACTGGCACGAGAACATATTGTTGTTGCTCTATCTGGTGATGGCGGTGATGAACTCACGCAGGGATATTCTCGGTATCAGCAATCCACAAAAATTAAAAATCTGCTGAATATTCCCGGTAGGCGCCAACTCGGAGCCCTGACACAAAAAATATCGCCTGATGATGGATACTTAGCAAAGATCGGAAAGTCAATGTTGGTCGAATCAGCAGCGGAAGGGTGTTTGCTTGCAAGCGGTATATTCCATCCAATTTATTTCGACAAATTAAGAAAATCGAGGTTTGATCTATCAAAATCCTACTGGCAACTATTGTTTGACCAAGTCAATACCTACCCTCTGGATCTATCCTGGGCCTGGGTTGATTTACAGCACTTTATGGTAGAGGATATCCTGACAAAAGTTGATCGCACCAGTATGTCCGTCGCCTTAGAAGTACGAGTACCTCTTCTTGATCATACTGTGGTGGAAGCCATGATGACTCTTCCAAAATCTGAAAAAATCAACGGTAATACAGGTAAAATAATACTAAGGAGAATCCTTGAAAAACTACTGCCAAATGAACTATGGGATCGTCCTAAACAGGGATTTTCTGCACCAATGGATAAATGGCTTTGTGGTCCCTTGAATGAAATGCTTCGCGATTATCTTAGCCCCGCTCGACTAGGGAAGGAAAATATTTTTGATCTCCCATTTATTGAAAAGCTTATCAACGACCATGAAAAAGGACTGAAGGATAATCAATATTATTTATGGACCTTATTAATGTGGGAAATGTGGAAAGATTTTGACCAAAAAAATTAAACTTTTATTCCTTTGTAATTCTCCACGGGTAACAGCTGGGGTGGAAAAAACAGCGATATTATTACATAACCACTTAGACGAAGATTGCTTCAATATCCGCTTTATATTAAATGGTGATGGTCCGTTCGCAGAAGAATTAAGCGATGCTGGGGCTGATGTCGAAGTGATTCAGTCCGAGGGTCGTTATTCACCCGCCTGGCATCGAAAACTCCAGAGATCACTGGCGAATCAGCCCGCTGATGTTGTCCAGCTGCACTTGAGCCGTCTCAATGCCCCCCTACTCCATCAATCTGGAGCAAAGATAATTGAACGGCTGAACATGACGCGACACAAGTCATTCCGCTATCCCCTGCGATGGCGCTGGTTGGATAATTTAACGGCAAACTGGATTGATAAATTTATTGTTGTTTCAGAGTCACTAAAACAGGATTTTATTTTTCGGGGGTACAAAGATTCAAAGATTGATGTAATTCACAATGGCATTGATATACCAGAAAATGTTATACCTGTTAACTTAAAAGAAGAATTCGGTATCCCTGAAAATCATTGGATTATTGGTACACTTGCACGATTGACCGAGCAGAAAGGAATTAACACGTTTTTGGATACCGCCTACAGGATATCCGGGAAATTTGATAATGTTCATTTTATGATAGCCGGAGAAGGGGAATTGCGATCTCGGCTTGAACATCAGGCAGAGTCACTGAACATAAACTCAAAAGTACATTTCCTTGATTTCCGAAAGGAGGGATTAAATACCATTGCCGCATATGATATATTCATGTACCTGAGCCGGTGGGAACCTTTCGCAAACACGATATTGGAAGCACTGGCTGCAGGTACTCCAGTTATCGCCTCAAATATAGGTGGAAATCGGGAAGCACTGCAAGATCATCATAATGGACTATTAGTTCCTCCAGAAGATCCCATTTCGGCGGCGGAATGTGCAACAGCAATAATGGCAGATGAATCACTTAAAAATAATTTAATTGCAAACGGTAAAGAATCCTTAAAATTATTTACGATAGAGAAAATGGTTACCGAACACAGTCGACTTTACGAATTGATACACAGTGAGCTACCCGTGGTAAGCAGTTACTAGGAGTAAAATGTAAAAAATGATTTTCACCACGGATACTCAGAGAAAAACACGGAGGAAAAACTAATTTTCGACCATCAATTTGCATGGAACTGTAACTAAATATACCGACAGCCATCAGGTTTTCGACAGGTTTCTGTAAAATTGTTGCCTGAAATGAATTACGAGTGTCGAAAAATCTACTGCTTGCAGTATAACTCATCGAAATCATCATCTCATCTTCACATCATATTGCATTGAAGCTCAATCACAAATTCCTCGACGTAGCTTTGGCTATGCCTGTGGATTTATTCAATCGCTTCAGCACAGTCTGATGCAAATCTAAGCGCTATTTCGATGAGTTATTTATTTACAGTTCCTATGTATAATCGCGACAGTTTTTATTGGTAATCAATTCGTAAAAATTTGCCGTTAAATAAAACTTTCCGTGGTAAGAAATGCATTGCTTGGTTTAAAATAAAAAAAGCAGGTTGAAGGGGCTCTGTGATTCAGTAAGATAAGATTTAGTAATCCCGTTGCTGTTATTTGACAGAGATTCATTCCTGCTATGCTTTATAATATGAGCATATGCCATGCCGAATTTGGTTTAACTGGGAAAGTTTCGGCAATTTATATTTATATAGGCAATAAAATATTTTGAATTTAATTTATAGTCACTAAATTCTTAAAAATCCGGTGATTCAATTTGTCACTTTTTTCGTCGTAAGTTTTCCGATTCCGGACACATTGTCCGTTTTTCGAACATGGAAAAGGAAGAAGGGTCAGTAAAAATAAAATCGTCGAAAGTAAATCATTAATCGGTAACACGCAAGCGAATCATTTAATGCTCAAATATATTAAAAACCTACCTCGAAATGTTAAAATCGTACTAACCACCGCATTTCTATTGCGGTTAACTGTATGGTTAGGTGGAATGGCCGATAGCAGTCGTTTTTTAGATCCGGACTCAGTCGACTACCTGCAGCTTGCCGAAATGATAGGGATAAATTTTCAATATACTTATAATGATCAGATTGAAATCTTCAGAGCCCCTGGATATCCATTTCTAATTGCGCTGCTAAATAAGATTTCGGAATCTTATGCATTCCTTTGTCTTATACAAATCATACTAGATACCGCACTCTGTTTTCTACTATGGCGATTAGCCAGTCGCCTCTATGACAGTCAAAGAGCACTAGCAGCACTTTCATTTCAATGTGTCAGTATTGTTTCCATTACGTTTTCGGTTAAAATTCTCTCTGATTCTATATACGCCTTTTTGCTCATACTTTTTTTAAATATCTTGAATGAAACCTGGCATGTCAATAAGAATAAAGAGAGAGCGACAGTTAATTTCGTTTTATCATTAGCTGCCTGTGGAATTGTTTTAAGCTTTATGATCTACCTGCGAGCGATCACTCTGCTATACCTCTATATCCCGATTATTATGCTTTTCGTTGGAAAACGGACCAAAGAAGCTCTGGCCACCTGTATCACTATAATCATCTGCATCGCGCCCTGGTATTACCGAAATTATAAACAAGCGGAATATCCCCATTTTAGCAGTGTCGGATCAGTGAATCTATATCGATACAATGCCTGTCTTTTGTTAGCAGAAAAAAATGATATTTCATTCAACGACCAACAGAAGGTAATTGATGGAGAATTTTCAAAATTCCAATCTCAAACGGCACTAGCAGTCTTTGCCGCTAAACGTGGTAAAGAAGAGATACTAAGTTCACCGCTCCGTTACATTTGGCTGCATATGAAAGCAAATATCAATAACTTCCTACCAGCTGGAGGCATTGCAGCAAATATATTCGGTATTAAAACCGGTGGACAAAATACACTGAGCGTGCTTCATACACACGGAATTATTGCGGGAGTAAATAACTATTTCCATGGTCAATGGTGGCTTTTTTTTTGCCTGACACCAACGATTTTTCTATTAGGCTTTGTTTATTGTTTTTCGGCTGTGGGTATGCTTAGCCGTTTCGCGTCGCGAAAACTAACCCTCTTCGAACTTATTCTAATTTTAGGTATGTTCTATTTTTTATTAGTCCCGGGAGGAGCGGCTCATCCTAGATTTCGAGTGCCTGCTGCCCCGATACTTTCTCTATTTGCAGGTCTTGGTTTTGTCTTTTTCAAAAACTACCTCAATAAAAGAAACAAATGAAAATTCTTTTCGTTATCACCGAGCTTTACGAAGGAGGGGCAGAAAACGCCTTAAGGCAACTTGTCCTAAAGCTGCAAAAACAAGATCATGAAGTATTGGTTGTATGCTTATTCGGTAACGATGGAGATATTGCTTCCGACCTTATTAATAATGAGATCGAAGTCAAATGCATCAACGTTAAGTCTTTTTCACAGTTAACCCAACTTCCTAAACTAAAAAATATTGTCACAAACTATAAGCCGGACATTGTCCATTCCTGGTTATTTCATGCTAATTTTTTGACCCGCTTTTTTATCCCGGATTCTGTTTCTCTGATATGTAGTTTAAGAGTTGTAGAACCACGAAAAAGCCATATTTTGCTTGATCGATGGACTCGAAAAAGGGTTGGCAGATATCTATGTGTGTCCAATCGCGTAAAGAAGTTTGCACTCAATTCTTTGCACATACCAAATGAAAAATGTGTCGTGATTAATAATGGTGTTGATTTTGATTTTTTCGCTTCAGCTCGTAATCAAGTACGTGAATTTAACAAAATTGCAGGGATTACAATTGGCCGATTAACTCATCAAAAAGGGCTGGACATATTATTGAATTCATTGGCATTGCTTCCGGGTGATTTAGATTGGAAATGGAAGATCGTCGGTGATGAACCTGAACCAAAATATGCCAGTTATTTGAAACAATTAGCGAGAGAACTCAACATAGAAAAAAAAATAACCTGGTGCGGATTCATCAGGAGAAATGATATTATTCAGTATTTTCGAGAATCCAACTTATTTATCCTTTCATCTCGTTGGGAGGGGCAACCTAATGTTGTATTGGAAGCGTTGGCTTCAGGCATTCCAGTAATAACCTCTCAAACTAGCGGAATGGACGAATTGCTTAACGAGGATTCGAGTTGTTTACAGTGTGTATTTGAAAAAACTCCAGAAGCGTGGTCACAGGCAATTATTGATTACTGGTCGAATAAGTCAAAAATTCAAGTACACATTGAAAATGGAATAAACCTGTCGCAATCGCTAACCTGGGATAAGGTAACTCAAAAACATTTAGAAGTTTATAAAATATTAACTAACCTGGATTATGCATAAAGTTTTGTGATGAGAGTTATTAGATTGCGTGAAATAAATGAGTTATGAATATTATTGGTGTGCAGGAACAGCAACTATTTCGAACCATTAAAAAGTTATAACCCATTGATCATATGTGATATAATGACTCATAATAGAAAATTCATGAATAATCCAGTCTAAGTCTATTTGCCCACAAATTTTCACAGATTGTCACGAAAGAAGGATGCATTAAGCAGAAAGCATTCGTGCTTATTCGAGTGATTCGTGGGCCAAAAATATAAATAATACCACTATGTGCGGAATTGCAGGTATAATTGATCCAGTAACACCTCCAACCCTCGATCTGTTAAAGGCAATGGCAAAACCATTGGAAAAACGAGGTCCAGATGATTTTGGATGTTATCAGAATAATGATGTTGGACTGGTCCATCAACGACTTTCAATTATTGATATCGGCGGTGGACATCAACCTATTTTTAACGAAGACAAAAGTTTGGCGATCGTCTTCAATGGTGAAATATACGATTACAAAACCCTTCGGGAGCAGCTTATAAAGAAAGGGCATCAATTTACAACCAACACAGATACAGAGGTGCTTATTCACCTATACGAGGACGAAGGACCTGACTTTTTAAACCTTATTAACGGCATGTTTGCCTTAGCTATTTATAATTGCACAAATGGCGAGTTATTTATTGCCCGAGACCGACTTGGGCAAAAACCACTATTTTACAGCTGCCATGAATCTCAGATTGCCTTTGCCAGTGGTCCATCGTCTCTATTACCAATTAACTGGATTGACAGGACAATAAATACCAAAGCAATTCATGACTATCTTGAATATCAGTATTTACCGACTCCCCAATCTATTTTTACCGGCATCAGGAAACTCCCACCTGGAAGTTATGCTATATGGAAAAACAAAACCTTCACTATCCGACAGTATTGGCAACCACAAATCAGTGGGTCAAATAGTTTAAGTTACACGGAAGCAAAAGAAGAATTGTATACCCTACTGCAAGACGCAGTCGGAAAACGTTTAGTTGCAGATGTTCCGGTTGGCTTATTTTTATCTGGTGGCATGGATTCCAGTCTAATTTGTGCACTTGCCCAAAAACAACTGAACCAACCCGCACATACATTTTCTATGGGATTTCCGGAGAAAAAATTTGATGAACGGGATTTTGCGAAACAGGTTTCGGATTATCTGGGAACAAAACATCACTTTCTCGAAGTCATTCCTAATGATTTTAACCACCTCAGAGAAATTGTGTGTGACTATGAAGAGCCCTTTTGCGATGCCTCTATGCTGCCTACCTCTTTACTTTCAAAATTCACCAAAGACCATGTCACGGTTGCGTTAAGTGGTGATGGCGCTGATGAATTTTTCGGCGGTTATTATCGCTATCGCGTCATCCATATGTGTCAATGGTTAACGATAATACCAAAATCAGTAAGAAAAACACTAAGTACACTCATTCTTAATCTGCTCCCGCCCAAAACTGAAGAACGAACATTTTGGGGCCGAATTCGTCGTTTGGTCGAGATCAATGATTGTGAAGGTCTGGAACAATACCTGAAATTAATTTCACGCTTTCCTACCGCATTAAAGACAAGCCTATATGATGAAACGATGAATCAGTTTGGCGATATTCCTGACTCATTACATGTCTTGCAGAGATTTGAAACGGATCACAACAATAATCTTGATTTGGTAGATAAAATCATGGAAATTGATATTCAAAGCTATCTTAACGATGATATTCTGGTCAAGGTAGATCGTGCCAGCATGAAATACGGCCTTGAAGTCAGGAGCCCATTCCTTGATGTAGATGTTGCTGATTTCGCAATGAGTCTACCTTATGGATGGAAACAGCGGGGCGTATCACGAAAAAAGATCCTTATCGATACATTCAGTGATTGTCTTCCAAAAGAAATATTCCGTCGGCAGAAGATGGGATTCGGCGTACCTATCGCACGATGGATTCGTCAGGATTGGAAAGATCAAGTGCAATCTCTACTGCTATCCGGCTATTTAGTTAGCGAAAAATTTTTTAAGAAAGAAAAACTGGAACAACTGATTTCAACGCATCTTCAGGAAAAAGCTGATTACAGCTACGCTATTTTTGCCTTATTAGTTCTGGAGCTATGGCTTGGACAAAATGTATAAACCCCAGCATTTATAGGCGAGTGTTTTTTAGGTATTAGATTCCGTAAATAAATATAAATAATTCGTATAGTTTGCATGGATGCCGGTATTTTGGAGTTCAAGCTTCAGCTTGTTTTTTGTCTTTTTGAAGGATTAAATAGGCAAGCTGAAGCTTGAACTCCAAAATATCGGCAATTCAATCCCAAATAAATTCAGTGTAATTCTAAATGCGTTTCACCCACAATTCCTGTATAAACCCTGAAGTATTTCAATGTATTTATTCTTTTTCTTGACATGACATAAAAATCGCATCATAATTGTCGTTAATTCATGGAATTATCACTATGCCAAAAAGTAAAACATTGCAACTGCTTCACCTTTCTGATATCCATTTTTTGCAAAACAAAAAATTCGATCAATCGGATGTTCTAGAATCGTTGATCGAACGCATCAAACTCGATAAGAAAAACGGCTTCGAACCAGAATTGATTGTTGTTTCGGGAGATATTGCCTTCAGCGGCATGGAGGATGAATATCAATTGGCTGATGATTTTTTTTCAGCGCTGACAACCACACTTGAATTAGAACGAAGCCAGGTCTTCATGGTACCGGGAAACCACGACATAAACTTCAATCGCTATCCTAATTCTGATATTCCAAGATATAATACCATGAAGGATCTCAACGACGACCTTGAAAATCCAGAATTCCGGTCCGGGTTGTTGAGGGGACTCGCCAACTACTACGAGTATATCGACAACCGTTTCAACCATATGCAAAGTAAATTAGACCGACTTATTCCGTTTGTAACGATGTACAAGACCCTATATGGCAAAACAATCGGTCTGATTGGTTTGAATTCCGCCTGGATGTGTCGGCGAAACGACAGTGACCATAATCGCATCGCCATAGGTACCTTTCAAATAAAATCAGCATTAGCCGAACTGAAAAAGACCGGTGAGCCCGATCTCCTGCTTTATGTCGTGCATCATCCACTGGAGTTCATGTGGTCAGTCGACCAGACTGCCAATTTAAAATACTTTCAGGACGCGTTTATTTTGTGTGGTCATCTTCACCAACCGAAAGGTGGCTGTACCTTTGACTTGGATGGCAGCCGCTACCAGTTTCAGGCAGGCGCCGCTTATGAAAACAGTGGCTGGCCGAATCGCTGCCAGTATCTCACGTTTGATTGGAATAATAACGAACTGGTACTCGATTTCAGAAAATTCTCCGATGCGTCCCATATATGGTTCATCGATAGTGAAACCGGGGAAGATGGCAAAAAATCATTCCCCATCAAATACGATGACAATAACGCAAAAAAGCGTCCCCAAAACCAGGAGAAAATATTTGGCAAATACATTAATACTGTTCGTAACGATCACTGTTATTTGTCGATGGATGGCTTCATTACCAAATCCAACGTAAAAATTAAGCTTGAACATGTCTATGTAACCATGCGCGCCCATGTTCATAACCGGCACAGCCTGAAAGAGATGCAGAAATCATCATTCCTGGGTAATCGCAAGATGGACCAATCCGATTCCATCATGGATATTAGGGGGGCATTTCAAACCACAAGAGATCAGAATGTTAAGGACATGGTCATCCTGGGTGACCCCGGATCGGGAAAAACCACTCTGCTCCGTTATATTATGGTCATGCTCGCCACCGGAAAAGCCGAAATTTCCCTTGGCATTGATTCCGAAACCATTCCGTTTCTGGCGCCGCTGCGAAAATTGAAAAACCCCGAATCCGAAAATTTTGTCGAATTTATCACCCGGGTGTGCCAATTAAACCAATTATCTGTATCTAAAAACGCACTGAGCCAATTGCTTAATGGTGGCATGGCGTTAATCCTTCTCGATGGCCTTGATGAAGTCGCGGATAAACAAACCCGCATCCAAGTCAGCAAATGGATCGATAATGCCCGGAAGGAATGGCACAACGCCCCGTTTATCATCACCTCCCGATTTGCCGGATATCTGGATGAATCCAAACTCCACGGCAAGGTATTAGAACTTTCAGTCCAGGATTTCAATCTGGAGGAAATCAGATTTTTCCTCACCCAGTGGTTTCAAACTGTGGAAATCGCCCTCCACACCGATGAAGCAACTGCTGCTGAGGTTTGGCAAGAAAATGGTGCCGAAAAGGCAAAGAAACTCGCTGACGATATTGAAAAATCCCGGCATGTGCGAGATATGGCAGTCAATCCCCTTCTGCTGCAGATTATTGCCCTGATTCACCAGGACCGGGGTGCTCGACTGCCTGAACGACGCGTCGAACTCTATGAAGAATGTTCGACCGTACTTCTGGAAAAATGGGATTTAGCCAAAGGAATGCCTATTAAAATGACCGGTAGAGAAGCGCGCCAACTATTGCAACCACTTGCATTTTGGCTCCACAGTCAGGAAGAGCTGCGTTCAGCCCCCATGGAAAAGATTAAATATGTCGTCAATGAATCACTCGAAAATCTGGGAAAGACCGATATCGATGCCGAAGCACTCCTGAAGGATGTCAGAGATCGCAGTGGCATATTTACCGGCTTCAGCGAATCGGAATATGGGTTTACTCACCTCAGTTTCCAGGAATTTCTTGCCGCAGAATTTATTCGCAATAACCGCAATGTCGATCTTCTTGTAATAAAATATAATGACAAATGGTGGCGTGAAGTCATCTTGCTCGCCCTGGCGTTGGATAATCCGTCTATCATCATTGAATTTATGGAAAAAATCATCCCGACCAAGAATTTCGAGTCACAGGAGACCCAATCAAAACCGCAGACCGGCATCGACATAGTGATCAGCGCCATTCGGGATTCTGTAGCCAAACCGGCAAAGCCATTTGTTGCTGCGTTAACCAACCCTGATCTTGACATATCCGCAAAAGAAAATGCGATCCGCATATTAGCAAGTTTAGGAACAAACACCGCCATATCAGAGATTAAAGATTCAGTAAATAATAAAAGTGACCAGCTCGCTAATTTCGCCTATAATACACTGATAACCATGAATGCAGCAACCGATGTCAAAAAGCCGACGATAAAACAAAATCAATCGCCTGTTATCAGTGACAAAGACAAGGCCGGGATGGTGCTGATACCTGCCGGCACATTTTTATATGGCAGCAAAGAAAATGATAAAAATGCCGACAGTGATGAGAAACCACAGCGTGTCATTGATCTACCTGCCTATTACATGGACGTATTTCCGGTAACCAACGCGCAATACTGCCAATTTTTGCATCAATCCAAACCGGATGACAAAACATTGGAAAAATGGATTAACTTGCAAGGCAATTATCAAAAAGAGAAATGTCGCATCAACAAAAATAAAGCGATGTTTCATGCTGAAAAAGGATACGACCAATATCCAGTGATTTATGTTAGCTGGCATGGTGCATCTGCCTATGCGCAATGGGCTGAAAAACACCTGCCAACCGAACAGGAATGGGAAAAAGCCGCACGGGGCACTGACGGCCGTACCTATCCCTGGGGTGATGAATTTGATAATACCCGGTGCAATTCCAGCGAAAGCGATCTAGCAAAAACATCGCCAGTTAATCAATATAAACAAGGCAAAAGCCCTTATGGCTGGTAATATCCGGGAATGGACTTCAGATTTTTGTGATGACGTTAAAGACTGGAAGGTGCTTCGGGGCGGCTCGTGGTACTTCAATGCTGAGCTCGCCCGTTGCCCTTCTCGCTACTTCCCTCATCCGTTTTACCGTGCTACTTCTCTCGGATTTCGTTGCGCCAGGACTTTGTAACTCTTTTTCCTTTTTCCCTCTGCCGCCGCAGGCGGTCGAAAAAAATTTCAAAACTATGAAATATTCAGCTCTGAACATAACCAGCTTTACCGAAGTTTTTTGTTTTCGTCGGTTCAGTAAACCTGTCGTTGCCTGGTAGCTGTTTGTGGTTAACTCCGGATCTCCCTTTCATATAGGGAGGTTATAAATATATGAAACTCTAAAATTGCCGGACGATCATGCTTGTAGTTAAGCGAGTCATCGCTGTTCTTTTTTGGTCGCCCAAAAACGCCAATAACTTGGCTCACTACAAACAACCTATGCTTGAAATTAAACGTGGATTAGATATCTTAAATATTCGAGCTGTTTCTTAGGAACGTGGATTTGTTTACATTAATAGATCATTAAGTTATTAAAAAGTTTTCGCTTATACTCCCCTGCGATCCGATCCGCCTGCCGTGTCGGTTCAGGAATTCGATACTTAGTTGTCACAGCCATAACATAGTCTACCGCTTTTTTGAGTGAAGTTTTATGTCCGACTGAAACAAAAATCTCTTTCACATTCGACCTTGATCGCAGTGCCACCCAGATTCTCTCCCCTTTGTGTTTTACAAAACAACTCTCCTTTTTCCTCCCCCAATCTCCCGTACGTTCCACACAGCAAACTTTTGATACAACCAATAGATGGTATCTGAGAAATCAAACCCCAGATGACATGCAATCCCAAAACGTCGCGGATGAATCCAGCCCTGGCCATCGGCAAATATTATATCTGGTCTGGTTTACTACTGCTCAAATGCTTTCAAGATGGCTGGAATGTCTCCAAATGAGAGAAGACCCGGAATATAGGGATAGTGTACCAGTTCAGATGTACAGACTGATTCAATGATTTCAAGGGTATTAAAGTCGAGAATCACCACTGCTGCAATGCTGATGTCACCGATGAATACAAGATCGACTCCTGCAACTCGTTTGATATCTTGAGGACTCCTCGTTGTTATGATCTCTGAGAAATATTTCTTTTGAATAGCAATTGCGTGCTTCGAATTAACATTTCAATCATGAAATTGGTTTAGTTTTGATAATTGTTTTTTTTGATTTTATGCCAAATAACTGGCTGATTACCTTACCGTAGTGCCTATAAAAAACAAAACCCCCGGAATTTATCCGGGGGTTTATGAACCAAATTTCTAAATCAACTTGCTAGAAGCTTATCGATAATTCTGCAAGAAAGACATTTGCATGACCGCCACCGCCGGTACCCGAAACGATATCAACGTAGTCCCAATTTTCGTAATTCAAAGTAAGTCTCGTATTTTCATATATATTAGAAGAAATACCAACTCCGAAAATATCCTGAATCGAAGTTCCGTTGAAGTCTTCAAAATCATTGCTTGCTTCATATTTTACTGCGAAGGTATATTCTTTGTCTGCCATAGGACACTTCATTGATAATTCAACTGTGTAAGCCTGGGGTTTAACATCGGTATCGCCGTTCAACCCCAATTCGTTGCCGTTGGTTCCTGTTCCAATCATTCCATCCAAATTTCTATCCAAATCATTAATGGCAGTCACCCATTCGGCGTTAAGTGTCAATGGCCCCAAGGTAATAACCGAGTACAAATTCAGGGCTCCATTATCATCATCATTATATGTAGAAGGGGGTAGTGGGGCCCCTACTGCTACTGCTGCTACTGCTGCTGACGTTGGTAATGATAAGCCTAAAGAATTTTGAGCTTGATATATATTGTTTAAATAACTGATACCAAACTTCATATTTTGATCTTCATCATTACTTGTAAAAGCCAATGACGCGCCCCAGGCATCGAGTTGATTATCCGTTGTTGATCCATTGATTCGCGTTTCCTCGGTTGGGCCGTTAAAAGCGAATACGCTGAAATCCATATTTTCGTTCTTCATTCCGACAACAGCGCCGGTATCTCGAGTTTCGTAAAGCTGCCTTGTGAGGGTGTCATTGATGAAATTACCGTAGTCGGTGACATTTCCAAATGGCATGTATTGTTTACCAAGAATCGTATACATCCCGTTGTCTCCACCAATGGAAATATAGGCTTCATCGATCTGCAAGTCATTATCGGTTTCAGTATCGGCACCACCAGCACCACCAGCACCAAAATTAAAGTTTCCAGCAGTCTGGTAATCTTCAAATTGCAGACCTATAAACGCTTTGACATTTTCTGATACGTCAATATCAAAATTTAGACGAACCTGATCGATTATAATGTCAGATGTATCTTCTCTGGCAAATCCGATACCAGATCCAGGCGCAGTCTGCCCTGCAGAAACAGTATTCTGATCCGAATAAAAGCCAACGACGTCAATATTACCGCTGATGCTGACGAAATCGTAATTATCCTTGATTGCGCCGAAACCTTCCAGAAAAGCCATACGATCTTTCTTTTCCAGAGCGTCAAAATTGATTTCTTTTTTAATGTCAGCTGGCAACGTGGAAACTATACGATCTGTTTCTACCGCTTTTGTTTCTTGAGCAGTCAAACGTTGCTCAAGTTCACTTAATTTCTGTTTCAATAATTTAACTTCTTCTCTCAATAACGAATTCTCGCTATCATTACTCCAAGTTATAGGCGTAACGATTGATGCAATAATGCATAGTGTTATAATTTTTTTAAACATAGCTGAAACCTTTGTTTTTTGGGTTAATTCATAAACCTAAATCTGGAAATATAATTATTCCCCATTAATCAATAAGATGCTACTTACTGAATTTATGTCGATAAGTTTATGCCACCTCCTTTCAAACGATAGTTCTTGTTTGTCAATTCCACTTTTTATTATCTTGAGTCCCCACAGGTATAAAAACCTAAATAATTAGAATTAAATTATCGACAACTAATTTTCATGCAAACACTTTTCTAAAATTTTTTGCAAAAAATGTTATTTCTTAATATTTGCATTTATAAGAATTCATACTAACTTTTGCCCTTCTTTTAGGGTAGGCATAGGTATTATCCGTTTAGAGCTTATCACTATTGAGAAGCGGTTTTTATATGCGTATTCTCCGTAAACAGTCGACAAGAGATCGCAAATTTAAACGAGGCAATTTTCACTATTTACTAAAATTGCACGTATCTTAACATCCTAACTTGATCATAAAAGGAACTTAGTATGCCAGATAAAATTTTTTTGAAAGACAACAAACTATCAGTGAGCGATAATCCAATTATACCATTTATCGAAGGCGATGGTATCGGTCCGGACATTTGGCAAGCGGCGGTTCGAATACTTGACAACGCCGTTGACATTGCTTATTCAGGTAGAAAAAAAATATTTTGGAAGGAAGTGTTGGCAGGTCAAAAGGCATTTGATCAGACCGGAAATTGGCTACCTGATGAAACCGTAGACGCATTCAGGGAATATCTTATCGGTATAAAAGGACCATTAACCACACCTATTGGTGGTGGATTCCGCAGCTTAAACGTAACATTAAGGCAGGTACTTGATTTATACGTTTGTTTACGTCCTGTAAAATATTTTTCGGGCGTTCCATCGCCTGTTATTCATCCAGAGTGGGTTGACATGGTCATTTTCAGAGAAAACACTGAAGATGTTTATTCCGGAAAAGAACTGCAAGCTGATTCGGAAGAAGCGAAGGAGTTAATCAAACATTTCAAAGAAAAATTTGGCTGGGATATTCGTCCGGATTCAGGCATCGGTATAAAACCAATCAGTGAAACGGGAACCAAACGACATATTCGGGCAGCAATCGAATACGCAATTAATAATAATCGAAAAAGTGTCACGTTGGTTCACAAAGGCAACATCATGAAATTTACTGAAGGTGCTTTTAGAAACTGGGGTTATGAATTAGCTAAGGAAGAATTTCCAGATCAATGTGTAACGTGGGAAGACTGTGGAGGGAGTTGTCCTGATGGTAAAATTTTAATCCAGGACGCTATCGCGGACATTTTTCTACAACAAATTTTGACACGTCCAAAAGAATTTGACGTTATCGCAACAATGAACTTAAATGGCGATTATATATCAGATGCACTTGCTGCTCAAGTTGGGGGTATCGGCATTGCCCCGGGAGGTAATATTAATTACCTAACCGGTCATGCCATTTTTGAAGCAACCCACGGCACCGCGCCTAAATACGCCAATATGGATAAAGTTAATCCCGGTAGTGTCACATTATCTGGCGAAATGATGCTTAGATATTTAGGTTGGACTGAAGCAGCCGATCTGATCATTAAAGGAGTAGAAATGGCAATTGCAGCCAAAATAGTGACCTATGATTTTGCCAGATTGATGGACGGCGCCAATGAAGTGAAATGTTCTGAATTCGCTGATGCAGTGATTCAACGAATGAGATAATTTAAACCTACAGCCTATGTACAAAAAATGCATATCCTATTTAGGGTGTAGGGGAGTCGGAAAAAATAAACTGTCCCGATAATCGCAAGATCAGCATATACTTGAACAAACTGGAGGACCACTTTTCTTAATCTTAATCTTGACGATTTATTCCACTTACGTCATAAGCTTCGGATGTCTCATATAATCGGTCTGATGAATTAGATTTGATAAGCCCGACTAACATATTGACGATTTCAAGAAGTATATTTTTCCCTATCGCCATAGTTTTCGAGGTAAAGATTCCCTTTGCGACAAGAACATCAAGGCAAGCTGCGCACTCAAGAGCAGAGCCTCGGGCCGTATCAAAAAATCTGCATCTATCCGGCCCTGTATACTTGCCGTTTCCT
>JAJFLO010000036.1 GCA_021772675.1 Verrucomicrobiota bacterium | reverse complement strand
TGAAGCATCCCCATTTTTTTGCTTTAAATTGCATTGCAATTCAATGCTCCATAATAGTATCCCAAATTACCCCCATTCAAAAAACGAGAAGGATTACAGGTCAAAATCAGGGGGGGGGCTAAACGATTACATTGTAGCAGTTCTGACTCATACAAGCTATGCTGCGGACTATTATGTAGATGCAGCTGAGGGAGATGACAATTTTACCGGGACGTCATGGAGTGAGGCATTTAAGACTATAGGTAAGGCTGGGACAAGCAGTGCCGCAGGTGACCATATTCGGGTTAATCATGGCATTTATCGTGAACAGCTTACAAATCCACCTTCAGGAACACAAGTTAACCCGATCACCTATGAAGCGATTGGCGACGTTGTCATTGATGGAGAAAATATTCGGACCTATGGGATTTACCTCGCTAGCAGCGGACATTGGGTAACGTTTAAAAATTTCAAAATCGTCAATTCGCGAAGAGATGCAGTTTATATATCTCGTGATGGTGTCAGGATTATCAACTGTGAAATCTCTGATTCTGGTCACACTGATTCTGCTAACGTCATTTATATCGCCGATCGTTCGGATTGTGTTATAAGTTACAACCGCTTAATCAACAACTATCATGGTATTCGTGTCTATCGCGGAGCTCGTAATCTTATTAATCGAAACACCGTTATTAATTCCACGAATAGAGGCATTTATTATGACCAGGATAATTCGACTACTAGAAATAATAAAATCACAAATAATCTGGCGATAAACTGTCAAGCTGAAGGTATTGCACTTCACGGCTACAATCTTACCAGTGACATAGTTTCAAAAAACAATGCCTATAACAATAATCCAAATTGGATACTAAATGGTGGTCAGTCAACGGATTTCAATGATAATTTGAATATAGCTCCAGAGTTTGTCCCAGATACGTTGTTCCTTGCGTCAAACTCCCCATTGGTTGAAGCGGGATTAGTTGATGAAGCAACCGGACAATTGTCTACGATTGGTGCTTTCGGCATTGGCGAAGTGTCTTCAGATCAGTTAACCGCATGGGCTGATTGGGTGGATCAAAATGGGGCGGCAGTAACCTCAAGTAACCTGGTACAAATTGATTCCGAAGGTAAAATTCGGTTAAAATCTGGAATCAATGAAGCTACAATACTAAGTCCAGTCGTTGCCACTCCATCGACATCCGTTCTTCGCAGCGTGCGTATCAAGGCCACTCAAGCACCGTTTCTCCCCACGAATGAAAAACAGGTGATCGACTCCGATAATGCGACGGTAACCCCCGAGGTTCGATACCGGAGCAGCAGTACGTCATTTGCCCAAACTGCGGTATCACCATCTTGGATTGCTGTGAATCCCGGAGCGAGATTGAGTGGCGTAGGAAACTACTTTCAAACCGAAATTGTTCTGCGAGACGATGGTATTTAGTAAAGCGGGCATTCCTGCCTGCTTCTCATTACTCTTTTGATCAATAACCTTGAGGTCGATAAGCGGAAAATAATCAATAAAATCCAAAATTATAGAGGAATAAAAAATGAAAAAAACAGAATCATGGTTTTTGGAAATCAATCAAAGAATTAAATATCTGCTATTAATAATATCCTGCGCTCTATGGGTTCCTAATATCGTGGCAATTGATTATTTTGTCGATGCCAATTCAGGGGACGATATAAATGATGGCCTGTCCTGGCTAACTTCGTTTAAGACGATAAATAGAGCGAAGGCAGTCAGTGCCGCTGGGGATCATATTCGCGTGAATCAAGGAATTTACTATGAAGAAATTATTAACCCACCTTCTGGCACAGCGCTATTACTTATAACCTATGAAGGAATAGGAGAAGTGATTATTGACGGTCAAAATTTAAGGGATCGGGGTTTTTATTTAAGTACATCAGGGAACTGGACAATTATTAAGAATTTTCACTTTCAAAATTGTCAGAGAGAAGGCGTACTGGCTGTTAGTCGAGCTGGCGTAACCATTACTAATTGCGAATTTGATAATTGTGGGAAAATTGATCAAGTTACTACTCTTGCATTGTCTTCATGCACGGATAGCACACTGAGCTATAATCGGCTTACCAATAATTATCGCGGACTGTATAACGCCTCAGGCTCTCGTAATATCATCAATCGAAACACGTGTTTAAATCATCAGGAATATGGTCTGGAATATTATAATGATAATAACGGAACTCGTAATAATAAAATAACCAATAATCTAGTTATAAATGGCTCAAATTATGGCATATATTTAAGCAGTTTTAATTTGTCATCAGATATTGTCTCAAGAAACAATTCCTATAATAACAATCCCAATTGGCGATTGAATGGTGGTGCTGCTTCCATCTTTACGGATAACCTCAATGTAAATCCGCAATTCCAGGGTGATACCCTTTTCTTATCACCGACTTCTCCACTTATTGAAGCGGGAACCATAGATCAGGCAACGGGAACATTGTCGACAATTGGTGCTTTTGGCGTCGGCAATATATCGTCAAATGTGGCAAATGCCTGGAACGGATGGATTGATCAAAGTAGCAATGCGATCAGTGCCAGTGCGTTGGTGATGGTTGGTGCCGAAGGAAAAATTCGCCTTCGGGACGGAGTCAATGAAACGGCAATCTTGAGTCCTGTAATCGCAAAAAGTGACTCCCAGACGCTCCGCGGTTTACATCTTGATGCTTCTCAAGCGCCTCACTTGCAGACTACAGAGAAACAAGTCATTGATCAGGACAATTCCACAATTACCCCTGAAATTCGATATCGATTTAACGATTCAATTTTTTCTCAAACAGATACCTTGCCTGCCTGGACGTCTGCATTTTCCGGAGAACGATTAAACAGTTCCGGCAAATACTTTCAAGCGGAACTGACACTGAGGAAAAACGGTATTTAATTCGGTTTTTATGGTGATGATAATTCCAAAGCATATAAGAATTTAATCATGACGCTATTTAATGCGAAAAATATAATTTTTATGACGGTCCTGCTTTGTTTTTTAAGCTAGTGCCTTCGACTGTTTTTGCAGAACCACTTCTTGATTTTGTCATTGTTGAGTTGGAACCTGAAAGCAATATATTGGAATTGGGATCCATTGCCGTGGATTTAGAACCGGAATCCAACTTTCTTAAACTTGAATCGGTTATTGTCGATCTTGAACCCGAAACTAGTTTCTTAAACCTTGATTTTGTTATTGTTGAGCTTGAGCCGGACGGGAGTCTCTTCTTAAAGCTCGAACAAATCGTCCTTGAGTTGGAACCGCATCAGGGTGGATTTTTAGAAATCGAACAGATAGCAATGGAGGTAGAACCAGCGGTTAGTCAAATTTTAGGTATCGAACTGGCTACGCTTGAGTTTGAGCCGGTAAGATCAAATTTTCTAGAACTAAAACAGGTTGTCTTTGAAACACTGCCGCAACCAGAGCTAAAAATATTAACCTCAGTTGAATCAGTTACAATCCCTGAAAATGGGTCGAACAGCTTTACCGTTAATCTTGCCAAAGATCCGGTAACGTCTTTGGTTTTGAATATTACACGACTTTCGGGAGATGGTGATATTTCGGTTGTCACCAGTAACGTGACATTTACGGATGCGGATTGGTATATCCCTCAAACCGTGATATTAGGTGCTACGTCTGACGCTGATGATAGTGATGGAACTGCTCAAATTGAGATAAACGGCACCGGACTGCAATCAAAATTTGTTACAGCTATTGAAGACGATGATGAGCTAAACGGGCTTCCTGCGATATCATCATTTATATTTGATTTTGAACCGTCAGAAAGCGATATCCTGGCGATAGAGTCATTCGTGTTTAACTTTGAGCCTGCACAAAGTGACATCCTGGCAATAGATTCTTTCGTGTTTGATTTCGAGCCCGAATCAAGTGATTTTCTGGCCGTTGAGGAAATTGCCTTTGAATGGGAGGCTTTTTCCAGTGATTTACTCAGGGTTGAATTAATTTCTATGGAACTTGAACCCGCAGTAAGCAGCTTGCTTGCAATTGATGAAATTACTATGGAATTTGGTTCGGCAACAAGCAGCATTCTTTCCTTACGATCCGTTGCCATTGAGTATTTAATTCAAATCCCGCCCGAAATTATAGTATCGACTCAGTCATTAATTATTCAGGAAGGATCGTCGAATAATTTTACCGTTACGTTAAGCAAAAGCCCGGATACACCTGTCACGATTACTGTGGGAAAGTAATCGTTTAGCCCCCCCCCCTGATTTTGTCCTGTAATCCTTCTCGTTTTTTGAATGGGGGAAATGTGGGATACTATGATGGAGCATTGAATTGCTATGCAATTTCACTCAAAAAAAAGGGGATGCTTCATGCCAAGGAG
>JAJFLO010000350.1 GCA_021772675.1 Verrucomicrobiota bacterium | reverse complement strand
GACGTTACAGCACCCGCACCTGATGTGGCAATTTTAGTAGATGCTACCGGTGAATGCGATGTGACGCTTACCGCTCCAACTGCTACGGATAATTGTGAGGGAGCAATTACAGGAACAACGACTGATGCATTAACCTACGTTGCACAGGGAATATTTACTGTAACCTGGTCCTATGACGATGGTAATGGCAATGTCAGTACTCAATTGCAAACCGTGATTGTTAATGATGTCACAGCACCTGTGCCGGATGTTGCAACTCTCCCTGATGCTACCGGTGAATGTGGCGTAACCCTGTCAATTCCTACAGCAACCGATAATTGCACTGGAGTTATTACCGGTACAACTACAGACCCACTAGTCTATACGACACAGGGGACTTTTGCGGTGACATGGACCTATGACGACGGCAACGGAAATACAAGTTCTCAGATTCAAACTGTGATTGTTGATGACGTTACAGTACCCGTACCGGATGTTGCCGTTTTACCTGATAGTACCGGTGAATGCAGGGTATCTTTGAATTCTCCCACGGCAACGGATAACTGCGCAGGGTCTATCACTGCAACCACATCAGATCCATTGAACTACAATACTCAGGGGACATTCACTGTAACCTGGACCTATGACGATGGCAATGGTAACACCAGTTCACAAACACAAACGGTGATCGTTGATGATGTCACAGCGCCAGTACCAAATATTGCAATACTACCTAATGCAACTGGTGAATGTAGCGTAACGGTTTCGGCTCCAACAGCGACCGATAATTGCAAAGGATCCATTACCGGATCTACCAGCGACCCATCGACTTATTCTTCTCAGGGAACGTTCACTATAACGTGGACCTATGATGATGACAATGGGAATACCAGCACGCAAGTACAGACGGTAATCGTCGATGACATCACAGCGCCAACAATTGTTTGTCCAGCTGACATAACAGTAAATTCCGATGCGGGTGTCTGCGGAGCCATTGTCAGCTATGTTGCGCCGATAGGCACCGATAACTGTTTAGGACCTGCAACAGTTCAGACAAGTGGCCTTGGCAGCGGCTCATTATTTCCAGTTGGAATAACCACGGAAGAATATACGGTGACCGATATTGGTGGCAATAGTGCGATATGTAGTTTTTCGATTACGGTTGAAGATAATGAGCCACCTACAGCGCTGTGCAAAGACATTACTGTACAATTGGTAGGAGGAACAGTCACTATAAGTTCATTGGATGTGGATGATGGTTCCAATGATGCCTGTGGTGTAGCGACTACAAGTGTCGCTCCGGATACATTTACCACCGTGGATGTTGGTGCCAATACTGTGACACTTACAGTTACAGACGTTAATGGTAACGTTTCAACGTGTACGGCAACTGTAACGGTAGAAAACAATGAACCTCCAGAGATCACATGCCCGGATGATATTATTCAGACTGTAGACGCAGGTGAATGCTCTGCAGACGTTCTTGTGCCAGCTCCGACAGTGACTGGAACGTGTACGATTGCTTCAGTTACGAATGATTTTACGGCGACGGATGATGCCAGTGGCATTTATTCTGTAGGGACAACAACCGTGACCTGGACCGTAATTGATGAATGTGGCAACCAGGCAAGCTGTTCACATACTGTAACTATTACTGACGATGAAGCGCCAGTTGCAGTTTGTCAGGATATTACCATTGAACTTGACACGAGCGGTAACGGAACGATAACGGCAGATGACGTCGATGGCGGATCAAGTGACAACTGCGGCATCTCCGATTTGACAGTCGATCCTGAGACGTTTACTTGTGCTGATATTGGTGACAACCCGGTTACTCTGACGGTTACCGATATTAACGGAAATGTTTCTACATGTACATCAACAGTAACCGTAGAAGGCGCTGCCATCGCAACAACGATTGATTTTGAATTCGATTCATTTGGCGGCACAATTTCGACAGGACAAATCATAGATAGCGAATTTTCTAACTATGGCGTCACGATAACGACAAATGATCCGGTGAATCACCCGGTAATGATTTTTGATAGTGCCTCCCCGACGGGCGGTGATGATGATTTGGGCACACCAAATGAAGATTTCAGCGGGCCTGGAATTGGGACAGGTGGCGCTAGTGGCGCTGCCGGTGAAAACAGCATCGGATTGGATAATGTATTGATTATATCTGAAGACGGAGATCAGAATGATCCAGATGACAATGCTGGAGGCGGTACGATAACATTTACATTTGATCAAAGCGTTCGCGTCGATTCGCTTGAAGTTCTTGATATTGATGAAACTCACGCATGCGATGTTAAAGCATATGATACCAATGGATTTCTCATTGCTACAGCAGATCTGCCAACACTAGGAAATAATAGTTATCAATCATTTGATTTGTTTGTAACAGGTGTCAAAACCCTGGATATTTATTTTGAAGGCAGCGGTGCACTAGCATCACTCACATTTAATTCCTGCGATGAAATTCCCCCAAGTTTGGGAAGCATTGGTAATCGGATTTGGGATGACTTAAATGGTGATGGTGTGCAGGATATGGGTGAACCCGGCTTAACCAATGTAACAGTGGAATTATTTGACGACAGCAGCATATTAATTGGCACAGCCATTACCGCTGCCAATGGCGAATATCTTTTTACCGACTTAGACGCAGGTACTTATACCGTCTCTGTTGACGAAAATACGCTACCTACAGGATACGTGCAAACTGGAGATCCAGATGCCACTTTGGACAGTATCTCAACGGTTATATTAGCAGAAGGTGAAACGAATCTGGTTCAGGATTTCGGTTACCACAATGACTCGTGTGTTGCATTCAGCGGTTTTGTCAAAGATAAATTCAAACACGTCTCATTCAGTAATAACAATGGTACCGTTGACTGGGCTGGAGATTGGATAGAAAATGATCCCAAAACCGGAGGCGCTGGGCCAAGCGCTGGTCAGGTCAAGATAAAGAATGGCGCATTACGACTTGATGACAATCCGGATACTGGCGGTAAACCCAGTGCGGCGCGTCAAGTAAACCTGCAAGGTGCAAGCTCAGCGATATTCTCGTTTGACTTCAAAACGACACGTGGTGTTGATTCCAATGATAAAATTGCTGTTCAAATTTCCAATAATGGCGGTGCGACTTACACAGTTTTGGAATACATTACTGGTATTTCCGGATATACCACAGGTTGGAGAAGTTTTGACATCATTGATTATGCAACGTCATCAACGACTATCCGCTTCAAAGTAGCAAAGAATTACGGCGGTAGAAACGAGTTTTTCTTTGCAGATAATGTAAAAATCGCGTTTGATATTGAATGTGATACTGAACCTCTGGGATCCATTGGTGATCTAATCTGGTTTGATGCTGACGGCGATGGAGTACCGGATAGTGATGAAAGTGGTATTGAAAATGTAACCGTATCACTTTTAGACGATCAAGGTGTCGTTATTGATACAACAAGCACCAATATGGACGGCTTATACCTGTTTACAGATGTCGAAGCGGGTGATTATACCATTGTAGTTGATAGCAATTCATTACCGAGCGGATTAAGTCAGACATTTGATAGCAATGGTACGTTGGACAATCAATCTTCGATAACTCTTGCTTCAGGAGAGGATAATCGTGACCAGGATTTCGGTTATAATGACGACTGCGTTTCCATATCCGGATTCGTTAGAGACGAATTCAATTCCGTCTCGTTTGGAGGTAATGATGGTTCGATTAATTGGTCATCGGATTGGATTGAATTCGACCCGATATCTGGGGGTAGTGGTCCCTTAGCCGGCCAGGTCCTTATTGAGGAACCCGGGCAGCTGCAACTCGACGATAATCCAGATACTGGGGCTGATCCAAGCGCAGCGAGAAGCGTAAATTTGAGCAACGTTGATTATGCCGTGTTTAGTTTGGCCTTTTGGCAGCCATCAAGTGTCGATGCTGATGATAAATTTGCTATAGAAGTATCTTCAGACGGTATCAATTTTACAGTATTAGAACTGATTGTCGGTTACCAGGGGTCTCAATGGCAGACAAGGACTTATGACATATCCGAATTTGCTTCAGCAGATACAACCATTCGTATTCGTGTCGATAATAAGTATGGAGGTTATGGAGAATTTTTCTGCATTGATAATGTTCAAATAGATTTTACGAATCATTGCGATGGTGACTGTGTACTTATTGAGGAAAACGTTAAAGACAAATTTAACTATGCCGCATTTAATAATAATTATGGCAGTATCAATTGGGCTGGTGATTGGGTAGAAAATGATCCGATTTCAGGTGGAGCGGGACCGAACGCAGGACAGGTAAAAATAAAGGATGGAAAAATTCGATTGGATGATAATCCAAACACTGGGGGTGAACCCAGCCTCGCACGAGGAATTGATTTGTCAGGCACCGTGATTTCAGCAAATTTCAGTTTTGATTTTGCGACCTCATCGGGTGTCGATACGAGTGATAAAATCGCAATTGAAGTTTCTGCCAATGGCGGGGGTTCGTATACTGTAATTGATTTAATTAAGAATATCTCCGGATCGTCCAGTGGCTCTAAGGGATACGACATTACTGAATTTGTGTCACCGAATACCATGATCCGTTTTAGAGTCGCGAACCTATACGGAGGATCAAACGAGTTCTTCTATGCAGATAATGTCGAAGTAACAATTATTCGTTGTCAGTAAGAGGGTAGATATCGTGAGCATCAGCGTAGCCGGCGCACCCTTAATTGGGTGCGCATAGTCCGCATTTTTTTTAGATTTGTTGCAAAATTGGGTGTACGCTTTTGCTCTGAGCTTAAGCAGAATGACCCAGCAAAAAAAATTCTGCTGCATGTATAAAAGGCTGCCGATTGATTATTCCCGGCATCAACTTTCCTTTTCGGAGAATGGAATTAATCTTCTAGCAACATCGACTAGTCACTAAATTTAAACTGCAACGATGTAGGGACATTCGAAGCATTATTCGAAATTTTTGTTATTTATCAGGTATCTTATAGAGGGAATAATTCTCCATGGTATATTCTTGATTGAAATATAGTCTTTGCCTGGATAGTCCAAGATAATAATCTAGTTTATATTTTTTAGCAATATTTAATATTTGTGATTCATTTAGTTTGTAAAAATTGGGCCGCAATTCTTCATCAGCATCATAACCAGCCGTGCTTGGGGTAATGCCACCATTGCATAATGTAAGTCTGCTGTACCATTCCAAAATCTCCTTTTCACTTTGAGGACTATGTTTAAATGATACAAAAACGGCTCGTTGTGCATAAATATAAAAATTACTTATCGTGGGGTCCATAAGGAATACTCCATCATTGGGAGTATTTTCATTTATCCATTTCATCATTCCAATAAGAGAAGACTTAGATTGGGTTGTATCTGGACTTTGGATCCGTTTTAATACGCGAAATCCAGCGTTATGAAAACACATTGCTACAATCAATATAAGTATAACATTAGTGATTTTCCTCAGTAATACTGATTTTTCCCGCCAACGCCGGAGAACATGTTTATAAATTTCTCCTTCTACAAGCATTCGATAAAAAAATAATCCAATCAGCACTAAAGCCAAGAAAGGTGCCATTGTATCAGCAAATCTGAACCAGTAATATTTAAGAAGATGAAATTGCCCAAAAGCATGACAATTCAGACCAATAAAAAAGATAAATACAGCGGTTAACGCGTAAGCAGAAATGAATAGACAATTACGTTCTTTACTTTTAATAAAAACGAATAAAAACATTCCTGTCACCATTAGTAATTCAATCAACCAAGAAAATCCCTGCCACGAGGAAGGCAAGAGATGATGAGGCAGTCTGTAGGTAACATATATCAGAGAAGCAGCCAATGTATCAACATCACTTTTAGGCCACAATTGCACCACAATTGCTGTGACACCAAGAATCCCTGTGATCAGAAATGTCCATGAATATTTCATGATGGTTTGCCAACCATCTTTTATATATTCCCGGTTTAAGACGAACCCGCCAACTGTACATAGCAACGCATATAAACCAACAAGCACATGGAATGACAAGGCAGCGCCAGCAAAAAGGAATCCTCTCAGATAATGTTTCCTGAAAAAAGATGCCATCGCCATCAAAACAAAGGCATAAGCAAATATCTTTGTTTCAACACCGCCAACCATGCTTTCGCCTGCGATAATCGATTGGCTCTTGATAAAAAAATGGACGATAATGAGCATGATATGGAGTCGAACTGCGAATGCACGCCGAAACATTTCGATGCCAAGAGAGAAAACAGCGTAAGCCATCAATCTGCCAATCAAAGCAGCCTTTTCAAAACCAAACCAATCAACAAGAATACCAATAAATCCGTTAAAACAAAATCGGTAAAAAATCTGCTGGTTCAAGTACCAATCCTTTGCCAGCCAATCAGGATTCATGAATTGTTTGGCGCTTGGGAGGACATCAACTTCGTTATCGATATAGCCTATAAACGAAAATTTCGCCGCGATTAACACCCAAATAAGAATAATTGGGTAGGCATGAATAATAAATCGTTTTAATGCATATATCACCGAGGCCAATTGCAGAATCCTTTAATTATACCTTGCGACCATTTTAAGTTTTGGCGATAGCCAAATTTATCGCCAGTTATTAGACACAACGGCACCTTTAAAAACTTAATTATGAAACGCTGAAGTAAAATGGTTGTCATGGGATAAAAATCTTTTTTGTAAAAAAATTTTGCCAACATAGCGCCGACTCCTAGTCCGTAATTGTATCCGTTTCGGATCTCCTGTTCGCCATTTCTCCAATCGAGGTGGAAGCATTGAATTGTATTTGTAAAGGTTACCTTTAGATTGTTTTTCATGACACGATAAATCATATCGCCATCCTCTGCTCCGGGAAAATCACTGCCCTGTCCAAGCAAAGGATCAAATAGACCAACGTCATCAAAGGCGGATCGCCTGAACACGGAATTTCCTCCCGTTGGCCCAATACGCCAAGGATCATTTTTACCGGAAAAGCTGAATTCATACACAATCCGGTCTAACGGATCATATTCAGGGACATCATCTTTTACATGAATGTCTTCACCTATCCAGACATGGGATTTCGCATGGTCTTCTGTGGCGGTTTGAATGTTGCTTACCCAGTCGCTAAACGGCATACAGTCATCGTCAAGAAATCCAATCAAAGGAGCCTGGCTAGACTGAATTCCCAAGTTACGTGCCCGCGATAATCCTTTTTCAGTGGATGGGATATGAATGATGCATTTGTTATTAAGTTTTGATAAGGCAACTTTTGTTGTATCACATTGACTTTGATCAATGACGATTATTTGACCTGGTAATACTGAATTTTTCCATAACATTGAAATGGATTTAATTAACAGATCTGGACGGCCGCAAGTGGGATAGACAATGCATAAATCGTTAAAGATATTTCGATTATCAGCTTCGGTATTCATCTAGCAGCCTGTCGAACTTTGGACGAATCTACTCCGTAAATGCAAAATTAGTCCATTTTCCCTCGGATTTTCGGTGAATATGTCTAATATTCGTCTCAAATCCGTGAAAAAATGGCCAAAATTTATCAATTTTCTCGCTACGACGCCAAAGTCCGACAGACTGCTAGTGATCATTACAACACATATCCTCAATCGAATTCTCGACATATCTATGCCATTTACCCTTCTTCCAGAGTTTATCCACTGCATCCAATGTATGGAATTGGCCTATTAACAATACCGCTATAATAATTGGCCAGAATAGTATCTGTGGTCGATGATCTTTAAGATAAAAATCAATCCAGACGCCAAAAAACAAAAAGAGCAGTGGCATAATGACAATAAGCCAGCGAAAACCGACACACGTCCCTCCATAATCTTTAGTTTTAAATATATAAAGAATAATTAGAGTAATGACGGTTGTTGTGGTAAAAATCGCTTCAATATATAATGGAGATCGGCGTTTTATGGATTTGAATAACGCTATAATCGCTAAAATAAATACGGGATACATAGTCAAGATACCATGATGCCCTACTAACACGTGAAATGCATAAACATGTTTAGGTTCTTTTAACAGTGAAAGAACCACATTATATTCACTCCAGTACGATCCTTCAAAAAGAAATAAATCACTTCGTGCATATATAGGAAGAATGGATCCGGTAATCACCAGTGTTAAGATCAGGTGAACACTTATAATCAACAAAACTGATGGTAAAAAGCATGACAAAAATTTCTTCCAATCATGCATGCTAAGATAAATACTGATTGCCAGGGTAAAGATCAATGACGGAATATCGAAAGCAGGTAACAAACCAAAACATATTCCGGAAATATACCAGTGTTTAGTTTCAGGCTGGATATCTTTTTTTATTCGAACTGCATAATAAAAACCAATTATTAGTAGTGCCGCAGAAGGACTATGATTATTCATATCAGTAGCATAACTTAACCCAAGAAATGTAAGACACATCGCTGCCATTGAAATAATTACGGCTTCGTCATTCTGCGCAACCATGCGAATAAGGCGAAAAAAATATATGAGCAACAGTATATGGGGTATGCCGATCACAAAACGATTACAAAATCTGACGACATCTTTAGTGTAGCTTCGGATAGTTTTTTTTGTTATTGTTTTGTAATACCAATATACGCCAGCGGTCAGGACGGATAATAACGGGGGTTTTGATGAGTAATAATGATCACCGATTTTGACACTATCGGTTCCCATTTCACCTTGGTTATTGGTGGCATATATCGTGTTGTCAATATAAAAAACATCTTGATCAACAATTGCCTCTACCGTTGCATATCGGCTGCCTGGATTCGTCAATTTTACTGAATTATCCTCGGTATTGAAAAAAACGATACCGGCACTTATTGATACAAATATGATCGCAATACAGTGCAGTGATTTATGATTGGTACTCATTAATAGTTAATTGGTATTGAAAAATGACGAAAATCGGATTAAAAAATTATTTTTCGTTTCGTAATGTACTGACCAGGTTTACACATATCAATTTGAGTATTATTTTCCCTGATAGTAATCTTGTTTCATATTCGTTTTTTTTGGCAAGCGATACTGAATCCAGATATTATACCGTATCAAGAATCTGGAAATAAATAAATCATAAATAGAGCGCTCGGATTTATGTCAGAATTGGTCGTAACGATTGAACAACTCCGCAGGTGTAGTTTGCCTACTGCGAGGACGTTGTGATTGACTTGGGATGAAATATGGCCTGAACCTGAGATGCCAATGCCGATGAATTATTTATTTCCAGTCTCTAAGCGATAACGGACTGGACAGATTGTCCAGGATTTAATCATTTTACCTATGTTTACCACTTAACTCACCCTTATTTTTGTAAATTCTTCATTTTCAAGCATTAAAAAATTTTGCAATTATTTTTTAAGTATAATAAATATTGCTTGATATTTTTATTATTATACTTATTATAATGTTTTTATAGA
>JAJFLO010000349.1 GCA_021772675.1 Verrucomicrobiota bacterium | reverse complement strand
GCCACAGGGCAGCAAAAGTCATGCGTTCTGACTGTTTCGTCGTCAGGATTACCGAGGAACCGGATGAGGGAAAGCTTCACGTCCGGATCTGTGGGGGGGCTGGTTAGGGAAACCGCTGGTCCTACCCGGAAATTATAAGTTATTGATTTTTCTTGAGGCTAATTCTTATTTTTGGGTCATACATTTTTTTTATTAGTTGCATTTGGGGCGGTTAAAAATTGGCGATACACTCCTAATGATGTCATGAAACTTGTAATTAGAGGGCGACCCTGAGTGTACACTGAGTGTACAAGCTTATTTTTAGAATTCGAGTGATGTGAAGGGTTCTCTTCTCGAAAACTCGATTTTGAGTCTTCAGGTAACCACGACGAAACACCGCGCAAGCCCTGGTTAAGCTGTAAAATTTCGCTGAGCAAATTGGGGTATTGATTGCTTACGGGAGATATTGCTACCCCTCTCACCACTCCCTAGTGATTGAAAGCGGTGACAGGTCATCTCACTCCAAAGTTTATCCGCAGCAGTTACCTGAACGTAGGCGGAACACTCAAAATGAGCGTGAAACTGTTAGATATGAAGAATCATCAAATTTAACCCGGGTTCAAGATTTCATTCACTTCAAAGCTTTGCTTGGGACTTCGACATCATTGAGAGACATGGTCTGGCTTAAGTTGGAAGAGGACGGCGGATTAGGCCACGTATCTTCTGTGGTATAGGCGAGCCCATCATCATAGTAACTTTCGGTTCCATAAAAGTCTCCACTGTCATCCAGAGTAGGGAGTACCTGTCTTGCAAATTCATCAAGATTGGTACTGACTGACTTAGGATTTGGGATATGCTTGGCAATGTCTGAAAGGTTGGTGGACTTTGGTAAAATACGAACTCCATTGATTTGCCATAAGGTGTATTCAAAGGGTTGATTGACCTTATCATAATCATCAATGTATCCCCAGAAAGGAAACCAAATTCCAACGACTAAGCGTGCTCGTCCTGCTGGAACAAAGCGAGTAACCGTCTGAATGAGTTTACGATCAAAATAAAAATCAATGCGCTGTCCTACGGCAACATCGACCGGAACCAATTGCCCCATATTTCCAAAAACAAAGCCTCCATTCGTCACCTTGGTCGTCGACCAAGCGAATCCATAAGTATGCCAATTTCCATCAATAAAGGCGTTCTCATCTTCTCGGATTACTCGTGTTCCTAAGTATGGTCCTCCTGAGGTTTGTTTGGGCGTTCCGTTGGGAGGTGTATCATTTTTAGGATCGTAATTCCAGGCACTGACCCAAGAGTTTTGCCGCATGCAGTTGTATTTGCCAGTGTAAGGGGCATTGCTGGGAGAAACCGGTTGATTTTTGTCAAAATCGGGATTGGGTCGTTCTGCAGACATTTCAATATCAATTTCACTCTCTTGCATGTTGTAATAACCGTTAACCATACTTCCTATACGCCAATCCGGAAAATATCCCATTGGAAGGTTTGACAAATCTCCATAGTGATTCCATCCTTTATTATCCACCTTATGTCCCTGATCGAAGGTTTTGACGTCAGTACTGGTGTTATACACTTCTCGGTATCGGCCGAAGGTCCACATGCAAAAGGCCGCACCGGGGTGGAGGGTTGCTAGGGGGGCTCGTGCTTCGACTTCATAATAGCCGGCTCCATAGTAATCCATGGTGCTGAGACAGGCTCCCGTTTTGCAGGGGCTATTCGTTTCTCTATAAATGGAGTAAAGGCTTTGTTTTTCATCAGCAGGAGGCGCGGCTTTGGCAACACCACTAGGAAAGCCGGGGGAAGCAGCGGCATTACCAGCTCCGTAAATTTCAACAACCGTCTTGCTTTTGCCACCGGGAACATCCGTTACCGTGTTGAGCTTGATATTTTCAGGAACACAACCTCCATTCTTAAATGAACCTGAGTCTCCCCATTGTCTTCGGAAGGCCAACCATTTTGTGGGATCAATATTATTGCTCCAGTCTTCAATCAGAAGAGGAGGCGATGCCGTCGCCTGTTCCCACTGTCCTTTTTTGAAAGAGGTAAGGGCTTCCCAACTGTATCCCGGCTGCACCGTGGATCCTTGAAGTTCAGGAATTGTAGCATTGTTTATGATCTGACGGTTACTATCCTGACCCGAGGCAGATAAAATCGGATCGACGGGATCCCGGGGGTCCCGATCTCCATAGTCGGTGTTCTTGACCAATTTGGGTTTGATGATTTTCTGTCCATCAATCCGGGAACAAGGCCCTGTGTTTTCAGGTGAGGGTGATGAGCTGTGGTTTTTTTGAGAAGATGACAACTTTGAAGACATACGTTCCTCCTTGGAGTTGAGGTTGAGCTGTCGTCTGCCAATTCATGATGGCGTCCGAAAGCTGTTGCAGAATGGTTGGATCTCGAAACGATCCGTCGTTAATGTAAATATTAGGAAACATCAGAACAGGAGCCTGACTGTAAAGATTGAGCTGTTCCGAAATAGAGACGGAGTACTGACACTCAAACTTAATTCGATAATAGGCATCGGGTATGGGGTTGACAGCCATTAATTTCTTAAAAAAGACTGTCAAATAATTCAGCATTGTGTCCTGAGTGGATGCTGTCAGGGCTGGGATATCGACTTTCTTATTATAAACAAATGATGGGGTGCACGGATTAACATATTGGACAATCGGTGTCTGATAAACAAATGCAGGATTTGTCGGAATATCTCGATTCAATTCCCGATTCCGTGTCAGTGTAATACTGCCCCAGGCATTATAGCAAGAAAGGGCATCCAGATTTTTAAACGACAACGTCCGTTCGACCAACTTCGAATGATTAGAAGCGGATGCTGAGGGGGTGAATAAGGAAACTTGGGTATTGTTCTCAAGCGTCTCAGTTTTATGAAGAGTGTATTCTGTGGCACTGATTTGAGGAAAAACCAAATCGGTTGAAAGCGGATCATCCAAGCTAATAGTAATCCGCAATTGATTCTCAATTTCATCAAAATATTCTTGAATACGATAATGACAGTGCCGCCTACCTAAAACAGCTTCCGGGTGAGCGGAAGGTTTCCAATCATTCCAGGCTTGACTGACATTTTGAGTGAGTTGTGCAAAAGCATGGATTGCTGTCAAAACCTCTGTTTTTCCTTCTGTGGTCGCACTTAATGTTGGAATCGACAGAAGTTCATGAATGATCGAGTCGCTTAAGGCTTTAAAGACAGCGAGCTCCGTGAGCAAGTCCGATGAGGGTGTGCTTGATGTAACGCTTTGAGAAGCACTCCCGGAGTCCAAACTGGAATACGAAGAGGTATTGTACCGAATTCCTACGGCGACTTCATCTTGAGAATCCCCAGAGTAAGAATAGGCATACTCATAATTCCAAAGACCTAAGTTGTTCAACTGAGCGTCAGGAGGTGCAATAACCGCTTTTTGAGAATGAACTTCCGGAGGCTCGGGATAAGTATTCAAGAAAACAGGTACATTGACAGATCCTAAAGATTGAGTTATCGGACGGATTAGTTGGAGCCAGAACTCTGATTCAAAACCTGGAGCCTGTTCCTGAGGTTTAATGTGATGAGCCACTTGAGAAATTACATAGTCCATATTCAGAAACACCCGATTATGATGATCGGCATCAGCCACATTCAGGAAACTGTCTAGAGAAGATGATCCATCTGGCAAAAGCTCTAAACTGCTAGGATTCAGGGTGTAGTCGGGTAACTCTTGAAAGACAAACCATGATACGTGAAGATTGACTAAGTTGGGTTTCATCAACAACTGGTTGGCCAGCGATTCAAGCGAAAGATTGAGCTGTTTTGAAATCGACGCTAAGGTATCGCCAGATTTTGTCCGATAGGATGTCTTGCTGCCTGGATCGGAAATCAAAACGCCTGTGCGCAAACTTCCCGGAGTGAGTTGGTTGGCCTCAAACAAATCAACGGCGGTGACTTCAAAATGCTGTGACAGTGTCAACAGCGTGTCGCCGGCTTTAGGTGTTTCATCGACTCGATGAACATTGGTCTTGATACCCCCACGGATCAAATCCGTTCGACTTTTAATGGATTGGGCTAAAACAAGGGGTTGAACGTTGAGTCGTATGGCAATGGATTCTAAGGTATCATTTGCTGTTGGAGTATAATCAATGCTTCCTAGGCTAATCTTGACAGGATTGAATAGTTTATCGACATTCTGAATAACTTTAACCCAGTATTCTAAACTAACATTTTCTGCATCTGCCATTTTCTGTAAGGGGACTGCTGTTGCTGTGGTGTAACAACGAACCACAGGTTTTCCCAAAAGCTTAATGGGAGCAGAAACATCGTTAGTGTGACTCACAGGGTATTGAATCAATGTATCCGTTTTATACGCATTGGACAGGGAAACCAATAAGCTTTCTTTGAACGACTCCCGGGCTCTATTAAGAACGGCGTTTGGAATTTCTGAGGAATATTCAAGAATGCTCAAAACGTTGGATGAAATGCTTTCTGCTAACGACTGTTTGGCACTCAATATTGTATTTACATCCTCAGGTGCCAATGCATAAGCCTGAAATAAAATAGCAGGGGACAAGAACAAATCCACGGTTTCTAAAAAGGGTTTTGCCCAAGTATCCAAATCTACTGCTTTAAAATTCTTTTTAACCCCCGTTTTTGAAATACCTGTTTCAGGGGAATAGGACGGAATAAGAACATTTTGTCGCGCGAGTTGTTTTGTAGAGAGTGGGGCAATTGCAAAGAAATTAGGTCTTGTGTTTTCAATGTTGTATTGAATGCCATTGTCACTGAAATTGAGAACCCATAGTTTTTGATGATGCGTTGCCCGATTACCATTTTGAGACGCCTTTGCTTCGCCTAAAGCCAATTTCATGCCAGGAAAATAATGTTCAATTGAACTTGCAAACTCTTGAATTCCTGATGCGTTTGAACTGCCTGAATCAGAATCAGGGCTCGTTTGAGGATGTAAAAAACTTGTTACAGAAGACACTTGAGGAACTTCAGAAAAATGAGAAAGTACCAACTCCGGGTCCCGATAGATTCCAAATTGTGCCGTTAGTGGAAAAATTTCGTGAAGAATATTGTCTGCGGATGTATTTACAGGCAAAGTCAGTGTCATGACTACAGGTGGAGCAATCAAGGCAGCAACAGTATTTAAGACATTTGGAAGTTTTGCCAGCATTTGGGATAATTTCACTAAACTGATACCAGGATCGTGAATGGCAACCTTAGACAATAGAGTATTGAACGTGTCATAGGCTGTGACGGAATAATTATTGTTTCCAATTAAAAGTGTTCCTGTCTTTAAAACACCTCTTAAACCTTGATTTGCAATTACTAGGTCTTCAACTAAACTGCCCACACGTTCTTGAATCTGATGCAAACTTTCGCCTTCTGCACTGACATGAATCAAGGATGACTCTGACGAATCAATATCGACTAATCCTGGTATTGCTAACGTGCTTGATGACGTCAAGGGATTCTGAAGATAACGGTTCAGGGGGTGTTGTTTGTTTTGAAGTGCAACGTCTCCAACAGACAACGGAAAATGTAACATGTTGCTGGCCCGTTTTGCAAGTTCTGTAAAAGATTCACCGAACTCTGTTTTAAAGCTTGTTGAAATTCCTACCTGTAAGGTTTGTCCAACCTCAAAGATTCCTGGAATTGTCTGGTTTTGAGTCACCAACGTTTCCAGACTCACAGAATAACGTTGACGATATCGATTCACAATACAGCTTAAACTCTCTCCGGTTTGAATCACATGATTTATCGGAAGCCTCAGCGATGTTCCCGGCAAATAAAACTCAGAACGATTCGCATTATCTGATGCCATGACCTGAATGGAGATTTTCGGAAATCGCTCCTGAAGATTTCCGAGAGTATTTCCTGCCTGAACCGCAACCAAGGTTCCCTGGATATTGAGAACATCTTGAGATGGTGTCAAATCGCACTGAGTATTCGTGCTGGCGATCGCTTTAACCGTGGTCTTATATTTTTTAGCTAAAGACCGAAGTGAGTCTCCTGTTTGAGCAATAATTTGTTTCGAAGCAATCCGTAGAGGCATTCCCGTTTCAAAGAAATTCACCTTGTTTTCGTTTGCTTCGGCAATGGCATCGATCGAAATTTTTGCAGCCACATAAGCCGGTGTGAGAGCGATGGATGCGAGTGTATCTTCGTCATGAATTATATAAGGTTCAGACATTCCCGAAATACTCAATACATCATCCGAAGACCTGAGAGGTGCGACAGCATTGGCCTCGGCTATTGCACCTGCAGTGGTGTGGTAAGATTTAGCCATGGTCTTGAGTGAGCTGTGAGCTTGCTGCTCAACAGACTTAGATGTAATGTTTAAGGATTGGCCTGCTCGCAGAAGTTCCGCTGCGTTTTCATTCAACTGGGCAAGCGCCAAAGCCGTGGTGTTGTATGTTTTAGCAAGGCTGCTCAAGCTTTGTTGAGGAGGCACTGCAATGTATTGCGGCAATTGCAATGGGGTTCCTGCGGGAAAGAGATCGGTCACCGATTGATTGACTTTGGCAACGTCTTCAATCGACACTTGATACGTGCCGGCTAAACTTTCGAAGCAATCATTCGCTTGCACCGAATGTAAGGTCTGCTTCAAGTTTTGAACCGTGCTGAGGTAGTGATAACTCTGTTTAATGAACTGAATCACTTGCTGACGCTGTGAAGCATCCAAATCTATGTTTTGAGATGGACACATACTGGACTCTACCTTAAATTGGATATCATCTTGAATCAATTGATAGTAGATTTGTTGAATCTTGGCTTTCCTCGAAGCTGCCTTGTTCAGACACCCTTGAAGTACCTCTCCACCGGCAGGCATGTAAGATGTTGTACTGAAGTGAAAGGTCGTTTCCAAACAAACATGCTTGTTGCTGTCCAAAGCAAATCGATAATGAGTTGCCACCGAAGGCCATGCTGTGACGGGAATCAATTTATCAAAATACCCAAGTTGAATCGTTTCTGTCGCTGAGGTGGCCTTCAGATCATTTCCAAATAAATCTCGCCATCCCCATTTGAAACTCAAGTGTTCTTTCTTAGTAATTCCGGCATAAGGATCTTCAGCATTTGAAGGAAGATCCGCTTCCATTGTCGACGTTGCCGATGCAAAGAAAGGATAGGCCTTAACGCTTTTGTGGTAGCTCAGACTCCCTGCGGATGTTGTGCTTGAACCATTTCCATAGTTAGGACCAATAGACGATGTTGCTTGATTGCTTGGGATGCTCGAAGAAGAGGAGTTGACCTGATAACGAATTAATGAAAACCATTGCTCTAAATTTGATGACGCATTGGCTTTTGCTGATGCGGTAAAGCATGCAGAGCCTGGAGTTAAGGTTGAACGTTGAGTGATTAAGTTGGGTGATTGAGACGTGCTTTCGGCAAAGAATAGCGCATTGGATGCCTTGCTTGTTGGCAAGATCACCTGATTGTGAAACGGATAAAGCCGTCCTCCCGTGGTTGATGAAACCAAGAGTAGATTGATGGTGATGTCAGAATCGTCTCTAAGCAAAGAATTTGGCAACAGAAAGTTCTGAGCATGGGTATATTTTAGATAATATCCTCCCTGAGTTATTATGCTTGATTCCCAAAGGAGTTTTAGAAAACTTGCCAAATGAGACGCTGCATCGGCAGAGAAGAGAGCATTCGGAGTTGTCGTATCAATGGGTGTGGATAAGTTTGTTTTTAAAATTAATAAATCTCGAGCATGAATTGCTTCAGAGCTTAATCCGGAGTCATCTTCATTGTCGTTCAGGGCATAGAGAACATGCAGTTCATAACGTTCAGACATTGAAGCATTGTCGGCAAAATATTTCCATAAAGCCAGAAGCTGATTCTGCACTCTATCTTCCACATTCTGAAGTTCGAAAAGATTCTCCAGAATCTGCCCCGTCATTGGATCCAAAACCGGTTTGACTGTAAAAGGAATCAAACTTCCCGGAAAAGCGGTGGCGTCCACAATGTTTAAAGCTCCATCTGAAGAAGACTTGGAAACTGCTTGCTTGAAATCCAGAACAATTCCGTCGGAACGTGACTGAACTAACTGACGCTGAAGTTGTTTCGGTAAAGGCCAGAGTGTTGGAAAACTCGTCGGTTTAAACGAGAGTGAAGCGTCTAAAGGATAAGTCGAACTTTTCCAAGTAATTGAATGCTCTAAATTAAAACGATGAGGTGTACTCTGAAGTGTCGGCACAACCGAAACACTCTGAACACCTGGACCCGTTGCTGTCCCCTGTTTTACATGGATTTGCAGATTTTGAATTTCCGAAAATTCACTGGAACTTAAAGAAAGCGTTATCGGCTGAGAAGACGTTAATTCCACCCAATGGACTCCTGTTTGGTTCTCTAAAACGATGGTATCTGTGCTTGCAACAGAGGGGGATATTGGAAACTGTTGTCCACTTAAGGCGTACATTGGGTAACTTGCAGAATCTTTTTGAGGATAAGGTAATTGCAGGCCATTCATGAAAAAACGAGAAAGCATTCCGGCCACATGATTGGCTAAGCCACTTGAAATCAATTGATTGATCAGGTCCCGTATCACCACCTCCGCATTGGGAATGCTTAAATTTCCTTTGAACAATTGAGCATTGTCATGATTACTTTGGGCAAAACGATCGAGGCTGATATTAAATCGATGGCAGTAATCCTGAAGACTTAATTCAGAATCCGCTTCGGTCACTTGATAGCTGAATGCAGGGATTTCTAAATTTTCCAAGGGTTTCAGCAGTGACGTGCTGCTCAAATTCTCCTCAGCCTGAATCATGGTCAACGCATTCAGTTGATAGCGTGATGCAATCGTGGAGAGCGTGTCCTGGGGTTGAATGACATAGCTTAAGGAACTGGGAAAGGTGATGCCTGTTCCCGGAGTGATTGCTTCCTGAGGATTGTCAGGGAATTTCCCCGGGTTGAGTTGCTTTAAGCTTATAAAGTCCACATCAAAGAATTGCGAAATATCAAACAAAATGATTGGCATCACAACCACGGTGACATCCGCTAAGTAGATGCTTGTGCTGCCATTAAAGGGTTGAGACACGGCTGGATTCAGTTTTTGGGCAAAACTCACATCAAAAAAGTAATCTTGGAGAAGATCGTCCCACGTACTTCCTGAAGGCGGAGTCACTTGGATTTTAGGCTGTTTGACTATGCCTCCCAAAGTCAAAGGCTGCTTTGAAGGGAGACGGGGATTTAAGATTTGGAGAAGCGACAGAGGGATATTCCATTGAGTTGCCAGGTGTTGCAGAGTTGTTCCGGAGCTATCGATAATGTAAGGCGGGTTGACCAAACGCAAAATAATACCTGAACTTAATGTATCCGACTCATGAAGCGTTGAGATGCTACCGGATTGAGGCAAAACATCGGTGTCATCAATATGAAACTTTGTCTTGATCGATGCCAGTGTCATCGGCGCAGGAACCTCATAGGTCCCGTTTTCTATGGAGAGACTTGCCCCGATTTCAAGAAATCCGGATCGATCACTATTGGCTTCAATCAATGACTCCAGACTCACTCCGGGAAAGGTCGTTTGGGAGAGACTCTTAAACGAATCTCCAACTCGAATTTGATAAATACTGCCTGGAATATTCAACTTTGAGCGGGTGGAAATAAGAGATGCATTCATTAAATTTGCCTGCAGAAGTCGTTCCACAGGGTCGAGAGAAGGTAGGCCGGCGGCATCAGGGTAGAACTTCCGGACAAGCTGATCCAAACTCTCATTTTGCATCGAATAAGTGTACGTTTGAAGCAGCTCAATGGCATACTGCAAGGATGACTTCAGAATGATTGAAAAGTAATCCGAAACCAAGTCATTGGCTAAAGACATCGGAGATTTGGAAAAATCAACGGGATCGTGTCCAAGGGCTGTCATGGACAGCTCCGGCAACACAGGAAAAATACTTCCGCTTTGCCTTTTCGTGTCTGCGGATAGCTTCCGAATAACAAACTTGAAGTTATTCTGAAAAAACGACTGAAGTCTTGAATAACTTAAAGGATGAGATTCAGAATTGAGTTGTTGTTGAAAAGAACCCAATAATTTTTGTAAATCCGACTCTCCCATAGAGGTCTGGCTGAGGAAAGACTGGAGGTTTGCTGGAGGGGCAGACGCTGGAATTTTTGAGGTTGAGTAGATATAAAATGCCCAAGATAGAATTCCTTCGATCAAACGGTTAAACGGCTTTTCGGCAGCATTTGCCACAGGCGCATTGTAGCCATGACAACCGGTGGCATGCGGCGGAATGGAGTTCTCCACAAAAAATAAAAGACACCCTTTGACTTCTTGCTCTGAAGGGTCTGAGGTTGTACTCCGTTTTGAACGATTATTTGATCGTGGATTTGACGATGGATTTTGGCTTTTCAAACCTATGCTAAAAACAGGCGTTACAATCAGATCGATGGGCTGAGGTACATCCCAAACACGAACTGTCTTCCAGTTGAGATCAATGGGATCTGAACGGTCCAAGTTCGATCGAGTGGCTCCGGAAACATCGGCTTTTGTGGAAGGAACAGGGTGTTGAACAAAATCGGGCGATTCAACACTTCCTGCTTGAAGCATGTCCGGTGATTCGTCTCTGTGGGAAGAATCTGAAACGGTACTTCCACGTATTACGGTTTCACCTCCACTGGGTCCTGGCCCCATAGCATGAGGGAGTGCCTTTGGTTTAGCCTTCGCCTTAGGAGCAGTCAGCGATGGCTGAGATTTATCGAGAATCCAGGGTGTGGAAGATTTTGAGCCAATTTTAAACGAGGCATGAACTTTGGTGTGAAACGAAAAATGAACCTGAATCACAGCAATTTTCACAGCTGCTTCCACCATGACAGCGGCCGATGCATTCAAAAGGATCGGTTCTCCACTGGCTAGGGTCATGTTGGCAATGAGATAAACATCCACATCGAAATCCACTTGAATGATCTTGAAGTTCACGGTTCCAGTGAGCTTTCCTTGAATCCCTATTGAGCCTTTTACCGAATAATACACATCATGTGAACTTCCTTTACTCGGATTGAAGAATCCCAAGACACCTTCCAAAAAGGCCATGGCGACTAAATTTAAACTCGCAGTTAAGGGGCCTGCAGTGATGTCTTTGCCCAATCCCAATTCCAATCCAAAACCAAAAACAATGACAGGATTGAAGTTGCCATTGGTGATTTTAGGAATGGTTCGGGAGGTGCTTCCATCTAAGAGACCGAAATAGAATCCTCCAGATCCTGTAAAAGGAAAGGCATCAATGGCAAAAGATTGGGTAAAATTATGGTGATAAGGAAAACCAAAGTCAATTTCAAAATTACCATTGGTGTAAACATCCAATCCAAAGACCGGCAAGGTCACAGAAGCGGCGCCAAATTCAAGATGCCGCATCGCGGTTGGAAGCTGTAAAACAATATGATATAAGCCAATCGCATTGGCGATTTTTTTATAGAGAATCTGAAAGGAAAGTCCGGCAAAAAGTTTGGCTTTGGGACCATAAAGCTGAATCAACAATCCATAGAGTTCCGGGTCATTGTAGATCACACTCAGAGATAGGGTTTTCATGAGGTCCACGTCCAGTCCGATCAACCAACTGCTGTCTTGATCAAACTTTAAACCGGGTAAATTCTTGAGAGGCGCTTCTGCCCGGTTTGAGAAGGGGGTGATGAATTGGTTTCGCCGTTGTTCTTCATAACTTGCATCCTTCTGAGGGACAACCGTATTCTTTAGCGCATCCATGACCTCCTGAACATTCGTCAGTTCCGTTGTACTCGTAAGGGCCATGTGATGTCCGAGTCCCAGGTATTCCAAGTCAAACATGGACGACTGTCCTCCAACAGCAGGCGGTGCACCATTCAGAGTATCCCAACCTAACGGATTTCCCGGAGCGTAGGACTCTCCAAAAAAGTCGGCCACTAAATCAATCATCACCGTCTTGCTGCCGGAAGCACTGGGGCCATATGCCAACATGATCTGTTTCAGGGTGATAAATCCCAAATGTAAATCAATCTCATAGTCTAAGGTGACAGTGCCCCGAGTGATGTTAATATCTAAAACCAAAGTGTCCAGAGGAATTGAATTCAGTTTATCCCAGGGAGCTGGAAGCTTGTGATCAATCGAAGGATCGACCAATCCAATCAAATAGCCTAACATCTCTCCTAACGTGGTGTTGATCAAACTGACTTGGAAGGTGGTGTCACTCTCATTTGATAGAACTGCACTGACCTGAAACGCAATCCCCAAAACTTCCACAATTCCATTGATGGCTCCTGAATAGCTTTTTTGACCATTGGGAGACTTGCTGATATTGATTGAGAAAGAAGTGTTTTGAAGCGCAAAAAACTCGGAACCACAGATATTTAAGTCAATATTTGCCGTCGCGCCGAGGTCATAGGTGTGATTGCGGACATCGGCAGCAATATAGAAATCTGAGAATACAAATGAACCAACACTACTCGGAATCGTCCAGGCATTGTCACAGATTGCAGAAATCAAACTTCCTAAACTGACTGAACCTGAATAACTTCCACTGATCTGTAAGTCACTGGTGACTTCAATCTCAAAAACGCCAGGAAAGACTTCAGGAAAAGCGATCAACTCGGCTCCAAGGCTTAGGAATACTGACTTATTCGGGCTCAAAGGAGATAGAATATAAAAGCTACAAAGGATTTCTTTAACAACTAACTTTCCTCCAAAAAAACTCCAAGGATTGCTTGTTGAGCCAATACGAAAGGTACTTCCTAACGAAAGAAGTTCCTTCGTTTTTCCTAAGCTAACATTGAAGGAAAAGCTTACAAAAGCAAAATCACTGAGAAGCTTTTGGAGCTCTTGAGGAATCGCAGGCTGATGACCATTCATGATTGTGGCTAAATTTTCTAAACTCAATCCACCGGCATCGCTTAACATTATATTCAGAACCGAACCATCTCCCAATAAGGACGCTTGCAAAACCAGTGGATCATTAAGCCCTTCGAAACTGAAATCGAGTCCCATATAGATATCACTGTAGGTGTAACGTTGTGTCCCTCTTTGTTCAACACCGGTTGCCAGACCAATAAAAGGAGCACTGATGTTAAGAAAACTACAAACTGAAATTGGATGATCTGACAAAGAAGTCCTGAGATTCATCAAAGGATAAGAGGTCAGACCTCCCACAGTGACTCCATGAGGAAGAATATTGGGAACAATCAGACCTGACATGATCAAAGGCTCCGTCGATGTGGAGAAGGTGGAATAGATTTCAAGAAAATTTTCTACCCTTTGAAGAACTGAGGGCTTGGTACTCGGCGGTGGAGTTAGGGAAGATTCATCTGATTGAGGTGTCAAAGCCATCGATGTCGGAGAAAGCACAGGAGCGTGTGTCGCGGAAGGCCAATGAAATTCAGCCTGGAACTGTAATCCCTTTTTAGGAGGTCTTATCGCATAGGCGGCTGCTGAATCAAAGGTGAAGGATATTCGGGATAACCCCAAATCATCCATCGGCAGGCCGAGTAATGTTGGAAAACTATAACTCAATTTCCAATAAAGCTCCTCTGTGATAGGCGTCGTTAATGGCGTGAGGGTTATCTTTAGGACGAGTGTTGACCCTGAAATCTGAAATACGAGCGATGCAGACATATGGACATGCAAAGCGTACATCTCTCCAGTCAAGGTCAAATGTGCCGTTGAACCGCTCCCAGAAAGGCTGATATCGTCAGATGAACTATTGACAAAAAGCGTGTGTCCTACCGTCAACCCAAAAGAAGTTTGTAAAACAGAATCAAACGAACCAGGTAGAGTTGGGCCGTTTGCTGATTGAGTCAAATTATCCTGACTCAATGAAATAGGTCCACTGGACTGTTGTTTAAGACTCGACTCAAGTGCTTCAAGATTCATTACTTTTCTTCCCGTCTATGATTTCTTTCGTTAAAAAGATCAACCTTTAAAAATGAGGCATTCATGGTCACTCGATCCTCGGATTTTCATAAAATTGCCTTCTTCTTTGAAAGCATCATCAGGATCTATTGCAGGTGGTGGTATTTGACCTGCTGCTGTTGCTGCTATATTTTGTGCTGTTGTTATCTGAGCGGCTTCTGCAATCATTTCATCAATCTCCTTGCTCATAAAACAACGAGAATTTTTTATCATTTTACGATGGCTACACTTTCCGGCAACCGGATTGAAAACCATTGCAAATCCAACTCTTCCTGCCGTTTTTCCATACTGATGCAAGATATTATCAATGGCATCAAAACGAGTTCTTTTATAAGTAGATCCTAGATAGTTGTATCCTGGAGCTATTCCTTTATTGATAGACGCTTCCTGGAACGTATTCAAATGTGTATAAACGTATTGTCGTTTAGGATCTGTATCTTCTCCCGGCGCCAATATTCTTCGATATCCTAATTTCTTCAATGGTTCATACGTGTCTCGAACTCTGGATAGATTCCCAAATAAAGAGACATTAAAGTCTCCTACAACCAAACGAACTTCATTATCTGGAATAGGATCTGTCATTTCCGGAATTTCTGCTAATTTAGCAGCTCCCGCCGGAGCAGTATCTACAAAAGCGCTACGACGTCTCTTTTTAGGAGTTGAACTACTCCTACTATCAACATTCATTTTGCCATCGTCGTCTTTGCTTTCACCATCATCTGCTTTCGCTTTTCTTCCTGAGCGCAAACGCATTTGAAACGTAGGATCTGCTCCTAAGTCGGGTTTTAAAACAGGCGTTGGACTTGAGTGAAAACTAAGGAGTTTGATAACTCGCATTGTATCAAGTTCATAAAACGTTGTTAGATAAGGGCTCCGACACTCCTTGGTTGGAAAGTACAGTCTTTCAGTGGCTGGTAGTCTCAACGAAACAGCGGTAGCAGCGGCCGTTGTATCTACTCTTTTCCCTTTTATAGTGGTTGTTTTGGAAAAAGCTACTTTTGCGGCAAGTTGGCTTTCTCGAATACTGTAACATGTTCCAAGGATATGTTGTAGTTCGCGATCAGGCAAACATCCTGCCCAGTCTGCAGGATAAGTTCCAAGGGTAGCATGCCCTAATGGCCTCGAAGGCCCGGTGGCTCCAGGCCAAATGTTTGGGCCTATAAATGCATATTTACTTTTATCATAATAAACTGCAACCCCTTCACACCGTCCTCCTTCTCCCGAAGTAATAGGAGGCACAAGACAATAGTTGGGGTTAAATGCTCTGAGCATCTCCAGAAACTTTTTAGCAGCAGCAGGCTTTGAAATTAAGCATCCTTCAGGTTTAAAACCTGTGGAAATTTCAACAATGGAGAGAATATCAGGCTTCCAAAATTCGATAACGGCAGCTAAGTATTCTGAGCATAGAGGAGTATTTAAAATGAGATTTTCTGAAAAACTTTCAACATTCCAATAAAGAACGGTTGCCATTTGTTTAGACTGTACTTTCTTTAGTTTGCCCCGCTTGCGCGTAGGCCATATACCATCCTAAGGATTTCTTTTGATTGACGGATAAACGTTTCAAAGGATGAGGATCTCCAAAAATTAAGATTTCGGCTTGTCCTTGTATCGGGAAAGTGATTCCCAATATTTTTAAAGCAATGCGTCGAAACCTCAGTTCATAGGTCGCGGGTTTGCTATAAAGGAGTTGAATGTCCTTAATTTTAAGTTTCAAAGCACCTTCGATATGCAATCCTGCTCCCGGAAACTTCACCCCCACCATGGCTTTGAGATTCCCTTTGGATTGTGCGGGACTCCAGGCAAGAAGCATCTGGAGTTTGATACCTTTTTTGCCACCTAAAGAGCCTCCACTCCCCAAATCCAAGTTAAAATGTAACCCATACCAGGTATAGTCCAGTGACTGAACTGATAACGGTGTCGAAATGGCATAATAGCCTAAATCGGCAGGACGTTTTTTTCCGGAAGAGACGGTCAATCCTGTGAGAATCAGGGGGAAGTTATTGTACAAACTGTCAGGACGGGCTGAACTATTCGCTAGATCGAAAGCCATCTTTTTAGGATCGAAAGTAAAACTTTTTTGACCCGGTGTTTCCAGCGGAAATGACATGTCCAAGGCCATTCCCGAAAAAACCAGTTTAGGACTTGAATCAGAATCCTTTGCAGTATTTTGAGGAAGCAATCCGAAAGAGAACAGATCGACGTCTTTTAAGGCTTTGAAACGAAGGCTTCCCCAAAATAAAAACTGAGTATGGGCAATCGGATTTTCTCCTCCTGATATCTGTTTTTTAGAAACCGAAGGCACAAACTGGACTTTCTTGACCTCTACTTGTTCGAGGACACTGCTTTCCATTGAAAAATGTAAGTCCTGGTGATTCACAAACACATAGGCTCCTTCTCCATGATGAGACTGATAATAGCCTTTCAAAAGAATGATATTGCCTTCAAGCTGCGATTTGCTGGGCACAGGAGATTTTGAGTTCTGTGAATGTGATGTACTTGAGGATGAGTTCTTTTGTTGAAGGATTGCGCGTTCACTAAAGAAATAAAAACAAGTCAGTTCTACTTCACTTGAAAAATTCACCACTTTAGAGTTCTCAAATAACACGTTCAACATTCCCACATTAAAGTCATAACCATCCCCTTTTAGGGTTGCATAGAGTTTGTTCTTGGTTGTGTTGCTGTAGTGGATCAATCCTGAAAATGTGGACGCTTGCTGATCGATTATCCCGTTTTCGTAGCAAAATGGCGTGTTGGTGATGGCAATATGATGGGCACAAAATTTCGATGGATCGATCCCTGCCTCCAAACCTTTTAATGATTCAGGAAGTCCAGTCACCAAGGCCTTTGCATTTAAGATCAGAACGCCTTGCCAGTCAGGATTGTTCAAGATATTTTCAACAAATGGCTGATAATCCAAGTCTGCATCGTCATCTCCGGAGCCATTCTCGGGATATTCATTCAAGGCATTGCTAATGATCGAATTAAGAAGCGTCTCTGTTGCAGAAATGTCTTTGTTAAATGATTTGGCGTTATTCCAGGTTTCGGAGTTCTGGAGCAGTGTCTTTAAGGGAACATCAGGATAAGATTTAAAGATCAAAACCGTATTGAAGTCCTTCCAGTTTCCTGGATTGATATCAAACTCCCAGCCATCAATACTAAACGATGTATACGGCATGTAAGCTTCAACGGCACTAGATTCTGAGATAACGACACATCGTTTTGGGCTGAGAAGACTGTTTTTGAGAATTGCAGACAATTCAATGGTATAAGGATTGACGTTGCTGCCGAATAGCAACTGTTGTCCCTCACTGTCTTTAGCCCAGCACAGAGAATACAGCGTTTGTTGGTTTGAGCTGAGGGTGGCCAATGCTCCTTGAAAACTAATGGCTTTTGGAAGATTTTGAGGAGCAGTATAAGGAGCCGGTGTGTCTTGAGACAGTTGTTCCAATCCTTTTTTTCGACGTGGAATCAGCGCTTCATTTTCTAATAAATGGAAAGCGTCTAAATTCGTGTCACGCAAACCGGCATAAACCACCACAGGAACGGCATAAGGTAAAAGCCGAGATTTTGGAGTCGCCGATAACGCTTCCCATTCACTATTGGAGAAAGGTGCAAATTCAAAATGACCGTTAGCCGGAGAGTAGGAGTAGAATGGGGAGACTTGGGGTTGTGAAAAATAAGAAAAACGGCCTTTGTCATGACTGGTCAATGCAATCCACGCGGTTAAAGCGTTGGTTTGGAGTGACGAGTTACCCCGTATTGTGGCATCAAAAAATGCAGCCTGTCCTGGAAAAAATGAAAGGCACGGTTGTGCCGTCATCTCTAACGTAATTCCTTCAGAACCAATAAGACCGCACATCAAAGCAGTCGAGGTAATGCTTTCTTCAAAAGTGATCTGAAAGTTTCCCTCGGGAACCAAGTAGTAAGAATCCGTTTCCGAAGCATCTGCTGAGTTCGTAAACTCTTGGAAAACGAGCTGAGCCCCATCTTGAGGCGTTAACAAAATGGTTTGACCTATGTTTGTTCTAAAAAAACTCCTTAAACTCAATGCAGAGGAGGAAGATCCAAAACCTAAGAAACTCTTATTTATAGGATCCAAGGGATGTAGGTTTACCGATAACGACTCGACTCCTTCTGAACTGAAAAGAGGATAGGCTAAGGTGGTCACTGAAGGGAGGCTATCATCCAATGTCAATTTAACCTGATAACGCAACTCAATACTGAGTGCATCCCATTGAGAGGAGGAAGCCGAGGCATCCAAAGAAACGTCAAACTGAAAAGTACCGGCATGATCGTTAAAAACAGGAATCGATAGAGAAGCCCCTAAAGAAAACAAGGTTCCATTTGCCCGAAAAGAGGTCCCGTCCAAAGGTATGATTTCGAATTGATGGGTATTGGTGTTGATCTTTAGTTGACTCCCTGAATTGAAAGATAAATCGTAATTTTTGAAATCAAACTGAACATCGGATTGGAGGACACACCTCTGTTCAGTTTGGTTTTTCAAAGAGAGTCTTTGCAGTTTCCAGGAGTCTGCAGGATCATTCGGGTTCTGGATCCATAAAATCTGAGAACTGCTGAGAGAGGAAGAGGGAAGAACGTTTCGAAGCTTTTGACAAAAGCCCCGGGCTTCTTGAATAGGAGTCGATAAGAAAAGAAAATATCCCTTTTCCTGCCACGCTTGAGTCAAGTTTAAAGAACTTGGTAAAGAAGAATTTTGGTCGAAGGCCACGAAGGCAACGGTACTCGAGTTTTTTGCATCATATAAGCCTCCCGTCATCGTACTTTTAACAAATAGATCTTCCGAAATATTCATACCCTGAGGAGGATTCATGACTTTTGGGTTCTCTTTTTCAATGAATTTGAATCTAACACACAGCTTTGCAGTTATCCTATGAATGATAGGTAATCTGATTTCTCTCTTAAAAAAAACGCATTAAGATTTTTTTAAGAGAAGAAGATACATTTAAGGGATTTGGTCACACCCCACCCAATTCGGGCATTGTGTGCCTTCACAGTACCCACGCCCGACATACACGGCCGTCAACGACCGAGAGTTTCAACTGATCCCTTATTTCCGACAAATTCAGAACACTATCAGCGAATTTCCTCGGACCTAAGTAATGGCTCAGTGATAATAAATTGGTATACAGGAGACCAAAAATCAAGAACAAAGTCAAAAAAATTAGTTTAAAACTCTACATTAGAGCATAGCGTAAAGCTAGCGCGAAGCGCTTTAGTTCAACAACCGAAGATCAACGGTCATATTTACGCGCGATTTTGATTGAATGGAGTTAGTATTAACGGATAACCTTGAGTATTTATGGGGGAACTCCAACAAGCGCTTCCCTGAAGTATCGATTAGCTACTACTGTAGTTTTTCCATTTGGATAAATAAGAATAATATTATTGCTAAATGTGATTTGCGTTTAAACATCTGGACCTCTATTTTTTCGATTAAAGAAATTATACATTTGATCACTACATCTAATTAGTTAGACCCCGTTCGAAAAGGTATAGCGACCGTTAGACCTTTTCGAACGGGGTCTAGTTAACGACTAAGGTACCCAATGATTGATCCGATAGACGACAATGACAGCACTGGTTGGTCACAGCCGAGCATTACCGCGATCTCCGGCTTGGAGTCGATGCGCGTAATGCAAATGGCTCAGTTTCTGCCCAAGCACGAGCGCGATGCTCTTTTTGACGCGGCGTGTGCCAATCAAGAGGCATTTCAGTGCCCTGGTATTCCCGGATCCAATGAGGGAGGGGCGCTGTATCTGTCGTCAGATTCTGAGGAATTTAATCAATTGGGAGTTGGCCCCGTTCGCGAGGCGTTTGAGTGCTTGTCGAAACGCATCCTGAGATTGCTCCCAACATTGTTTACGGCCCTCGGTGTTAAATCTTTTCCTGTTCCAAGGATCCCTTTGACCTTGGTGAACGGACTTAATGGTCATAGTGGTTGTCCTCACGCTGACGAAAATGGGGGGCGATTCAAGATCTCACTTTTATATTACTTCCACAGAGTGCCCAAAGCATTTCGCGGTGGCGACCTTGAGTTCTACGCTACCGACGCAGGGTCTCCGAGTGGCCACAACAACATGCCTTGTGCCAGAGTCGATAACAAGGATAATTTGCTGGTTGCGTTTCCATCTCAAACTTTTCATGGGATAACTGACGTCCAGTGTGATTCCAATGAATTTGCCGATGGTCGTTTCGCAGCCATCGGATTTCTCGGCCCGCAATAGGTCGTCAGAGCCTGAGTCTACTTCAATCGTTGTTTGACAATTATTTTTCTACGCCAATGAAGGGACTGAACTCATTCACATCTATTGTCGTAAAGGCGATAAAGAATGCAAATATTGGCTGGATCAGGAAAATTTAGATGTTATTGAAGCGTATGCTTACAATATATCTTCACGAGACAGGCGTGAGCAGAGATAGAGCGTGTTCATTTTGATATGTCTCCCTTTGGCCATTGAATGATGAAGACTTATCCATTGATGGTTTGCTTGATGTTATTCATTCTCCCGAGCAAATTGAGCATTCTGTGTAACCAGGCAATTTAAAACATTATAGATACATGACGTCAAATTGAAGAGCAAAATAGAATCACGCCCTATAAATGCTTGATTGTAGGTGGCTCCAAATTAGTTCGAATTAATTCTATATGTTGCGTATAGCAAGTTTCTTTGTGATATCTGCGTAAAGATGAGTGTTATCGAAAAGTGAAAAATCTTAAAAACTTAAAATTAACTTTGAGATAATTCCAGATTGGTTTAATTTACAGGCTGGGAAGGGAGCTTTAAGTCATTATATTTAGTGTCTGTCCAGAAATGGCTTATTTGCTTAGCTTGGAGGCTTTACAAGTAACTCGGGCATTCCTGCCCGAGCAATAAACTGGGTTAGCAGACAGGAATGTCCGCTTTACTTTTTGCCATTTCTGGACAGACACTATTTAACGAATATAGAAAAATTAATTCCCAGAATCCTAACCTGAATAATTCATCAATATTCTGCTGCGAGCTCTAATCTCTGCTCAAATAAGCCGATTAACTCAATTTTACATCTCAGTGAATGAAAATTCACTTTCATTGTGAAATTTTCTCTAATAAAATTATTATGCTAAATAACGGGGCCTCGCAAATGCAAGATAGAGTTAAGTTGGACCTTACTTTCGACGCATCGCTTCTTCAGGAAGATCTACGAAGCTTGCAATCCAGTGGCTGGGTCGATCATTTTGTTAAACAGAACTACGACGGTGACTGGAGTGTTATTCCTCTGCGTGGTCCTGCGACCGCAACGCACCCGGTGATGATGATTTATTCGGATCCGACATGTACGGAATTTGGGGACACGCCATTTCTGGATAGCACACCGTACTACCGCAGTGTGCTCAATAGATTTCATTGCTCACTACAAGCGGTGCGACTCATGAAGCTGGGACCGGGATCCCGAATCAAAGAGCATACAGATCATGATCTGTCCGCAGAAAGCGGCACTGCCCGTCTGCATATCCCTATTGTTACAAATGCCGGAGTTGACTTTAAGCTTAATGGGACGCGAGTAGTGCTGGGCGAAGGTGAGTGTTGGTATCTTCGTCTTAGTGATCCACATTCCGTTGAGAACAATGGCGAATCTGACCGAGTACATCTCGTAATTGACGTGCAAGTTAACGCGTGGTTGGAGGAGATGTTGCAGACTGCTAGAGTTGAAACGCATAACAATCCGATCTCTTTAACGTTATCAGAGTAAGATACTCAAGGATCTCGCGGACGCTATTCGGATGAAACTTCAAAAATCATCTTCGATGTCCGCGAGGTAAGTGAATCCATTTCAGACGGATACGATTCGTCCTGATATATACGAAAATTAGCAGTACCATTACTTAACCCTGAATCCGTGATGGTTTTCTTTTTATGTAGATGTACAGCATCAAATTTTTAGCTGTAGTAATTGCTGCAATAGCTTGATAACGAAGCAGATGCATTAAAAGAAAACCATTCTGTGATAGCAGAGCGATCGCTAAAATGTAAAATACCTTTAAGGTAACTGGTTTTATATTTAACGTCACGGATTCAGGTTAACGACAATTAAATCATTAACATTCAAATCAAGAGAATTAACCTAACCAGAAATACCGACCACAATTTTTGATGGATTCAGAGTTTCTTGGTCAGTATTTCCAGTAAGTTATTCAAACCGTTAGCCTAGAAGGATGGGACACTGAAATGAATATGAATGCATTCCAAGGATCTTGGGAAATTATAGAAACTGAGATGTGGGATAAGAAAGATCTTGACATGACGGAAACAGCCTACATTCTGTTTGATGGAGCCACCGGCAATTTTCATTTTCTTTGCGTGGATGGTCAAATGGAGGTTGAATATACAGACGAGAGAGCAGAGTTTAGCTGGACCGGACACGACGAGAACGATCCAGCGTGCGGACGTGGATGGGCTGTTGTGGATGAGGGAAAATTGCACGGAAAGATTTACTTCCACCACAGTGATGATTTCACCTTCATTGCAACTAAAATGTAACGCTAACAATAAAATTCCCTCACAAATTCAGGTATTATCTTAACCAACAAATTTTATTGCAATCGGCCATATATTAACTTAGGAGCTGAAAATAAATAACTCATCGATATTGGCATCTCATCTTCATGCCATATCTTATCGCAACTCAATCACAACGTCCTCGCAGCAGGCAAACTGCGACTGCGGAATTGTTTAATCGTTACAACAATATCTGACGCAAACCTGAGCGCACTATCGACGAGTTATTTATTTTCAGCTCCTTAACCGGAGAAAACGATGCACAATCCGCAAAAGGATGCACGATGTCTAAAATTATACAAGGAGCTTGAGAATTATTCCCGGATGTTTGATTGGGTTGACCGATGGGCAAAAGACAAACCAAACGAGATTGCCTTAATTGAATATAAAACCGGGGACGAGGTTACCTGGATCGAATTCGCAACGAAATCAAAAGCTATTGCCGCGAAATTACTAAAATTGGGAATAAAAAAAGGAGACGTCGTTGCGACCCTGTTAGTTCTTTTAAAGGATCATGTGTATTTAATGTATGCATGTTATCGGATTGGGGCAATATTAGCACCTTTAGATCCCCGCTTAAAAGCGCATGAAGTTGATCAATGTTTCAAGACAATGAAGCCAAAAGCGTTTTTCTGCCTTGGAAATACGCCTGTTACCGATTATCGAAATCTTATCACTCAAATGATAGAAAATTACGGAAAAGTGAATGGCGGATCTTGTGAAAACTTCATTCAATTTCAATATGAAACGGACCAAATAGTTGACGGCGCTGTCAGTATTTTTGAATTTTCTAAAGATTTAATGGATATATTTGGTGAAGCATACGGTGAGGTCGAACGGGCACAAACACTGGTTTCTAAACGAGATCCAATCCTAATTATATTTACCACTGGTTCAACAGGTTATCCTAAGCCGGCGTTAATTTGTTCGGAAAATATACTCATGCAGAATATTGGATTAACAGTTGCGTTTGACATGGAGCCAGAAGATTTAATGCTTGTCAATCTACCCCCAAGTCACGTGGGAGGTATCACTGAACAACTTGCCTCAACGATTTATGCAGGTGGAGCATGTGTAATATTGGATATATTTAGGCCGGAGGATTCTTTAGATGCCGTTCAGAAATATAAAGTAACTTTATTCGGTCAGATTCCGGCCATGTTTGCCATGGAATGGCGGCTGCCAGATTATAAGAATTATGATCTTTCGACACTGAAATTTGTACTTTATGGTGGGCAAACTGTAACACGCCAATTTATAGAGCAATTATCGACCATGGCTCCCCGATTTGGTACGGGTTTAGGGTTGACGGAAATAGGTGGTTTCTGTACATATTCATCGTTAGACGGCACAATAGACGATATTTTAGAAAGCATCGGTTTTGATATTCCGTTTTGTCCAATTTCTATTCGGGATGTAATGAAGGAAGACTGCACGGCAGGCGATGTGAAGCAACACGGTGAAGTTGGAGAGATTTGTTTTTCAGGACCGCAAGTCTTTTTGGGTTACTTAAATGACGATGAGAATACCAAAAAAACACTCTCAAAAGATGGTCATCTTTATACCGGAGATCTTGGCTTTTATGATGAAAAAGGACTTCATTTTTCTGGTCGCTCAAAACTTCTGATTAAGCCGAAAGGGTATAACGTATTCCCTGCAGAAGTCGAAGAATTTATAGCAGATAAACTGAAAGAAAAGGTAAGCGTTGTTGCTGTTGTCGGAGCAAGACATGAACTATTTACAGAAGGAATCGTCGCATTTGTAGAGAAAAAACCTGGTACTAACTTAACCCAAAATGAGGTATTCACAGTGTGTAAAGACATGGCATCATACAAACGACCATCACATTTTGAAATCATAGAGCCTGCAAAGATACCCTTAAATCGAGTTGCAAAAACAGATTATGCTGAATTACAATTACGTGCTGAATCAATTGTAGCAGATCTTCGCAGTCAAGGAGGTTGGGATACTTAGACGGCCCTTAGGTAAACTTCCATCCTGACCGGGGCACTGTTAGGGCACTCATTAAGGATATAAAAGTGTCATGAAAAGTAAAAAGTACAATCGTTATGGTGCTTGGAAAAGGAGAGAATTAAATGGAATTTGATTTAACTTCCGATCAGATCGACGTTTTTGATAGTGACGGCTATCTTGTACTGCGGAAATGGATACCAGCCGAATTTGTGTCATTGCTTCGTGGGGCTTCGAGTGAAGCAATCAACAATGGATTACGCAACTTCGAATTTTGTGGTGCCAGTCGACATGTTGCAACGACAACGATAGGCGAGAAGTCATTTGTAACTCGTGTCAATGACCTCTTGCTAGACAGTTATCCCATTTTTATGGAACTTTTTGCCTGCCCGCAAATTGTGAATGTTGCTACAACACTTTGTGGCGACGACTTCATATCTACTTATGAGTCACTCCTTGTGAAAAAGGAGGGAGATGGTGAAATAGTGGGATGGCACCGAGATATGGGGGCACGCTCGGCGCGACAGAGTAATCACCCTTGGTGTATATCTGGACGAAGCCCGGAAGTGCAAGGGTGCGTTGCGAATCATTCCTAAATCTCAATTGTCTTCTAAGGAGGTTTGCACGCTTGAAGATGAATGGAAACAAGGCTGTTTGGAGGCCATGGAAATCGAGATGGCCTCAGGGGATGTTCTCGTGCATGATGTCATGCTTTTTCACTCATCAGAGCAAATCACAGGGCAACGACATCGCCGAACTATTTACTTCGAGTTTCGTTCCCAGACCCAAGCTCGAACAAATCCTGGATTCACACGCGAATGGATCGAATTGCGTCACCAACTGTTAGAGGTTGCGCAAAAACGATGGCGGATGCATCATGATCGACCGTTTGGCAGCGACGACTGGTCTAGAGAGGAAAGACAATTAGTCGACCAACTATATGCGGTCAATGCACAGATTGAGCCAGGCCACTACTGCTTTCCCCACGGATAATAAATCACATGAGATCAATTTTATATACTCGAGCTGCTTGCATATGAAATGACTCATTTCAATCGTTCAGCTTAAAGGAAATAATGAAATGAACACAGAAGACGCACAAGGTCATAATGCTATAATTGTAGACCAGTTCACTAAACAGGCGATTACGTTCACTGAATTACCGGGACATATGGACTCTATTCAAGCGCTAATTGAAATGAGCAAGGTCACCAGCGGCAACTCTGTTCTTGATATAGCATGCGGACCCGGGATGGTTGCCTGTGAATTTGCAAAGATTGCCTGTCATGTAACCGGTATCGATATCACTCATGAAATGATTGAACAAGCAAAAAAGCGTCAGCAAGAATTGAATCTCAACAATCTATCTTGGGATATTGGCACTGTATTGCCATTGCCTTACGAATCGGAGTCTTTTCCTGTGGTCATTACGCGTTACAGTTTCCATCATTTTCTTGATCGAGAGGCAGTCTTGTGCGAGATGTGTCGAGTGTGTATGACAGGTGGGGTTGTCTTGATCGCAGATCCTGTTTTGCCTGCAGAAAAGGTTGACGCCTACAATAGGATGGAAAGGTTGCGTGATCCTTCACATACCCAAGCGTTGTCTTTCAATGACTTTGACCAGATGATGCGGAAATCAGGTTTAACGAATTTGATACGCCGGAGTTACAATGTGGAAATGGAGCTCGAAAAACAATTGCAAGCATCGTTCCCAAATCCAGGAGATGACAAGAAAATCAGGGAGATCTTTCGTCAGGACATCAATCTCGATAAGTTAGGCTTGAATACTCATATGGAGGAAGACGAGATCCATTTTTGTTATCCCATATCGATCTATGCAGGAAACAAATAGCCGAGCACCCATAAAGTTCGGTTTGTCAATACGGACACACTTCATCTGCACGATTTTTTCTGAGTATGTAATTTTTTGGCTAAGATCCCATTCAATTCGTATTCAGTTTCTATCCCCGGGCAGGTTGATCAAAAACGAATCCTATTCTGCCAGAAACGATTCGTAAAAATCTCTCGCAACACCAATATTAGACCGTGAAATTAAAATTTAAAACAGATATCAAATCGATTCACTCAAACTGGTTATACTGCAAGCAGTAGATTTTTCGCCATTCGTTATTCATTTCAGGCAACAATTTTACAAAAACCTGTCGAAATCCTGATGGCTGTCGGTATACAAGAAATTAAAAGCAAAATCTAAAGAGGAAAATTATGTGGTATATCAGTTTTCACGGTGGCTCTAACGCTATCAATAACATCTTGGTTTATCATGACAGTGGCAAACAGCATTCTCAACCAAACGTCCTGCCAACGGGCGGATTCGATCCGGAGCTGAAGGAATTGCGCGGTTTTCTCATTAATGAAAATCTCCTCTACGTTGTTAATGGCTATAAGGAATATAACCAAATCCTTCTTTATATAAAGGATGGGAACAGTGGTTATGCTTTCAAAGAGGTCTTCGCATCCAATGATATGATCAATTCTATTCTGCATCCCTACGACCTTACCTTTGATACGCTGGGTAACTGCTATGTTTCAAGTCAGGATACGAATGTGGTCACGGGTCTGCAGGGAACAAATAGCCCTCTTGGAGTCGCTTTCTATCTCCAAGAGGAATATCCGCCTCCAAATATATTCCTGGCAGGGACGATTGTCGCTTCCTCAATGGGGGAGTTGCCCAATACACCGACTCCGTATCCACCAGATGTACCGACTCCGCAGGGGCTTGACGTCAATTTCACAGACAGTACGGATTCAAGGGTGGCCCACTCGGTTCGGGGAGTACTTTTTTTTAATGGGTTTCTGTATGTGGCAGATGAGCCTGGAAATAGCGTCAATATCTACGATAGTAAAACCGGAAAACTTCATGGCCAAATTATGGGAGATAACCTTAGCGCCCCAGTTCAATTACTACTGAGCGAGACAACCGGCGTTCTCTACATAGGCAGCACCGGAACCGATAGTGTATTGAGCTATGATCTTTCTCAAGAAACCCCGTCGGAAACTGTCGTTCCCAATACGTTTATTGACGGAAAGGTGAAGCATATATCAGGGATGGATTTTGATGCAGATGGCAATTTTTATGCAGCAGAAAGAAAGGCAAAAAAGATAAAGATGTTCCCTCCCGATGGAAGTGGGAAGGGAAAGGATTTTATTAAGGATCTACCAGACAATCCTGAGTTTATCCGGTATGTGCCGAAAAAATAATTAAACCCATGAAGTTTTAATTGGTTAGCAACTTTAATGATTCGCCACGTCTTATAGGAATACGATAGATTAACTGTTCCCGGCGCCTATCTAACCTGAATAATTCATCAGTATTCTGCTGCGAGCCCTAATCTCTGCTCAAATAAGCCGATTAACTCAATTTTACATCTCAGTGAATGAAAATTCACTTTCAGTGTGAAATTTTCTCTAATCAAATTATTATGAGCGAGTTAGTGCTTTCGCGACGAATCGCATGAATTAATCAGGCTAAAGGGCTTTTGCGAGCTTATTTACCATGCCCGTGAGCGCTTGATCGCGAAGATATTTCAGTTGAGACTGTTCCTCTAGGGCGATTGAGTGTGTGCGGACGGTTACGTTGAATCCAGTCGCCGAACTGCCAGCTTTGATCTAAATGCACGTGGCGTCAATTTCTCCAGAGGCCCGCGAGGGGTGCTCCATGCTGCGATTTCTGATAGACAGCTTGGTAAAAATTAAGTCGCCAACTGGCGGCTTTTTTGTGCTAAAAGCAACTGCTAAGGCATCGGCTTGAGGTTGACTTTGCGCAATTGAACTCCCTGCGAAGGCGATTTTTAATTTTCCTGCTTTTGCTTCAGCAACTAACGTCGGAATCGGCGATGGGACGGCGACTTCCGTGATCGTGATCTTCATACCCAATTCATTATTATTTCCGCAACTGGCTAGAAGAATCGTCAGTGTAAATTGAAGTACCACATTTAGGAATTTCATGAGAAGAATATAGCCTGATTAATCATTGAAAGAAAGTAAAATTTGCTAAACTCGCAGGCTTGTCGTAGGGTAATTAAGTTTTGAATTAACGTATTTTGCGTGATGGAACCTTCAAGAGAATGTAAATAAAAACACTACTAGCCTGCATTATGCATAAACTTTTTATTACGAGTCATTATATCACATAATATCAACGAGTTATAAAGTTTTAATGGATTGAAGTAGTTTCCACCACGGCGGATTTTTAACACTATCTTCTCCGAGCTGTAGGCTCTACGAGCTGGAAGCCTGTACGCGAATAATATTCATAACTCATTGATTTCTCGCAATCTAATAACTCTCATCACAAAACTTTATGTATAATGCAGGTTAGAATGTGATGCGGTTACCCAAAGCAAAAAATATCGTTTCTCGTGATATATTTTTGAGAGCTTCAAAGGTGAAAAAAAATTATACTTAAATTCAAAAAACAATGGAGATTGAAATGAAACCTATTTTACTTATTCACGGATACAGCACTGAAGGAAAAGACAATACGGTCGAAGATATTTATGGATCCCTGCCGGAAGAACTTCGTAAATTATTCGGCAGTGGGATGGTGTTCGATTTGAATCTTAGTCGGTGGATTTCCCTCAACAACGGAATCACACTTGATGATGTCAGTTTTGCGATGGATCGGGCGTTGAAGGAGGAGTTCCCCGATCTCCTTACTAGCGATTTTCATGTGATTATTCACAGCACCGGTGCGTTAGTCGTTCGCAATTGGATCAAAGAGTTCAGTCCAAAACCTTCACCAATTAAAAATCTGATACATCTTGCAGGTGCAAATTTTGGAAGTGGACTGGCGCATATAGGACAGGGGCAATTGTCCAGATGGAAAAACAGGATTTCTGGAACAGGTGTTGGAACTAAAGTCCTTAACGAATTGGAATTCGGTTCCTGGAAGACAATTGATCTTCACCGATATTTCTTGGATCCCGCAAATTCTATGTATTCCGATTACAAGGTACAAGAATACTGTATCATTGGATCACAGACCCTTCCTAGCCTGCGTTTGGTGCCTATTCGCTATCTGAAGGAAGATTCGGCCGATAATACAGTGAGGACAAGTGCTGGAAACTTGAATTTTAACTATATTCCTGTAAAGCCCACTCCTGATGCGTTCCATCTGAGTATACCGGAAATGGAGGATCTTATTCAAAGGCGTTTTGAAGGAAAATCTATTGCTGACAAATGTTACAATTATAATCTGGCATATCTGGGCAACACGCGTCAGGAAATACCTTTCTGTATTGCTTATGAAACTGCTCACTTTGGAGAAAATATCGGCGTTGTTTCTGGAAAACAGAATAGAAAGTCCATAATGCCTTTGATCAAAAGAGCACTGGAAACTCCATATGAAGTTGATGAATATAATAAAACCGTTGAGGTATTTGCTAAGGCTCGAAAGGCCACATTTACCCGTGTTGCGAAACTGAAAAACAACATATTCGAATGGAACAAACAATCTCAGTACGAAGGACATGCCCAGCTGATTTTTAGGTTACGAGATCAATTTGGAAACGCAGTGGAGCATTTCGATATAACGTTCAAGTCAAAAACACGAAGAACGAAGGATCTAAGGTTTGAAAAGATGATCGAAGATCGGCATATCAACAAGAAGGATAAAGGAAGTATGACGTTTTATCTAAGAACTCAAAATTTTGAGCGTAAAAAATGGGTTGATCAGCTTGGAAAATTACCACCCGTAAACATTGAAATAACCGGGCATGAACCTTTATCCGAAGATATCGCCTATGTGCCGATGAACATTAGTTTGAACCGGGCACAGATCCAGACTGTCATCGAGACCTTCAAGACTACGATTATTGATATCACATTACTTCGTTTACCTTCTGAAAAGGTTTTCGCTGTCTCCAGGCGTTAGACCGGATTTCTCACAATACTTCTGTTACATAAGCGTATATCACCTAAATTCAAAGTCTTAACTTGATAGTATAGGAATTTGTATTCTAAATTGCTAAATGGTAATAGTTTTCAGGTTTCAGTATTGACAACACCGTGGCGGGCTAAAATTAAATGAGAATCACTTTATGTTGATTCCAGAGTCATTCTCCTCCATTGTCCTTGAAATGGTCAATTTTTATTATGAAATTTTAGCATTGTCTTTAGCACCTGACACCTGAAACCTATACTCTTGCAGGAAAAAGCCCTGGCGTAGCCGGTTAAGTTCTCTCGCAATTCTGCTCAGCAGAACTTGACATACTGTCATCAGCTTGTCTATGTCAATCCACTGAATGCGGGCTAAGTCCTCTCATTGCGACGTTGGTGAGCAAAGCGGGCTAGAACTTTCTCCTGACGCTAATGAATTTGTTAAAGAGAGATTAATTCTCAAACATTAAGCAAGCTACAGATAGTGAAATAACAACTAATAGATGCAGCTTTGATGAACAGTTCAGTGGAAAGAACAGACGTTTTCAAGTATTCGAGATCAAATGGTTTATGAATATAGTCATATGCTCCCAATTCCATGCATTTCTTGGCTTCTTGCTCATAATTAGAGCCTGTAGTCATAATCACAGGAATCGTTGGGTCGATTTTCTTCATTTTTATTAATATTTTTTCTCCATTCATACTCGGCATTACCATATTGATTAAGGCGACAGTAAAATCATGTTGTTTTGCCAACGCCAATCCTTCTGCTTCTGAGAGAGCGGTGAAAACTTCACAGCCCAACTTTGCAAAAAATTTATTTAATTTATCGAGGACAATTTGACTATCGTCAATTATTAATATTCTGGTTTGATTTCCCACCATTGTTTTGATCCCTTCATTATATTTTTGATCAACAGAGATAATAGAGCTAACAAATGATTTGACTCTTGTTATGGACTGTCATCAATATTAATTTCATTGTATATTTCTAGAGAATGAAATTGAATTCATAATTTTCATGCCTTCCAATGACACCTTTAATGTGTACCGTTGAGTTACCAATTTCGGACCATATAATTATCGGCACGTTTTCTCTCATCGAAGATAGTAAATCTTCTGAAAATTAAGATGGCCATTACCCAGCATGGCACTAAAGCAAGCGTTACTGTGGTAATATCGTTTAAAAAGTGTATTGCTAATAGCGTACAGCCATTTCCCAACAAGAATATTAAAGTAATGTAATTGTTCCTTCTGCTGTATATTTGTTCTTTTAAAAACTCCAACATATTATACTTACCTTTCCTA
>JAJFLO010000348.1 GCA_021772675.1 Verrucomicrobiota bacterium | reverse complement strand
GCACCGCTTTCATTTACCACGGAGTAGTAGGAAGGATTACTGCACCACTCGATAAACACCCAACTTCTATTTGCTCCACAAATTTATAAAGCGCAGCCGGGTCTGCGCACTCCAAAGTGGAGCCTGTATTCAAAAATGCTTAGCGCACTGGACATAATGTAATATAAAATTTTTAGACTTTTTATTAATTTTTGATTAAATCTCTTATTATTTCCTCTCTCCGGCTATAAACATTTCACTTGCAGTTAATCGTTTACAATCAGAACGTTAACAACAAAAAAGGCAGTTTTCATATTGCTGAGTAATCGTGTATTTTCAAAAGTACACCCTTAAAAATGAAACATATTATGGTGAGTCACACTGGTTTTTCAGAGAGCGCCGACCAAACACAGTTGCCGCCTTTAATGTCACAGAGAAAACAGTCCACTTTGAGCAGCTTGCATATATTTCTGAAGAGCCTCCCGTCACTAATTTCTCTGAATGCCGATGTTTCTGGCAATTGGCACATCCACTGAGTTTGAAACGCCTGAGATGATCGAGGGTGTTATAGTATTCCCCGGTTCACTAATCTTGATTACAAACGCTCCAAGCGAATTGGTGGTGGAGAAAGTGTAGTTTCCATTCGAATCGGTCGCTGTTGATTCCGAAGCAACATTGTCGCGGACCAGATGGAGGCGATCGACAGCATCCTGCACTTTTGCGAATGCATTCAAGCCAAACGTACGAGTTGCACCTTCAAATGTGACGCTATCGCCAATTTGATTATTTATCCAGGCAATATTGACTGCAACGTCAGCATTTCCGCCACCATTATTTAAATTTGCGGAATGCAGCAATGTGAGATTAACGCCGCTAACTCCAGTCTCACCACTGTCTTGAGTTCCATTTTGATTATTGTCAAGAAACACGGTCACAGTCGGCTGGGTCGTGTCATTATCGTTGACCACGACTGTGTCTGTGCCATTGGCATGCCCTGTGGCGGTGGCGGTGATTGTTACGGTCTGGTTACCGTCAACATTGCCATCGTTAACCGCATTGATATTGAACGCTGGGGAAGTGGTTTCCCCGTCGGCAATGTCAACAGATGTCTGGACGGTGGCTTCAGTGGTGTCACTGCTTGCAAGAGTCACTGTTAACACACTAGTAGTAGCACTATCACGGGTGACGGTTGCCATTGTTGCACCGGTACCGGCAGCCTCGGAAATGGAATTTGCAACAATATTCACCATCAATGTGGCTGTGTCATTGTCGTTAACATCTACCGTATCAGTACCGTTGGTATGTCCAGTAGCTGAGGCGGTGATTGTTACGGTTTGATTGCCGTCAACGATTGCATCGTCGATAGCATTGATATTGAACGCCGGGGAAGCGGTCTCGCCGTTGGCAATTTCAACAGTTGTCTGGACGCTGGCTTCAGTGGTGTCGCTGCTTGCAAGAGTCACTGTTAACACACTGTTAGTTGCACTATTGCGAGTGACCGTTGCCATTGTTGCACCGGTACCGGCAGCCTCGGAAATTGAAGCTGCAACAATACTCACGGTCAATGTGGCTGTTTCATTGTCGTTAACATCTACCGTATCAGTGCCGTTAGTATGTCCAGTAGCTGAGGCGGTGATTGTTACCGTCTGGTTGCCGTCAGCGATTGCATCGTCGATAGCATTGATATTGAACGCCGGGGAAATGGTCTCGCCGTTGGCAATGTCAACAGTTGTCTGGACGGTAGCTTCAGTGGTGTCGCTGCTTGCAAGAGTCACTGTTAATACACTATTAGTAGCACTATTGCGCGTGACCGTTGCCATTGTTGCACCGGCACCGGCAGTCTCGGAAATGGAATTTGCAACAATATTCACCGTCAATAGGGCTGTTTCATTGTCGTTGACATCTACAGTATCAGTGCCGTTAGTATGTCCAGTAGCTGAGGCAGTGATTGTTACGGTTTGGTTGCCGTCAGCGATTGCATCGTCGATAGCATTGATATTGAACGCCGGGGAAGTGGTCTCGCCGTTGGCAATTTCAACAGTTGTCTGGACGGTGGCTTCAGTGGTGTCGCTGCTTACAAGTGCCACTGTTAACACACTGTTAGTAGCACTATTGCGGGTGACGGTAGCCATTGTTGCACCGGTACCGGCAGTCTCGGAAATGGAATCTGCAACAATATTCACCGTCAACGCCGAGGCTACAGACTGAATAGAAAAATTAGTATTCGATACATCGAAAAACACATTTCCTACTGCTTCCACTTTGATTCGTGCCGTAGACGTCGTCATATTTGGTAAGGTAACACTTTGCGATCCATCATTCGGTGTATTGGATACCAAGGTTGTCAGAAATGTTGTCCCGCTGTCGGTAGATAGGAGAATATTCACATTCGTAGCGTTTACAGGTGTAGTTGCAGTGTTAGCAACATTCCATGTGATTGTTTGTGTACCCGCTGGCAGTGTTACGGCTGTATTTGGCGAGGTGACCAGGAACGGACCTGAGCTTGCATCCACAGTCGCGACCATATCGTCCGTATTTACGCCACCACCGCCAGCGCGGTTGTCTCTGACTGTTAACCTAAAATTCATCGCCCGAGCCAGTGTTGGGAGCTTTTCACCGATGGTTGCTGTGTTGCCAAGGATATCGGACAATTTGGGAAATGTACGTGATTCGCTTGTTACAGGTGGGAACGACCGAAATAACGGACTACTGCCGTTATCGGCGTCTGCTATCGCTTGTTGTGGGCCGGTATCACGCTGTTCCCAGCAATAGGTTAACGAATCACCATTAGTATCACTGGCGGTTCCAGTTAACGTAAATGGAGTCTGTTTAGGAATTGTATAATCCGCCCCAGCGTTAACTGAAGGAACTGTGTTTCCGTTATTTAACGAAGAGCCACAACCTGCACCAGGACCTGTAGTAATGTAGGTTAATATTTCGTCAAAGCTGGCTGAATGGAAATAAGGATCACTGGTGTTCTGGAGATTCTGGGTGTCGCATATCCCCGCATAGGCCATTATGGTGCTACCGCTTCCAGGTTCCATGGCCGTAGCAGCAAAATAGTTGCCGCCCCCACAACTACTGTTTAGGCCATTGTCTAAACCACTCCATGTATGATTCGCGTTAAATTGGTGTCCAATCTCATGAGCTACGAAATCCACATCAAATGGATCACCCATCGGCGAAGGACCGCCCGTAACCCCTTTTGCTTTGTGTTCATCTTGGCAAACACCGGAAGTTGCAAGACCACCAGCTCCAGTGCCGACAACATGACCGATATCATAGTTGGCGGCAAGGATTACTCGATCTATTATCATTTGATTCTTAGTCAGCAGTTGCTCTGCGTTATCATTGATGTATTCGTCGGTGTCTGTAAATACCAGCATATCGTTGTCGCCGACCAGTACAAATTGGACCGCTAATTCGATCTCATAAATACCTGTGACCCGATTAACCGTGGTGGCTATCGCGTTAATAGCCTCAGTTTTGCCGCCGTGAAACGCCGTATATTCAGTGGTCGCCGCAACGGCAAGGCGATACGTTTTTAATGTTGTCCCCGAACGCTGGAGAACGTCTCGATTTTGGGGACGTTGTCCGGGTTGTATAGTCGGTTCAGTTAAACATTGAAATTGTTTGGCTGCATTTTGATAATCTTTCTTATAATAACTTGAATAAGTCTGTGTGTCTCCTCTGGAATAGGGGTCAACATATACGGCTCCATTAGGGGAAAGTATTTGAGCATGAAAACCACTCGGGGTTTCATCAAACCGAATGCTTGCGGAGGGATCGTCGATGCCTTGACCTAAATATGTTTTAATGTCAGGATATTTGGCAGCAAGATCAGGATGCATGATCGGTGACTCCTCAAATCGGAATCGGGCATAAGTACCATTCGGCATTGGTATTGTTAAGATGGGAAGATCGTCTACATTTGGGGTATCAAACTCCATTGGTGCATTACTCAATCTTGCTTTTAATGTAGAGCGATCTAAATTATAAATCGTTGCAACTTGAGGTCGGATCCATGCTTTAGATGCTGCCCGTTCGGCAGGAAGATCATGAATCACTTCCCAAATTCCATCATCCGATTCTTGTGCAAATGCTACATTGCCGATGAAAATCATACCTAAACAAATCGCGAAAGCCAGAAGAAATTGATGCGTTGGAGCAACCAGGATTTTTCCCTGACGCGGGTTCATTACTTGCTTTAATTGTGGTAGTGAACTTTTTATTGTCGGCATCGCCATTCTCTCCTTTTAAGGTTTTAATTAATTAATTATTTATTTAGATTTAGGGGGAATAAATAACTTTATTTCTTAAAGGCTATCAAGATAATTAGATTTTGGATCGAATACAATACGAAGCTTGACTTTTTAGCAATAAAGGGGATAAAATCCGGAAATGTTCAGCCTGAATAGGACTAACCTTTTTAGGGTCACACTGAATGCCCTCAACTTAAGTTTTTTATGGATTAATCTGTCCATAGTTTTAGTAAGGGGTGTGCCTTTGAAAGTACACGATCGCTAAGCATATAAAAACTGACTTTTTTATTGTTAACATTCTGGTTATAAACGGTTTACTGCTAGTAAACTATTTATAGTTGTAGAAACCAGACAATGAAAGATTTAATCAAAAATTAATAAAAAGTCTAAAAATGTTACATTATGTCCAGTGCATTAAGCACTTTGGAGTGCGCAGACCCGGCTGCGCTTTATAAATTTGTGGAGCAAATAGAAGTTGGATGTTTATCGAGTAGTGCAGTAATCCTTCCTACCACTGCGTGGTAAATGAAAGCGGTGCCAGGTCACCGCACTCCAAAGACGCTTGATTCAAGCGTCTAAGCCACCTTTAAGCTCAAAATTAAAAATCTGTAGACCCCGATTCATCTTAACTCTCGCCAGGGCTATCGGCTTCTTTTTCTGCATTTGCAAAATCAGCAGGCTGATTATCCTCAATATCGTCTTTTTGTTCTTCTACAGAATCGATTGGAAAACCTAATAATATCTTAATTTCTTTGACATCCATGGTTTCCTGCTCAAGCAGCTTATCACCCAGAGAAATTAACTGATCTTTATGATCAGTCAAAATTTGTTCTGTTCTTACAGCAGCACCATCAACGATGGCCCTTACTTCCAAATCAATTTCGCGTGCTGTGACTTCACTGTAATCAACTTTCCGGGTAATATCTCTGCCGACGTATATGTGCTCTTCACGTGCATCATAACTAAGGAACCCAAGCTTATCACTCATTCCCCATACACATACCATATTACGAGCCAAACCTGTTGCCTGTTTAATATCCATTGAAGCGCCACTCGTAATTTCGTCAAAAATTATTTTTTCTGCGAATCGTCCCCCTAAAATGGTTGCAATAGTGTCCAAAACTTCAGATCGAGAAAGATGAATTTGGTCTTTCTCCGGTAAATACATTGTGGCTCCCAAGGCAGAACCTCGAGGTATTATTGTAACTTTGTGCAAAGGCATCGCATGCTCGCAATAAAGAGAAACAAGTGCATGTCCTGCTTCATGATAGGCTGTGATTTCCCGATCTTTATGATCCATCTTACGACTTCTGCGTTCTTTACCCCACCTGACTTTATCTCTTGCTTCTTCTAAATCTTCCATATCAATGGCATTTTTATCCACTCTAGCTGCGAGCAAGGCTGCTTCGTTGATTAAATTCGCTAAATCAGCTCCACTGAACCCCGGCGTTCCTCTGGCGATGATATTCAGCTTGACTTCTTCATTGATTTTAACTTTTTTTATGTGAACTTTAAGAATCCCCAAACGCCCTTTTACGTCTGGTAAATCAATTGTTATTTGCCGGTCAAATCGTCCCGGCCTCAAGAGTGCCGGATCTAACACATCCGGCCTATTAGTTGCCGCGATGACAATAACCCCGGAATCCCCCTCAAATCCATCCATTTCAACAAGGAGCGCATTTAAAGTTTGCTCACGTTCATCATGCCCTCCGCCAATACCACTAAATCTTGAACGACCAACCGCATCAATTTCGTCTATGAAAATTAAACACGGCGAATTTCGTTTTCCCTGTTCAAACATGTCTCTTACCCGACTGGCTCCAACTCCAACAAACATTTCAACAAAATCAGACCCACTAATATTGAAAAAAGGAACTTCTGCTTCACCTGCGATTGCCTTTGCCAATAATGTTTTTCCTGTTCCAGGAGGACCAACCATTAAAACCCCCCTTGGGATTCTACCTCCAAGGCGATGAAATTTTTCAGGATCCTTCAGATATTCAATGATTTCCTCAATTTCTTCTTTTGCCTCTTCAATACCTGCGACATCAGAAAAGGTAATTTTCTCCGAGTTCTGGTTAAGTTTCGCGCGACTCTTCCCGAATTGAAGAGCACTTTTCCCCGCAGTTTTAATCTGGCGAGCAAATAGGACGTAAATAATCAACACAAGTAAAATAATTGGAAACAATGAAATCATCAAATTGCCAAAGAAATTTGAAACATTTACAGTTTGCCGGTCATCACAACTTTCGCGAATCAGCTGATCAAGTGCATCGGTATAAATAACCTCCAATTTGTATCTTCGAGTGACAGCACTGTCGTTAGGACGATAGTCTCCAACGATTTTTCTGCTGCCTGAAGTGGGTTCGTGCTGTATCACAACACTGACAATTCTACCGTCCTGTAACGCCGATTCAAATTCCGAAGTTTTAAGTGTATCAGCTTCTTCCTGATTATGAAAATAAAAAAGCCCCAGCGGAATCGCGAGCAATATTATCAGCCACACTAGATATCCCTGTGGCGATGGAGGTGAAAACTTTGACTCTAATTTTTTACCTTTCCCGTCAGTTTTATTTCCTGAACCATCACCGGTAGGTTCACTTGATTCCTTTTCGGGTATTCGTTTTTCCTTGTCGTAGTCATTTCGCGCCATAAATTATGTCCTTAATCCGTTAAAACTAACCGTCTCAAATTATTACACATGATTAAATGTTATTCTCTCATTCAGTACCAGTTGTCGTGAGTCAAATGCAAAATGGCACCACATAAAAAAACAGTTCAGTAAAAACTACAGCCTAACCTGCATTATGCATAAACTTTCTATTACAAGTCATGATATCACATAATATCAATGAGTTGTGAAGTTATTCGGGTTCGAAATCGTTTCCACCACGGCGGATTTTCAACACTATTTCTGCACGCGAATGAAATTATTAACTCACTGATCTCACGCAATCTGGTGACTCTCACTACAAAAGTTTATGAATAATGCAGGTTAATTACTACATTAATTGTATTAATTATAATGCAAGCAGTAGGCCAATTGACGATCCTTTGTCATTTTAGGCAGTAACTTTACAGAAACCTATCAAAAACTTCCGTTCGGTATTGAAAAGCTAAAATGTTTTTTCAGCCAACTTGCATTTCTCATAGAACCCAAATCATCTTACTCCTGCTTTCCGGCGGACAAATCGTTAAATTGCAATCACCTACACACGTCTAAGACGAATTTATATAAGAAACACAGGAAAAATAAAAAGCGGGAATGTGAGAAGAAATATTTGGGCATGCAAAGTCTATGCATGTGACAAGTTATCTGTATTTATAAATTGACTGTTGTATTGTATTTTATGGCTAAAACATTTTCAAAATCAATTTCCCTAAAAATAATAAAACAATCAACCCTAATACTGAGAATATAGCTGTAAGTACTATTTTTACAATTTTGCTATTGCCTTTTTTGTTTCCCTTTTTAAACGGGTCAACATTGCCTAATTCCTGAATTTGTAATCCCCCTGCTGTATCCTCCAAGTTAATCCCTGTAGTTGCACTTTGTCCTTCGCCATGATCTTCATCGTCCGCGTGGTATAATATTTCAATTCCTCCAACCTGAAGCATATCGCTGTGATTTAGCGACTGCTCAGTGATGAGTGCTCCATTAATCCGAGTACCATTTGAACTCCCTAGGTCAACAACCCGGTATGATCCATCTTCGTTTCTGACCAACTCACAGTGATTTGTGCTTACTGTCGTATCAGGAATACAGATAGATCGCTCCTCAATCCGCCCAATGCTATACATTTGGTCTGATAATTCGTGGATCTTCTGGCCTTCAAACTGTTCTGACAAAATAATTAACTTAGGGTTACCTGAAGCCATAATACCTCTGTTAGGAAAATTAGTTTCGTTAACGAATAAACAACATTACACTCAAAACAGCCTAAAGTACGCTAAATATAGAGATTGTCAAAAAATATTGATCTAAAATTAATCGCCTATTTTCACGCAATAACATCCCAGAAAACATTAAAGCCATAAAAATTGGCTCCTATAATTTCCATTTTCCACTTGAAATGAAATATAAATCATATATATAAAACATTAATAACTTGTTATCGAGGTAATTATTTAATCCGTGTCTGCTAACCTGCATTATGCATAAACTTTCTATTACAAGTCATCATATCACATAATACCAACGAGTTGTGAAGTTATTCGGGTTCAAAATAGTTTCCACCGCGGCGGATTTTCAACACTCTTTCTGCACGCGAATGAAATTCATAACTCACTGATCTCACGCAATCTGATGACTCTCACTACAAAAGTTTATAAATAATGCAGGCTAATGCTTTTAACCCCATTTCTTCCTGTAATTTTCAACAAGGACAATTCACCCTTAACATAGAAGGAGTAAATCATGAATAAAAATTTTATCATTATTTTTTTAATTAACTGTATTTTATTATGTGGCTGCACCAAACCTCAATTGGATCTAAATTACTACCCTGGTGCATTTGATCCAATTTCGTCTAAAACACCGATCAATCAGACGCCTGAACAAAATGAATTGGAAATGGTAGAATTAATCCCCTTCGAGACTCATGCAGAAGAGGAAAATCTGATAACTTTAATACCAATTGACTTACAGTGGGAAGAGTTTAGTGGAGTCGCACCCGATTCGCAAGAGAAAATTTTTGAGGAAATCGAAGACCGCCGCTGGACACCGATTCATTTTGCCTATAATCAATCATTTATTGGCGAAACTGAACGCTTAAAATTAGAAAAACTTGCAAAATATCTTTCAAATAATCCACAGTATTCATTAATAATCGAGGGTCATTGTGATGAACGTGGAAGCGAAGAATATAATAGAGTTTTAGGGGAAAAAAGAGCTATCGCGGTACAGAATTATTTAGAAAAATTGGCGATAGACGATGAAAGAATCAAGACAATTTCCTATGGTGAAGATAAACCATTAGAAAATGGCCATTCGGAGTCAATTTATTCTAAAAATCGTCGTGCAGAATTTATCGTCGGGCTACAGTCTAACTAACCGATTTAATTCAAATCAATACGAATCAATAATTCATACTATGATTTGCAGACATTGTGACCAAAGAGTTCAGATTCCCGACGAAGAATTAGGACGGATATTCAGTTGTCCAAATTGCAGCAAACTAAACGTAATTATAACAAACGAAAATGAACCAATTTTCCTCGGTGAATACGAAATTCTTGCTGAAGTAGGCGAGGGGGCAAATGCGATAGTATTCAAAGCAAATAAACCTAACACGGGTGAAATCGTTGCGTTAAAATTATTTCATGCCTGTGTAAATTCTGATAGTTTATCAAAACGCGAGTTTCTAAGAGAGGTGGAATTCTCAATTGAACTGGAACATCAAAATATCGTAAAAACGGTCAGGGGAAACGAAATTGATGGAATATTGGTGTTAGAACTTGAATTTATCGATGGTATAAATTTGGCACAGTACCTAGAAAGCTATGGCGCGATGGACCAAAATGCAGCACTAAATGTTGGCACAAATGTTTCGTATGCGCTTGACTATGTATGGTCAAACTATCTAGCCATACACCGAGATATCAAACCGCAGAATATTATGATTGATGACCAGGGAAACGTAAAGGTACTTGATTTTGGAATGGTCACCGCTCATGAAAATGCGGCAGTTGATATAAGTTCTGTAGAAGGAACACCATATTACTTAAGCCCGGAATGTATTACGGAAGGGGCATACCAAGATAATCGGTCTGATATTTACTCATTGGGAGCTACGTTATATCACATTATAACAGATGTTCCACCGTTTGATTATGATTCCCTCATGGATGTAGTTAATGCGCGATTGGATGAAGATCCGCCTGATATTAGAGATGTCATTCCAACCATAGATGAAAATGTAGCATTGGTAATTAAAACGATGATGGGGAAAAACCCAGAAGACCGTTATGTCACGGCCTATGAATGCCTGGAAGATATGCGCCGGATTAAAAATGGGAAAAAACCACACCTTGTCGATACGTCAAGGTTAAGGTCCAATGAATAAAGCCCGTTATTATTTCTTTCATTTAAGCAATTGTTGAGGAAGCAACAATCAAAAATAGTAGTCGAAAAATAAAGATGGCATCACTGGCTATAAGATGCCGCATTTTTCCCGATACCAGCACTCAAGCCAACAACACAAAAAAGCATTATTGCTTAATAATCAGGGGTGTGCCTTTCATTTTACACAATATTTTTATGCATATAATCATTTCGAGTTGACCGGTGGCTTAGACGCTTGAATCAAGCGTCTTTGGAGTGCGGTGACCTGGCACCGCTTTCATTTACCACGGAGTGGTAGGAAGGATTACTGCACCACTCGATAAACACCCAACTTCTATTTGTTCCACAAATTTATAAAGCGCAGCCGGGTCTGCGCACTCCAAAGTGCTTAATGCACTGGACATAGTGTAATGTAAAATTTTTAGACTTTTTATTAATTTTTGATTAAATCTCTTATTATTTGTTCTCTCCGGCTATAAACATTTCACTCGCAGTTAACCGTTTATAATCAGAATCTTAACAACAACAAAAAACAGTTTTCATATTGCTGAGTAATCGTGTATTTTCAAAGGCACACCTATAATCAGAGACGATTATTAAACGCCCACCTGCGAATCAGTGCCATACATGCTTCTCTTTAATCAGTAAACAAAATCATATATCAATTAATAGATAACATCATTAAAAATGTGATCGATTCAGACTAAAGATTTGCCAATTGCCCAATGTTACCTCACATTATAACTTGACATATATTAAACCGAAGTTGAAAGGTTTCTAAATTTGAATGCAATATACGCATTTTCAGGTGACCCAATAACCTACGGTCATATAGACATCGTAAAACGAGCAGCACAAACCTACGATAACGTGACAGTAGCAATTGGTGAAAACCCTAATAAGTCCGGTCACTATCTATTTTCGTTTTCAGAACGACTTGATTTGGCGAATAAATGTTTGCATCAATTTCAAAATGTGAGATGTTTAAGTTTTTCAGGATTACTCGGAGAATTTGCTTATAGAAACGATTTCGATGTAATTATAAGAGGTGTTCGGAATAACTCCGATTTAGAAGGTGAATTAGTCCAATTTGCAGTCAGCCAAACACTCCACCCTTCTGTAGATACTGTATTTTTCCCTACTCGACGCCAATTATCTCATATAAGTTCAGGGATTGTCAAAGCAATCGTTGAAGAGGGCGGCGATGTAAGTGATTATTGCCCATTATGCGTAAAAGAAGAATTAGAAAAAAAAATATTGGGGAAATTTACTATAGGAGTGGCGGGCAGCATTGCAGCAGGAAAAACGTATATTGCAAGAAAGTTACTCCATACTATAAACAAAAAAATTACAACATCGTACATAAGCTTGGATGAAATTGGTCATCATGTATTAGAGGCGACTGATAGTTCTATATATCAAAAAACCAGAGAAAAAATTGTCAATCGATTTGGAAAGAAAATTGTCGGAAATAATGGGACGATCGATCGGCAAAAATTGGGGAAGATTGTATTCTCAGACGCGGCATCATTAGTGGAATTAAATCAATTAATGCATGAACCGATGCTTGCAAGATTGTATGAAGAAACAAGAGAAACGCCATTAGGCATCATAATAATCGAAGGCGCAATATTAGTAGAAGCAAAATGGACGAATTTAGTTAATAATAATGTCATCATAGTTAATGCTTCAAAAAATTTGAGACTAAAACGATTGATGAATGCTCATAATATTTCAGAAAAAGAAGCTCTGGAAAAAATTGACAGGCAAATATCCTCAAGCGAGCGAAAAAAATTGTTAGAGGAAAGAATAAACGTTCATCAGTGGGGAAGGATATGGAATCTCAATAATAATGGAGGTAATGTAAATATAGATTCAATAGCAGAAGACATAATAAAACTTGCTTCAGTAAAACAGATTCCAAATTGATTAATATGTAATGTAAGATCAGCTTGTTATAACCTAACCTGAATAATTCATAAACTTTATATTACGAGCCATAATATTATGCGATATCAATGGGTTACAAAATTATCCGAATTCGAAATAGTTCATGATTCCTGTACGCAGATAAAATTCATAACTCATTGATCTAACGCAATCTAATGACTCTCACTACGAAATTTTATGAATTATTCAGGCTAAGAAATCAAATTGAAAACGAAATGTAAAATCACGACTGACGTTTCAGTTTAGCAAGGGATTTAAGAATGGAAAAATGGCGGGGTTGACGGGATTCGAACCCGCGACCTCCACAGTGACAGTGTGGTGCTCTAACCAGTTGCGCTACAACCCCATTTAGTGGCAAAAATAAAAACGGCTATACTACTAACTCCCGTCCTTCTTTGTTACAAACAATATTATTTCATTTTTTTACAATTTTCATTTTATAAAACTCTATGATACCTAAAATGTATAAAATAAAAGCTATTGCAGCAATCATCCTAATTTATCAATTCTACAGTTTAGCATTCTGCGAAGTTAATATGAAGGATGAATCCAAACAATACGTTAAAGGAGAAATTATTGCGAATATTCTCAATGTTCGCGCAAGGCCTGCAGTAAAATATGAGGTAGTGTGTCAATTAAAGAAAGGTGACACAATTAATATAATAAAAACTCAAAATGAATGGTTAGGCATAGGTGCTCCAAGTCATGCTGAAGCGTGGATTTCCAGAAAAAATTTGGATGCAGAAAACAAAACAATTGAGAAGACATTGGTTTACTCAGGTCCTGGAACTATTTTTTCAACTTATACAACATTGGCAAAAAGCTACCAGGTAGAAGAACTTAAACAATATGAAGAAAAATGGGTAAAAATTGTTCCGCCGGAACACGCTATCGTTTGGATTCACGGAAATTATGTGCGTAAAGAAATTATTGAAAAACCACTAGAGCCAGCTCCCTCCACTGTTAATTCGGTAAAAATTCAATCATCTGAAAAAATATCAGATAAAAAACAATCTCAGACACGGGAGGGCCATAAAGTAGATAACAATCCAAAAATGATTTCTGGGAAAAACATAGTAGCGCTTAAGGGAAAACAGATGGTTCCAACACTTACCTATATAGGAAAACCGAAAAAAGTGGAAAAGACTGGAACAATTATCATACTTGATGATGATCATAAACCGTTTACATATTCAATTGCGATCAATATTGATTCACAATATTATCCGTTAGCCTATTTAAATTCAGGGAATTTCAATTTAGACGATTGGGTATGGGAAAAGGTGAAATTAATTGGTCACCAACGCTGGTTAAAAGGATGGCCTCGCCCGCTCATTGAAATTGAATCAATGGAATTAATAGAACAAGCCGACTAATCGAATTTTTTGAATATTATACTGCAAGCAGTAGGTTTTTCGACATTGGTCATTCATTTCAGGAAACAATTTTACAGAAACCTGTCGAAAATCTGATGGCTGTCGGTATATATAGATTTATAATTTTGAATTTGTCTACTTTTTGAATTACACTAGAGTCTAAACTTTCAGGTATCGGTGGAGGATGGCCGCTTCGTTGAAATTTCAATGAAGAGGAAAGTCCGGACTTCGTAGGGCAAGGAGTCCTGAAGAAATTCAGGATATAGAGGACAATAATTCTCTATCAGGAAAGTGCCACAGAAATTAAACTACCTGTAGAACTTGTTTAATTTATTAAGCAAAGATACAGGAAAAGGTGAAATGGTGGGGTAAGAGCCCACCGGATTAGTGCGTAAGCCTAATTGCTAGGTAAACCCCTCCTGAAGCAAGGTCAAATAAGAAACAAGATGCTGCTCGTATCACTTCGAAAGAAAAAGTTTTGGGTAGACCGCATAGATTAATGGTCATCATTCAGAATAATAACGTCGATATAAACCTTTTTTCAGGGTTATATACCTCAAATTATTATGAATACAGAATCTGGCTTATATCCACCGATACCCCCTTTTCACCCTAAGCCACTAACTTCGCAATTAAAATGCCAACGTCTGAAGTTTGTTGATAAAAATATATTATTTTTTTATATTTATTCTTGACAACTTTGCTAAAATCCTTATTATAACCGTCAATTTCAAATCAAAAAGGATGCTTATTTTGTTCGTTAAGTGAGTGTAATCTCCTCTCTAACTAAACTGAAAAAGTATTAATATTGAGGTTAAGTTTGACGTGAAAAAAGCAAAACCCATTGGTGGGCTAAAAACTAACATATGCAACATCAGGATTATCAAATTAGCGTTACGTTTTAATGATGCGGATTTGATTCTTTCGAGCAAATGAGATTTTTTGGGAATACAAATATAAAATAAAGTACAGCGTCTTTGGTGTTTTTTGATAGTGGGGATTCAGTTTATCAAATTAAGAAAAAAATATTTCTAACACTGGTTTTAGGGTAATTTTAGTCGTGGGCCATTTATGGGGGAAATCGGCTCAATCTAATGTGTTAAATATTCATGAATAGTAATGCGTTTTTTATTGCCTATAATATTTTAATCCGTACTGATATTGAAGATACTCCCATCATAATAACAACCAATGTTAGAAGATTTGTTTGTGATACCTATGTCACTTGTCATGGTGAAAGGAATTATTGACTTATTGAAAATGCATAATTCGGATTTTTTGTAGATAGACCCCGTTCCATCAATCGAGAATTTGATTTACAAGAAACAACACAAAATTCATAGACGTAAAAATAATAATCAAAAGAGGAGACATAATATGAGCACACTCAAAACAACTGTAGTAATCAATGAAAACATTAGGTTTTTTAGGATCCGAAATCGATATGTTAAATCAATATTACTGATCGTTGCGCTAATGATTTCAGCGATTTCAGCGACTCAAGCAGCCAACGAAGATTTTAAATTGTTGGCATCCGACGGCGCCATAAGTAATTATTTTGGAAATTCGGTGTCCGCATCAGATGGTCGTATTGCGATTGGAGCACATGGTATATCTAACAGTTCCGCCTACATTTATGACTGGGACGGCAGCCAATGGAACGAAACAAAACTGACGGCATCTGATGGTGCATACGAAGATTTTTTTGGATATTCGATAGCGGTATCCGGTGATCGCATCGTGGCAGGGGCTCACGGAGATGATGATAATTATGATAATAGTGGTTCTGTCTATATTTTTGACTGGGATGGCACTCAGTGGAATGAAACCAAAATTACAGCCTCCGACGGCGCAGCATGGGACAGGTTTGGTAATTCAGTTTCAGTCTCTGGAGATCGTATCGTTGTAGGCAGCCATTACGATGACGATAACGGTAGTCAAAGCGGTTCGGCCTATATTTATGACTGGGATGGTACTCAGTGGAACGAAACTAAAATTACTGCCTCCGATGGGGCAGCAACTGACTATTTTGGTACATCAGTCTCAGTCTCTGAAAATCGTATAGTGGTGAGCAGCTATTACGATGACGATAACGGTAGTGAAAGCGGTTCGGCCTACGTTTATGACTGGGATGGCGCTCAGTGGAACGAAACCAAAATTACAGCCTCCGACGGCACAGCATCTGACAATTTCGGTAGGTCGGTTTCAGTATCTGGCGACCGTATCGTGGTAGGCGCAAATCATGATGATGATAATGGTAACTCTAGTGGTTCCGCCTACATTTATGATTGGGACGGTAGCCAGTGGAATGAAACGAAATTGACTGCGTTCGACGGTGTCGCAGCTGATTATTTTGGTCAGTCAGTGTCAGTTTTCAATGATCTTATCGTAGTCGGGGCATATGGTGATGATAACAATACTGGCAGTATAGGAGGTTCTGCCTACATGTATTTTTGGGATGGCACCCAGTGGAACACAACAAAACTGACTCCATCCGATGCGTTAGGAAATAAGCATTTCGGATATTCTGTGTCGGTTTTCAACGATCTTGTCGTAGTCGGGGCATTTGGTGATAACTATAATGGAGCTTTAAGTGGCTCTGCTTACACGCATACCTATCCACTCCCCCCGCCCCCGCCTGTACCCCAGCCAGAGTGGATTTCTGCAAACGGGACCGATATTTATTTACAGAATGGTGGCGTCGCTATTGGTACGGATACAATACCGGCCTCCTACAAACTTGCCGTTGATGGTAAAATAATTGCGGAAGAAGTTACGGTCGAGCTTTCTGCTAACTGGCCGGATTATGTTTTTGAGCCTGACTATAAACTTCCGTCCTTACAGGCAGTGGAAACGCATATCGCCAACCATAAACACCTTCCTAATATACCGTCATCCCGGGAACTTGAGCATGCAGGTTTGTCGATGTCCGACATGTTTGTAAAACAGATGCAAAAGATAGAAGAACTGACGCTGTATATGATTGAGATGAATAAAAAGAGTCATGTATTGACGCAGCGAATTGAGGTTTTAGAGGAAAGGTAATTGAGAATAAAATTCACTGTTTTTCGCTAACCGTTTACGGGGTTCAAAGTTCAAGGTCCAGGAGTTCAACGATTAAACCTTGAACCTCGGAACCGTGAACCGTTACGTTTTTCGTAACCCATGCAACGATTCATAAAGGAAATATTCTCGATGACTAAAATAAAAAATTTTTGTAAGCAAAACCACAAATACAGACGATTGCTCAAAGTTACATCTCTCTATCTATTAATAGGGATACTGATTGGAGGATCAACGATTAATTGTTTTTCCGCATTTGATATTGATACCAGTAATCTGTGCTGGGACTTAGGTAACTCAGATCCAGATCGAATATTGAGTATTAATTTGACCACTAACAGCAGCCCACGCGATAATTCGGTTGAATGGAAAATTTTTCCGGAGAATACAGAAACGGTGTTTATCAACGATGAAGACACAGGACCAGGCGTTTTAGTTCAATTTGATCCTGACCCCAATATTTATACGCTCACAGCCACAGTCCAGAACGGGCCAACGAATTCGATTAAAATAGTTGTGGGACCGACAGCACGCATCATTTCATTTATTGACAATGAGCCTGGCCTGGTCGTTGGTGAATTTGAATCAATCTTAGCGGCAGACAGTGCAATATTAGGTCGAGAATTGACCGATGAAATCGAGAAAGGTATCGGGCGAGGGTTGCTTAAACTCTCTGAGCTGGCCAATAGACAAGACCCACCTTCTGCTGATGAACCTTTTGTCGACGACAACGTAGAGTGGCAAGACTTTACGAGCAAGATGGAATACCGTGGGTATCTGTATATACAGCCAGTCTCGTTTTTTACGTCGAATAATGCGTTAATCTGCTCTTCACTAATAAAAAACGATGTAGGCAATGGATTTACACCGATTTATTGGCTTTCCTGGTATTTTCCCAGTGAACCGCACGCTCCTGCGGTCACACCCGATAATCCAAGCGCCGATAGAACACATATGCATGAAATGCGAATAGATCCAGTGGGTCAATACGTTTTCAGTAAAGATTTTCAATATCCACATGCACCGTTGGCCTGGCATGCGATCCGCTATACGCTCAATGTAGATGGGGCCTATGTGTATGAAATTAGCGGGAGCTATTTCCCAAGCCATCGGGTATATGTCAACGGGGTCAATATTAATACAGAACAGCATGGCGTGCAAACAGGGCTGGGGGCATTTTTATATTCGAATAAGGACGGTGATGATTTCGCTCCCGGTGGTATTATCGCGACGTACGACGGCACCAATATAGCGACCGCATGTGATTATAAATTGTCACTCGGTGGTCGTACTCATACGTGTCTAACCAGTCGTCAGATTCATTCTCTGTTAATACTGGTACCACCTGCAGCTGGAAAGCGGTTGTTGACTCAAACGATAATTGGATAACAAATGTTAACGGCAATAATCAATTAGGCATTGATACAGTTAATTATATCGTGACAAATAATGACAATCCGGGGAACAGCTATCGCGCAGGAACCATCCATATAAAAGATGTCACCACAAATGATATTCTAAAGAGTTTCACAGTATACCAAGACGGTGCCTGCACATTTACTTTGTCTTCGAATAGCCAACAACATAGTTCCAATTTCGAATCAAGTTCCTTCACAGTGACTACTGCTGGATCGGGATGTTCGTGGACCGCCATTGGTACTCCAGCAGATTGGATTAAAAATGTAACGAAAAATGGAAATACCGTTAACTATGATGTAGACTCTAATTTATTTACGGTGCCGAGAGAAGGTACCATTTCAATTAAAGATCAGAATTTGGAAATAGTTGAAATTTTCAGAGTGATTCAAAGTGCAGCTTGCACCATTACATTAAATCCAATATCACGAACACATAGTGCAGAACCCGAGACTGCTGTCATTACGATTAGTGCTACCAATGAGGACTGTCAGTGGGAAGTGGATATTATTGATGCTCCTGACTGGATCGAATTCGATCCACGGACATTAACCGGTACAGACGATGGTACTATCCAATATGGTGTTAAAAGAAATGATACGGGAGTGGATAGAAGTCCAGCAACTTTTACCGTTGGCGGACAAGCATATACGATCAACCAAGACGCAGAGGAAACTTTCCCGGGAGTCTCCGTAGATGAAAGTCTTTACATTCTCTATGGAGGATCGCCCAATATTATATACTATGATCTTGGTGACACCACACCCGTTGAACAAATACTTATGGATCGAAATAATATAACAAGTAAATTCCCTTCGAGTTTTACTTTTGACCCGGATGATCACTTTTTCTATGTCGCAGAAAAAACTAACCATGAAGTTTACAAGGTGTCAACCACGGGAATTAAACTCGAAACATTTGCGGACGATAACAATGATGACTTAAGCGACCCGGTAGCAGTTGAAGTAGGACCGGATGGCCGATTATACGTACTCAATAAGGGAGCAAATGGCACCCAACATAGCTTAATGTCTTTTAATACTGAAACAGGAGGCAAGCTTACGATTTTAACAAATACAGATACTCCGTTTGATTCTTCCCCCGTAGACATCGCTTTTGATAGCGGGCAAAATTTATATATAGCACAGGACTTTACAAATAATGCTATAATTAAATTACAGTACCCATACAATAGTAATGTGCCTGTTTTGTTTAAGTCATCAACAGACGTTGGCGCACCAAAAAGGATAGAATGCGACAGTAATGACAATATGTATGTGTTACCCTTAACTGGTAAAACTATTCGTCGATTTAAGTCCGATGGAACCGATTTTCCATCAACAGGTAATACAGGGTCCCTGTTTTATACAAATTCATCTCCAATAATGGTTGATATGAAATTTGATTCTACTGGAAATTTTCTTTACGTCGCCGACAAAATTGGCGATAAGATAATGAAGTTCTCTACTTCAGGTTTATTGGAAACTTATCCCACAGACTTTGGCGACCCTGAAGTTATTGCGGTGGGTCAACTGTCTCCTTTACTTTCTGAAAATAATCCACCGAATGCAGTAAATGATGTGATCACAATAGAAGAAGATGCCTCATTGATTGGATTTGATGTAATCGAAAATGATACAGACGACTTTGGCGTCAAAAATCTCCAATCTGCAGGTACAACTGGAGATGGGTTAGTATCATATAATACTAATACAGGGACCGTAGATTTTATTCCGAACGACAATTTTAATGGAATAGCCAGTTTTCCTTATACATTATCTGATGGGATTCAAACTGAAAATGCTAATGTCAATATAACTGTTTCACCAATACCCGATTTTCCGAACGCAAGTAGTAATCCATACGATGCAGGACAAATTGATGAGGATAGTGACTTCATTGACATTAATATTATTGTCGAGGTCATAACTGATCCAGATCTCCCTAATGATAGTCACAGAATTATATCGGCGGATACGACGAGTGCCGAACAAGGGCAGATCGTGATAAGCGGTGACGAGCAATCAGTCAGTTACAAGCCGTTTGCAAATTATAATAATTCAGCGGGATTTGATACCTTTAACTACAGTGTAGAAGACTCAGCAGGTCTTGCATTTTCAGGAAGTGTCAAAATAAAGGTAAATCCGATAAACGATGTGCCCGTAGCTAACGATGACCCTAATCCTTCTACAAACGAAAATAGTTCAGCAGTAATAGACGTTTTGGCAAATGATAATGATATTGAAGATGATAACCTTACGGTGCATTCGATTGATACCACAAATACCGCTGGCACCGTAATAAACAATAATGTGAATGTAACATTTACACCGGCAGCGGATTTCGATGGTACCACCACGTTTAAATATAGAGCACAGGACAACAATGGAGGAGTATCGAATTGGGCAACAGTGACTGTAACAGTTATTGCAGACCCGCCAGCGCTATCACTTACAATCGCGGCAAATTCAATTCCGGAAGACGCTGGTAGTGCTGCAACCACGGCAACAGTAAGCCGAAATACCGACACCACTGACGCACTGGTTGTCAACCTCAACAGTAGTGATAGTAGTGAAGCGATGGTTCCGCCATCTGTTACCATCCCCATTGGTCAGTCGACCTCGGCACCTTTTAATATTAGTGCAATCAATGATGCCGTTGATGATGGGACGCAGACGGTAACAATAACGGCATCGGCCACCGGCCATCCTGATGATACCGACACCCTAGATGTTACCGATAACGATACACGTGGAATGACAGTAACCGTGGCAGACAATCTTAGTAGTGAGACCGGCGCGAAGGCACTCTTTAATGTTGTTCTCAATAGCGAACCGACAACGACCGTCATAATTACGGTGTCAAGCAATGACAATAGCGAAGGCATAGTTTCGCTTGGCAGTACGCGGACATTTACGACGACAAACTGGAATTCTCCAAAACTTGTAGAGGTAACCGGACAGAACGATGCGGTTGATGATGGGGATATAAACTACACCGTTTCGCTTAGCGCATCAGGTGGTGACTACTCTGGGATTACAAGTTCGGCTTCATTGACAAATGTCGACGACGACACAGCAGGTCTGGCGATCGCAGTCAGTGATAGTCAAACCAATGAAAGTGGAGACGAAGCGCATTTGACCGTGGCCTTATCGAGTGAACCCACGGCAAATGTCACGGTAGCTGTGTTAAGCAACGACAGCAGTGAAGGCATGGTTACGTTGGGCAGTACGTTGACATTTACGACGACGAACTGGAGTTCTCCGAAATCCGCGGAGATAACAGGACAGAACGATGAGGTTGATGATGGAGATGTTAACTACACCGTTTCACTTAGCGCATCAGGCGGTGGCTACTCCGGGATTACAAGTTCGGCTTCATTGACGAATGTCGACAACGACACAGCAGGTCTGATAATCACGGTCAGTGATAGTCAAACCACTGAAAGTGGAGAAAAAGCGCATTTGACCGTCGTGTTATCGAGTGAACCCACCGAAACCGTTACGGTAACTGTATCGAGCAACGACAGTAGTGAAGGTGTGGTTACGTTAGGCAGCACATTGACATTTACAACTTCGAACTGGAGCAATGCTAAACCTGTTGAAGTAACGGGACAGGACGATACGATTTGCGACGAAAATGTTATCTACAGTGTATCAGTCAGCGCTTCTGGCGGCGATTATTCCGGGATAACCGGTTCGGCTCAACTGACGAATATCAATGACGAGATCGCCGGTCTGACGATCGTTGTCAGTGACAACGAAACCGATGAGAGTGGAAACAAAGCGCATTTGACAGTGAAGCTGGACAATGAACCGATGACAACGGTTACATTAACCGTATTGAGCAACGACAGTACTGAAGGCGTGGTTACATTAGGCAGCACACTGACATTTACGCCAACGACCTGGGATATTGCACAGCCAGTTGAGGTAACAGGACAAGATGATGTTCTTGAAGACGGTGATATCAACTATGCAATTTCAATTAATGTTTCCGGTGGCATGTACGACGGAGTTACAGGATCCGTTTCATTGATTAATGAGGATGATGAAATAGTATTTGATCGAATACTCCAGAACATAACCGTTGCGATTGGAGATAATGAAAGCTGGTCAGCCGTTAATACGATTACTGCTGCTGGTAATTCAACTTTTTTCGCGATAGTCGGCAATGGAAGCGATGGAGGCAACGCAGTATTTACAGCAGGCAGTAGAATTGATTTAAAGCCGGGCTTTCAGGCACAAACGGGAAGTAGTTTTAACGCCAGCATTCAATGACTTTTGTATACAAGTTCATAATAAGTCAGTGTTTTCTTCACCCCTGATAAATACGATTGATCTTAATTCCCACTATATCAATTGTATGGGGTTGACCTAAAGCAAAGCAGTTTTTACCCACTTTTTCGATCTGTGCAATTGATTGATTAATATATGATTTCGCGAGTCGGATGGCATCAAGTATATTCTCACCTTTAGAAATATTAGCCGCAATCGCCGATGATAATCTACATCCGGTTCCGTGCGTACAATTCGCGCTGATATGCGGCGATACAAATTCATAGACATTGCTGCCATCTGAAAAGTAATCAATTGCATTATCTGATTTAGAATGACCACCTTTCAACAGAAATTTTGATTGATATTTATCTGCGAGTTCTTTTACCGCCTCAATTAGATTATACTTAAAACTTAGATGTTTATTAAGCAATAATTCGGCTTCAGGGATATTGGGTGTAACCAAATTCGATCGTTTCAAGAGTTTCATGAAGTGAGTATCAATAGTTGCATCGTTTGACAGTGATGCACCACATCCGGCAACCATTACAGGGTCAACCACGAGAAAGAACCGGTACTTAATTTGTTCTAAGAACTCCAATAAACTACTGATAATATCAACTGAATAAAGCATTCCTGTTTTAATTGCGGTAATATTTAACGTATCAAATACAGCCTTTAATTGGGACTTGACTTCGGTAGCAGGAATCGGATGAATTGATTTAACTGCCATCGGGTTTTGTGCTGTAACTGCCGTGATGACACTGGCACCGAAAACATTGAAGTACTCAAACGTTTTCAGGTCGGCTTGTATTCCTGCGCCTCCGCTACTATCACTTCCAGCCACAGTTAAACAAACAGGGATAGTATTTGACTTCATTATGGAATTTCTAGAATTACGGGTGCTTCTGTTAAATTTGTGCAGCTTTTCTTTCTGACAACAACGACGTCTTCCAATCTAATTCCGCCCCACTCTGGATAATATAAACCCGGTTCAACAGTAACAACATGCCCCTCTTTTAACAGACATTTACGGCTGTTAATACGTGGCCTTTCATGAATTTCCAAGCCTAATCCATGGCCGGTACCATGAATAAAACCATAAGGGACTTTGGAAGTTAAATCTGTTTTAAAACCGTGTTTTGTAAAGGAGTTTAATATGCCCTGATGAATCTGTTTTCCATTCGCACCAGATTTAATTTTCAGCTGTGCATTCTGATATGCATCTAATACGACATCAAATGCTTTTCTTACAATTTCAGGTGCCTTACCTTTAATGACAGTTCGTGTGAGATCGCCGTAATACCCTGTCGACGATACTCTGGGAAAAATATCGATTATGATCGGTTTATTTGCGAATAATTTGCCGGTCCCCGTACAATGAGGATCTGCTGCCTGTCTACCACATGCAACAATGGTATGGTTTGCCGACCCACCATTTTTGCAGATTATTGAATTAATTTCCCCTTTTAAGATTTCCGAGGTTAGAATGACGTCATTCCAATATAGCGTTCTTTTAACAATTTTTGACTCCTGAATAATTCCAAGAGCTCTTTTAAGGCCGGATTCTGCTAATCGAATACCATTCTTTATCTTTTTAATTTCAGAGGTTGTCTTAATTTCCCTAGTTTGGAAAAAGGGTGCTTTTTCCGGCTCGATTTGTATGCCATTTTTTTCTAATTCCCGCACTAGTGCGAGTGGGAATTCAGGGGAAACCATCCATTTCGAAACACCATAATGTCTAGTGACTCCATTTATCTGAGATGCAGGTGATAAATCATCCAATTCAAACTGCTCTTTTGCATCACTAAAACTCAAAACATTTAACTTATTTCTGGTCTCCTTTTTCACTCGATTATATTCCAACGGACTTACAATGAGAAACGGAGTTTTGGAATCTAAAGAAAACCAAAGAATCGGATCTGGAATAAAAACGCCAATGGCATACAGCAAATCAGCAGAATGCTCACTGCTGCCATAGATTAATTTCCCATGTTTTTTCATAAGATTTAAGATGACACTCGCGTAGTTTCAGGCCTTTGCAATACCACTTCCTTCAATTCAGCGGATTCATTGGCAAGTGGAGAATCGATATTATAATGCAATCCGATACTATCTTTTCTTGCCAACGCAGAATCGATTATCATCTCCGCTACTGAGGCCAAATTTCTAAGTTCAATTAAATCTGCGGTAATAGTAAAATCCCAGTAAAAGTGCTCAATTTCTTTTCTTATATTGCGAATACGTGTTTTTGCGCGTTGTAATCGTTTTGTAGTTCGATAGATACCAACGTAATCCCACATAAATCGCCGAATTTCATCCCAATTATGATAAATCACAATTAATTCATCTGCATCCACCGCATCTCCACTACTCCAGTCCGGTATGACATCATCTGACTTTTTAGGCGTTTCTTTTTTTACACGGTCGTTCAGCATCCGTTTGGATTGTGCAACTGCATTATTCGATACGACAAGAGCTTCCAATAAGCTATTACTAGCTAATCGATTTGCGCCGTGAAATCCGGTACAACCAACTTCTCCAATAGCAAATAAATTTTCTACACATGTTTTACCATTTATATCAGTATGAACTCCACCACAACAGTAATGCGCAGCTGGAACGACAGGCAGTAGATCTTTGGACATATTAAAACCAAAACTTAAACACGTTGCAAAAATGTTCGGGAATCGTTTTTGTAAATACGATTCCGAGTGGTGAGTGACATCAAGATAGGCACATGACTGTCCAGTTCGTTTGAGCTCTTTATCAATTGCTCTAGCAACGATATCTCTGGGAGCCAAACTACCCAAAACGTGGTATTTTTTCATGAAATCAACAAATTTATCTTTATCCCTAATTTTCAAAATAGCACCCTCGCCTCGTACAGCTTCGCTGATCAAAAAGGCTTTTGCCTTTGGATTAAATAGACAGGTGGGGTGAAACTGAAAAAACTCCATATTCGCTATTTTGGCATAAGCACGATATGCCATTGCAATACCTTCTCCGCATGCAACATCAGGATTACTGGTGTAGAGATAAACCTTTCCAGCTCCACCTGTTGCAAGAAAGACAAACTTACTCTGGAATGTATGAACACTATTTGATACACTATTTAATGCGTAAGCGCCCAAACATTGGTTTCCACCACTGAACCCCAGCCTCTTGGAAGATATTAAATCAACAGCGTGAAACGATTCAAAGATTTCAATATTCGAATTACTTTTACACGCATTATAAAGAACACGCATAATTTCTTTACCTGTGATATCACCATTGTGTAGAATACGTCGCCTTGAATGCCCTCCTTCTTTACCAAGATCATAGTCGTTTTTTTTATCGTTTGAAATCCCTGTTTCGATATCTCGTATCCGGGTAAAATTTATGCCTAAATCCAATAAATCATTTATGCGTGACGGTGCATCTTGAATAATCGACTCAGCAACTTTTATATTACATAACCCAGCACCGGCAACAATCGTATCAGTAACATGATTTTCAAAATTATCATCGTGATCCATAACGCATGCAATTCCCCCTTGTGCCCACATCGTATTACAATCTGTCACTGATTTCTTTGTCAAAATAATAACTGAACCAAATTCAGATGCTTTTATCGCCGCAAATAATCCGGCAATACCACTGCCAATGATTAAATAATCGGATTCATAACGTTTGGATGATTTATGGACCATAAAAATTATTTTCCGGAAAGTTAAGCACTAATAATCTATCTCTAATTCACGCACATCCACATCAATGCTGACCGAGAATCCAATCATTTCGACATTTACCGATACGCGTGTCTTATTATTCCTACGGCTGACAATTCCACTTAATCCTGCTAATGTGCCAGATTTTATAAGTACAGAGTAACCTGGGACGATTTCCGGTCTAACAATCAGCTCACCAGCAGCAGTAGCTGCTGCAATCATTTCAATTTCGTTCAATTCTGTTATCAGCTGTTGCTCCATGGCCTTATTCGGCGTCAGTAGTTGGGCGGTATGACGGAATTCTTCAACGATTTTTTTTGCATCACAATTAAGATGGACAAAGATATATCCAGAAAACACTGGAATCATAAACTCAACACGTTTGCTTTTATAGTGTTTAATACTCCGTTGCAGGGGCAAATAAAAGGGAATATCTCGCTTATTACATAATTCCGAAATCCTTTTTTCACATCTAGATTTTGTTTTTACGACCGTCCACACCCGATCAACATCATTTTTAATTACAACAGGTTGACATTTCGACTGATTATTCATTAAAATTACTATCAAAAAGTTTTATTATTTCTACCATTGCATCATGAGCATCATCTCCTTCTGCAATGACTTTTAATTCATCTCCATGTTCAGCAGCCAGCATGAGGATTTCCATAATACTTTTACTGTTAACTTTAACATCTCCTTTTAAAACAAATATTTCGGAATTAAATGCAGTAGCTGTTTTTACAAGTAATGAGGCTGGCCTTGCATGCATACCATATTTATTTCCAAGAATAAATGATTTTTCTATTTCTTTGCTCATGTAGTAATTAAATATATTAGCTATTAAAATAGTGAAGAATTCCCATCCCCCCCATGCCTCATAATTGTCCCAAATTCAATCACCAGCACATATCATCGTTAAAGGTTTTAGTTGTGACAGAGGTAAAACAGGCCCAGTTTGTGATTGCCAACGAACGCAGTTCATCTGCGATGAAGTAATATATACCGACAGCCATCAGGATTTCGACAGGTTTCTGTAAAATTGTTGCCTGAAATGAATAACGAATGTCGAAAAACCTACTGCTTGCAGTATAAAAGAAGATGCAAGAGTACATTATATCAGCGCTAACGTAACGTGATTTCATTCAATTTCATAACTTAAGTTCAAACCAACTATTTACAAATTTTTTCAGGGCTAATACGAGCCCTGTTCATTAAACAGCAATATGAGTAAATCCGTATTTATTACTAAAAACATGAACGATACTGCGGTTAGCCTGATTAATTCATGCGATTCGTCGCGAGAGCACTTAACTCGCTCATAATAAATTGATTAGAGAAAGTTTCACAATGAAAGTGAATGAAAATTCACTGAGATGTAAAATTGAGTTAATCGGCTTATTTGAGCAGAGATTAGGGCTTGCAGCAGAATACTGATGAATTATTCAGGTTAGGATTGTTAATTCATTTTTATCGAATGTTTTAAAATATCTTGCAACTGCATTGATTCTATATTAACTTACACCATAATTGTCTGCTGGTTGTCATACCAAAAGCAGTAAAGATCACTATTTCGTTTTTTAATTTACCCATTAAACCAGGTAATTGCCCTATGGAAAAGATTCCTATTATCAGAGACTTTATGTCTACAAAATTAATCTCCGTAACCGAGGAGATGGAAATTTTTACAGCAATCAATTTGCTTTTAGATCATAAAATTTCAGGAGCTCCAGTTGTTAATATAGACGGCCCATACAAGAAATTAGTTGGAATGCTAACAGCAAAGGATTGTATGTCTATTCTTGCGAATGGAGCATTCTACGATTTACCTGCCGGAAAAGTTCACAATTATATGTCGATCAAACTTACCAGCATAACTCCAGAAAAAGACATTTTTGCGGCCGCTGAAATTTTTCTTCGAAAATCATTCAGACGAATTCCTGTGGTTGAAGATGATATACTAATTGGTGTCGTAACACGAGGAGATGTATTAAAGGCCAGTCGTAAATTATGGCAGAATCAACATGCTCCTGATGCACCAGACCCAGGTTATATAAATGATCGTCTAAAAGCAAAATTAGGTGATACCGGCATCACCCATATTCACAAAAAACTTGGTTGATGATTGAACGAAACACATTAACACACTATCTGGAAGATCTACTGGCAAATCAGACGATTCCCAATGATAAATCGAATAATGGTCTGCAGATAGAAGGAAAATCAACCGTCGCAAACGTTATTGGTGGGGTCGATGCATGCCTGGAGTTATACCAGAAAGCTATTGAGAAATCGGCAGATTACATCATTGTCCATCATGGAGAAAGTTGGGGTGAAGGAATAAAAGTTTTTACTGGCCTCGTTGCGTCCAGATTCAGGCTTTTATTTCAAAGTGAAATTTCATTGTATGCATCCCATTTACCGCTCGATGCCCATCGTGAACTGGGGCACAACGCTCAAATTGCGAAGGCAATTAATCTGTTAAATTGGACTTGGTTTGCTAAATATGCAGATGTCGAAATCGGAGTATACGGAGAATTACCCCAACTTCTTACGTCGCTCGAACTTGCTACCATTCTCAATCATAAACTGACAACCCAATCCAGAGTTTATGATTTTACTGATAGAAAAATAAAACGAATCGGAATCATTTCCGGATCCGGATTAAGTGCCATTTACAATTGTAAACAGTTAGGAATTGACTGTTTGATCACTGGCGAAGGCGATCACACCTATTACCATATCATTAAAGAATTGGGTATGACTGTTATCACTTGTGGACATTACAAAACTGAAGTTCCCGGTGTCATAGCAGTATTAGAAAAAATCGAGAAGCAATTTGGCATAAATTGTGAATTTATTGATATACCGACAGATTTGTAGTTAAAATTTATACAAGCAGTAATTTTTTTGTCCCACATGCGGATCGTTTACCAGTAAAAATTTTAACAAATTCTGCAAAAAACCAGATCCCTATAACACCTTAACTGAATAATAGGCAATAAAATGCGGTTTACGACTTCTTCTACTCAATAATTATCCCAGATTCCGAGTTATGGTTGGTAATATCAAACTTCACGTGTCTTAGAAAGTTTTCTTTTACAAACTTGTAAGTTGGCAAATACCGGTAGTAGACTGATAATTGTAAACAGCAAAGCGTGGTGCAATAAACCTTTCCAGATAAATCGTTTTTGAACCCATAGGAAGCTTTGTTTACCTGCCAGTGTCCATCATCATGCTGATTTTTTAAAAGGACATTTTGAAATAATTTATTCCATTTTCTCCATTCATTCCCACCCTCATGAAAAACAGCTTGTGTTTCATAATACCAACCGTACAAATGTTTCGCTGCTTTAGTTGACCAATTCGATTCATCAATAATATTCTGGAGCTTCCGGATTCGTTTTGATATTATTGTATTATATCCACCTCTTGCCTCTAGCGATTTGGATTTTCCAAGTAATTGTAGACACAAAGTCCCTACCCCAGTCATATTTCCACCAGAACCTGGCGATGAATAACCAAACTTCCCGTTTTTATATGTCGACTTCACAAACCGAGTCGATTTTTCAAGGGCATCCAATATTCCAGGGCTATCTGAACCGGCTGCATAAGCAGCCTTCAGCGCCTGTATTTGCCATCCCGCAATTGAAAGGTCCCATCGCTTCCCTTTTTTATACTTGTAATCATATCCACCATCAACGTGTTGTCCGTCAACAATTTTGGAGACACCATAATCCATAGCTGATTTTATAAATGGAATATTTGTAATTCCATACGCTTCCGACAACGCGTAGGTTGTTATCCCATGTACATAAGCAGAATTCCCGCAAAATGTACCATCAGTCGGCATTGATTTAACTAGAAAATGTAGCGCATTCTGAATGCTGGATCCGAACTCGGCCGATAGAGTCGTATCACCATGAGCAAGAAAACTTAGTATTGCCAACGCTGTATGAGCCGGTTTGTCTACCCATGAACCATTTTCTAGCTGAACACCCTTTAGCCATCGCAATGCATTTAATAGTGCGTCCTGACCAGCTTCAGATCCTCCAAATTTATTTAATACATTGCTACGATTTTTAGTAGTTCGAGTTTTATACAGCTCGGAAATTTCATATAGATTTGATAGTGGTTCATTTACAAATGGTTCATTAAAATTAAACTCCACGCTTTCATCCATTTCCAAATTTTCAAAGTCAAATTCTTCCAGCTGATCAAGATTAGCGTCTTTAGAAACAGGGGCCTCTAAAGGCACTGACATAGCTTCGTCCTCTAATTCTGCTATATTTTGAACTTCCATAGGCAAAACTTCTTCAATTTCAATGATTTCTCTATTATGGATATAAACCGCCAATTCATCTACATTCTCTTCAGTTTTCATGGTCACGAATTTCAGCAAACAGAATATGACCAGAGTATGTACTATAAACGATATTAACGGTCCCTGAAGTCGTTGAATTTTAGGATTAGCCAGTATAGGTTTTTGTGTTTTCATTTGAGTCCAAGAAAAATATTGGTGTTAAACAAATTCAAGAAATATAAAAATATATTGAAAGAATTCACCCGGTAATGACTTAAAGTTAAATAAGAAAATTTGATTTTCACGCATTTTTATTATGCGTTAAAACAAGTCTATAAACTTAGCACGAAACCAAATCATTATACTGCAAGCAGTAGGTTTTTCGACATTCGTTTTTCATTTCAGGCAGTGATTTTACAGAAACCTGTCGAAAACCTAATGGTTTTCGGTATATATTACTTTTATAATCGGTGTGGCGAGAAAACACGGTGGACCGTTACACCGTGTTTTTGAATTCATTTTGTACTATAAACACTATCCTTGAAAATTTATGAGTAATTCAAAAAACAATTTCAAAATTTATTGTTTCCTCATCCTGCTTATTTTGTCAGGAACGATGATGGCCACGATCGAGTATCATAAAATCATGCAGGGAATGATGAGAAAGAAATGGCCCAAGGTCACAGGAACTATCATCCACAATGAAGTAATAGAACGAAGAATGTACATCCCGTTGCTTTACTATAAATACCAGGTGAATGATATCAACTACACCGCTAAAACGAATATGCATGTCCCTGGTTTTGGCATGAAAACCTCTCGAAAAGAAGTGGCCTATAAAACAATCAGTGACAACCCAATAGGAAAATCTGTAATCGTATATTATAATGCTGACAACCCGCAGGATTCAAGGCTTAAACCCGGACCAAAATGGTCTGAGTTTAACCGATTATCCCTTGGAATTATTTTAATTACAGCAGGAGCTTTTGGAATTATTATGCTAAGGAAAACTCAATAAATAGAGTATTGTTTTTGCCAAAATCATCGCTACTTTTTTGCCTGATTAATTCATGCAGTTTCGTCACAAAAGTGCTTAACCTGCATTTTTCACAAAGCATCTACCATGATTTCAGCATCTTGCCGTGACTATCGAATTCTGTGTGTCTCGACACACTGTAGGGCCATTCGATTCTAATTCGGGAATTAAGGGTGCATAGTCAAAAAATGGTCTGTTGGTAATCAGAATATCGTTCTCTCGTTGCTTGGTTGAATGGGATATTTTGACAATATGCACCAAAATAAAAACAGTTATAAAGCATGCCAATAT